>NZ_CP182573.1:3594718-3915827 GCF_054301215.1 Schinkia acidoalkalinis
CTTACAAAAACAAAATATATACAAATGGATGTTGTCGAAAACAAGGTGTTTTTGTATATAACCACTTCTTTTGCCGAATGAAAACTAGTTTTGTCAACTGTGAAGGGACTTTTAAAAAGACATCGAATTTAATCAAAAAGAGTTTCGGGAGGGATTTTTATGCGTGTGAATAGTTATGATAATGCGACCCAGAATGCTTTGGAGGAACGGTTTGAAAAGTTTTTATCTAAATTAGATGATATTGAAAGGCAGCTATCACAAAAGGCGGATGATATTGTATCTTTTCAAATACTGCAGCATCGTGGAGAATTAGAAGAACTGGAAACAAGATTATCCTATCTTGAAATGAGAATGGATCTTTTGACACAAGTAGATGAAACTAAAATAACTGTTGCTGAAAGCTATCAATTGCGAAAAAAACCTTTTATGAACAAAATTGCCAGCATCTTTACTTTATAAGAAAAGAGGCTGATTAGTCAGCCCCTTTTCGAATTTTGTAGGTTTTAATTAATATTCTATTTCGTCATAATCCTTCGGCTGTGGGACAGGCTGCATTTCTTTAAAGTCCATATGTTTTTCAGTTAATTCCTCTGCAAATTCTAATTGATGGTGGGGCATATTGGGATGGTATGTTTGCCTCCGTCTTTTTTGGTATCGTGGATATGGCATTCGTTTAAGCACCTCTTACTTAAGCTTATTTTGTTTTTCCATATCTGTTGTAGCGTGTTTTGGTACTTGACTTTCATGGCCTTTTTTCTTGTGGTTAAATGCTTTGCCTCGACCCAATGAAATCAACTCCTTATTCATCTGTATTCATTATTAATATTTGAATTTGCCATTATTTCATTCAAACATATTCTTCCTTTTAGAACGATGTACTGAGATTCTGCAATGTGAAGCGGATTACAGTTCGTAAAATTCGCCTCATTTGGTTTGTAGAAAGGCGGTAGGCCCGAAATAAATAAGTAAGCCATGGCACTTGATTTTGCATAGACTCGTAAATGTCATTTGTCCGGTTGGTTATTGTGCCACTATGCTGATTTGCATGTGTTAATGTGTATTGAATAACCGTCCAAAGAATATAGTTAATCATTTCGTTGTCTAATCCATTTGCTTCCAATTCACGGATAATATCCGAATGCTCCTGGCGAAATAAATTGAAAATTCGATTCGCTATATTTTGCTGCTGTCTGTAAAAATAATGATAATCATAATGGTACTGGTTAGCGGGTGCAAGTTGATATGGGTACATACATAATCCCTCCAATAATACATAGGTCTTTATGTATTCTATGAGGGATTATTGATTATGTTATTCATACTGCAAAAATAATTCATGGTAAACGCCCATAGATATTATTCAGTTCATGATAACGTTTTTCGTCTTGTTCTTCTTTAGCGTATCGGAGTTCATCAGGCAAAATATCGCTTAAATACCTTACCTCTTTCTCATTTAAATCATCAATAAATGCGTCCTCCCGATTGTAAGCTTTCTTACTGATTTTTTCGTAAATGTGCTGTGAAATTTCATGTTCATTTAAATAATTGGAAAGTGTTTCACGTAAATAGGCTAATGTTTGTTCCATAATTAATCACCACTTTCTTATATTTTATTTCTTATTGGTTTCGTGTTTTTCGAGATAGGACAAATAATGGATCGTTTTTGACCCAACACCTACAATTGTTTCGATAATAGCCTGTGCTCCTGCAATAGACAGTATAAAAGTGATTATTCTCACTATTCTTGGGAAAAGCAAATAGCCGATTCCAATGAAAATAGCACTCCAAATCCCTGAACACCAATAGCAATTTAATAAATAGCCGAGGTTATTTTTGGGAACTTTTTTGGTATAGGTATGCCCTTCCTCATCTTTTTTATAAACTTTTGTCATGAATGGTTTTCGGATGAATTCGGTAATTTTATCAAAAACAATTAAATGGGTTAAGCGGTAGCTGGCCAAAATAAGCATAATATATGTCATCCAGGATAGCTTTTTCAATATACACCACGCCTCCGTTTTATTCTCATTCTTAATATTTGCTACCTTAAAAAAGATTATGTGAATGAAACAATCTACTCCAATTCAAACTATGGAGGAGTAATGATAAAGGAGTGAGAGTATTGACGAAAAATCGAAAAGCGAAATTGGGAAGCATGAATCAAAGTTCCCCTGAATTTGGAACAGAAAATGTTCTGCATGGGGTAGATATGAAAAGTGGCGATAATAATAAAGGGAAAGAGTATCGTTCAAAAATAGGAAGCAAGTCAAAAAAACTTCATCATGAAACGTAATCACAGCGTATAGCTGGGGATGTAAAATAATGGTTAAATAAGGGGCAGGCTCTACAGGATGAGCCTGCCCTTTTGCCTTTTTATTGAGAAAATTTTTCGAATATTGTAGTATAATTTTTGAACTTAACTTGAATCATTTGAATCTACATTTATGCCAGGGGGTATCCATTACAATGAAAAATGGGGGGAATTTTACTTTTAGTTGGACCACTGCTTTTGCTTCACTACAATGGTTCTTTTTTATTTTTGCCAATACAGTCGTTGTTCCAGTATCAATTGGTACCGCATTTGATTTATCTCCAAATGTAATCGCTTCAATGCTTAGAAGCTCATTAGCCTTCACTGGAATTGCCTGTGTACTGCAAGGTTATTTTGGACATCGCTATCCGTTGATGGAAGGACATTCCGGTGTCATGTGGGGCTTAGTGCTTAATTTATGTTTATCGGCTTCTGCTATGGGTATGAGTTATTCCGATATCGGTGGCGGGATTGCAACGGGGATGTTGTTGGCAGGTTCCGTAGCAATATTATTGGTGAAGTTTAATCTAATTTTTTTTCTTCATAAAATTTTCACACCAATGGTGATGAGTGTTTATTTATTTTTGTTGACATTTCAACTGATTTTGATCTTTTTTAAAGGCATGATAAAAGTCAATAAAGAAGGAACACTTGATTTACCGATAAGCTTGTTGTCGATTGGAATTGTCCTACTTGTTAGTTTACTGAAAATAAAAGGGAATAACATCCTTGGCAATTTTTCCATCCTGATCGGTATGGTTTTTGGCTGGATTGTTTACGTCATTTTTTTTCCAGCAGAGGTTTCTTCTAATAGTAGTACTGCTGCTTCAATTATTACTTTATTTCCATTGGGAACACCAAATTTAAATATCGGTATTGTTATGATTACATTTTTAGCAAGCATCATTAACTTAAGTAATACAATTGCTTCTATCCAGTCAGCTGCAAGTCTATTTAATGAAAGACCAAATGAAAGGCAGTTTAAAAGGTCTTATTTGTTAACAGGACTTTATTCGCTTGTTGCAGGAGTATTAGGGCTTGTATCTTATGCACCATTTGCATCCTCCATCGGATTTTTGGAAAGTACGAGGATTTTTAATCGGAAACCGTTTATAATCGGTGGCGCTATTATGGTTTTATTGGGAATTATTCCGTATCTTGGCGGATTGCTCGCAACAATGCCAATCACGGTTGGTAATGCAGTTCTTTTTGTTGCTTATCTACAGTTATTTGGAACATCATTAAAAAGCCTAAATGGCTATATATTTAATTCGAAAACAATCTATCGTTTAGCAGGTCCAGTATTAATTGGAATCAGTATTATGAATATGAATAGTGATCTTTTTAATAATTTGCCAATTATCCTGCAACCACTTATCTCCAACGGCTTTGTAGTTGGAGTAGTTGTCTCTATACTCATCGAAAAAATGATTAATTGGGATAATGTAGTTGAAGTTGCAAGTCATAACAGCTAATCCACTACATAACAGGAATTGTCACTGTATGAACATTTCTAATAAAGAACAAACTATAAAAAAGTTCTTGGAAGGAGATGGGCAAATAGTGAATGAAGAACTTCTAGCCTGGCAATCGCAACTTGAAACAGAAAGGGATGCTCTCTTGCAGCTTCAAAATAACGGTGATTTCGGCGACGAACATGCGGGAAGATTATTAAATATTGAATCCATGCTCGACCAAATTGCCATCAATCAATTTTTGAGTTAATAAGAAAAGTTGGACGCTGGAGCTAGACAGGGAAAAGCGTAAGGCCTTAACCAAGGCGCTTACGCTTTTCTTCATTTATCATAGCGCTGACGGGCAATGTGTTCAGATGCATTAACTTCTTTGCTGGACGTTGCTTCCGCATATTCATTTCCAAATTCCTCTGCTAAAACATCTAATGGTGCTGCACTTTTCTTTTTATCAAATACTTCACGCTTCTTTTTTTGCTTTGTCATGATTAAAACCTCCTGTAATTTTGCTTACTACTTCATTACATATCGTCACCTAAAATACAAGATTTATTTAAAGTAAATGATCCAAAGTAAATTACGCAAAGTTCAAAAGGTTATAAAAATTAGTGAAAGTGTGCTATAAATAATTTATAAATTTTGGATGATTTATAATTTACGTTTATCAACGATGGAAGGAAAGGAGGAATGGGGATGCAGGCTAAAACGTCTGTTATTTTGGTGCAAGGCTGGTTTATTTTTTTATGTGGAATAGGAGGGTTGCTGCTCTCGTTATTGGGCATTTCCATTGGGTGGATGATCGGGTCTTTGGTAGTAGGATGCATTCTATCATTATCACAGCCTAAAAAGTTAGGAATCCGCCTTAAACAAGGAATCGACAGACGCTGGTTTCAATTCGGACAATATTTACTCGGGATTGAGTTGGGTAGAAATGTCAATATGTCGGTTATGTCGGTATTTCAGGACAATTGGTACACCGTTTTTATCGTGCTTTTTTCCTCCATTCTTTTTGCAATCGGTACAGGAGTGCTTCTTTATCGATACAGTAATGTTGATGCACTAACAGGCCTTTTAGCAACGGCTCCTGGGGGTATCGCAACGATGCCGACGATTGCCGAAGAGGTGAATGCAAATATTGGCGTTGTAAGTGCTGTTCAAGCGATTCGGGTATTTTTAGTTGTCACGATCATTCCGCTTGTACTCTTTCTATCTGTACACGGGAATGGACAAAATAGCGGAACTAATGCTGCTGTAGGGGATATGATTCCATTTGACTGGTCCCAGTCCATCTGGACTCTTCCCATTTTATTAGTAGCATTAGTAGGGGCATTACTGGGAAAACGAGTAAAACTACCAGCACCATGGCTGATTGGAAGTTTAATTGGTGTCATTATAATTGAAACAATTTCGACTGTTTTTGCGAATAAAGCTGTTACTTTTTGGTGGCCACATACGATCGTTGTGATTGGACAAATATTAATTGGTACAAGCATCGGCTCACGATTTCAAAGAAGTATGTTTGTAGGATTAAAAAGAATTTTAATTGTAAGCACAATCGGAACGCTGTTATTGATAATGGCAATGTTTTTCTGTGCTTACATAGTTTCCGTAATTACCGGTATTTCTTTAATTACATCGGTGTTAGCTTTTGCGCCTGGTGGCGTTGTTGAAATGTCTACAGCCGCTGTGTTATTACATGCAGATTCAACTTTTGTTGTTGCTGTGCAGACATTACGGATTATAATCGTTATTCTGCTATTGCCGCCCTTCATTAAAGTTATCCATCAAAGGTATTCAGAAAATAAGAGTAGGGAAAAGGTAAGTAGGAGCAGTATTGGCTAAATTTAATTAGTTAACAAGTGGATTTATGTAAAAAATGCACCAATTTGAGTAAAAACTCATTTTGATGCATTTTTTAAATTCGTCAGGAATTCAAAATTTTTAAGATTTGATCTAACACGTCAGAATTGTTATGAATAACAATATGCAACTTCTTTTTTGTTCGACTTATATTCTGATACAGCATTTTTGTGGGCTGATAAAACGTTGGTTGTCCAATATCCTTTGTGTCTAATTTATGATTCCGTTTGTAATAAAAGTAATCATCAATGACGGCTACTACATTATCAAGCTCCTGTCCGATTCCATATTGAACACTTACTCCTGCTGTAATTTTATGATCATTATCAGGATTTACAATATACTGCTCTTTGGTGTAATCAATTACTTTCCATCCCTCTTGTTGCAATAATAGCAAGTAGCTAGTTGTAGCGCTTTTCGAGGAAAAATATTGAATACTGACATTCGTATAATTATCGATGTTCGCATGCTTTGACAAATCAAATAAATTATTAATAAACGCATGAATTTCTTTATTATGCCTAATAATTGTTGTCAATTCATATTGATGCGGATTCAAATTCTCCTCTATTAATTTAGGAATATTATTTTCAATCTCAAACTCGGTTAGACATTGATCAGGATCATAGGAAAAAATACATTTGATTTTAAACCGTTCGATTAGTTTCGTTAATTTTAAAAATTTGTTCTTATACATTCGTTGGGCTTCATCAAAGATGATTAAATCATATTGGTGAATATCAAATTCTAGGCTATTCCCTTCATTATAATTACTAATAGCTTCAATCGGCCAATGAAACTGATTCTTCAATCTATAATGCCCATCATTTAGCTTTCCACAATTAAAGATAAGCACCTTTTTCGATTGTCTCATATATTCTTTGGCAATATCATAAGTTAATAATGTTTTTCCAGTTCCTGTTCCACCTTTAATTGACACAAAAATCGCATGTTCAGTCGGTGTTAAATTGATGATATCTCTTTTATATGTGCTTTGCTGGGCACTCAAGAAATACTTATCCTCGATGAAAGCTTCAGTAAATGGAGAAATTAAATAGTGCGTAGGGTCAAATAACTCATTAAGATCTTCAATTTCTCTAATTTTTTGTTCTTTTAATTTATCAATTAAAATCTCAAATCCAATTTCTTCAATTCTGTCTGGATCTACTAGGAAATACAGCCTTTCTGTTGATGAAATGTAGGTGAAATTATAAACATCAACATCAAGAAATTTTAAATAGTGTTGGTTTTGAACAAGCTGCTTTGTAATTTTTTCCTCGGTACTTTTTAGCTTTAATTCAATATTAATTACACTATTTTCACCGATTCGGAGCAGGTCAAATTCTTTTCCTATTTGTTTGATCATAAAACCAACATAATAATCGTTAAAAATATCAAACTTTTCAGCCCGTTTTTTAAATTCCCCAACCAAAGCCTTTAAATCTTCAATCTCACCTGTACGTATTCTTGGATTTATACCAAATTGCTCTATATATTTTGCGAAGTTTATTGGATTTAAATCTTCTTTCGCGCTTATTAAAGAAACTAGATTAATTGATTTCAAAACTGTTTCCCCATTTTCCATATAATCATAGGTTGTGTTATTCTATACTATTTCTATTATATAAAAAAGATTGTTGATCACAAAATAAATTTAAAAGTCTGTACTAAAGAATCGGCAATCAAACGGATTGTTTCTTGCTGTAAGAGGAAGAGGATATTTGTACTTTACGTGATATAATAAAAGGATAATAATGAGTTTACTGAGGTATGTGTTAATCATTGACTTGTAAAATATGGAGGTATGGAAGGGTAATAACTTATTTGTGGTAAAAAGACGATAATTAATAATAAAGAATATGGATAAAAGCTGGTAAAAATAAATATAGGATGGAATTTGATATGTTAAGGATAAGTAATATTAAGCTTCGTGCTGATTTTGACCCAAGTAAGGAAAAAGAACTTTTGGCTCGGAAAATTCAGAAAATACTAAGGGTCAAACAGGACAAAATATTGTCTTTTCGTATTTCAAAGAAATCGATCGACGCAAGGGAAAAAAATAATGTTCTGCTTGTTTATTCTGTTGATGTTGAAATTGAAAACGAGAAATCTTATTTAGGAATAAAAGATGTTTCATCCCACGAACCATTTGAATATGTAATCAAGAAAACAAAAAAAACCCCCCGTCCTGTAGTAGTAGGCAGCGGGCCTGCTGGACTGTTCTGTGCCTTGGTACTAGCAGAACATGGTTTAAACCCAATTGTTGTTGAGCAGGGAATGGACGCAGATCGAAGAAAAATAGCTGTTGAAAAGTTTTGGAAATACGGCGTACTTGATACTAATAGCAATGTACAATTTGGTGAAGGAGGAGCAGGAACATTTTCAGATGGTAAATTAACAACAGGTGTTAAAAATATTAGGATTCCAAAAGTATTAAAGGAATTCGTAGATGCAGGCGCTCCTAAGGAGATATCCTATTTATCAAAGCCCCATATTGGAACTGACGTTTTGATAACGGTTGTTAAAAATATTCGTAAAAAAATAGAACGGCTAGGTGGGGAGTTCCGTTTCGAAACGAAAATGAAGGAACTTATTATCGAAAATGGTGGAGTTAGAGGCTTGCTACTAGAAAAACATGGAGAGTCGGAAGTTATAGAAACCGATGCTGTTGTTTTGGCGATTGGGCACAGTGCTCGAGATACTTTTTATATGTTAAAGGATTTAGGTGTAGACATGATACCGAAGCCTTTTGCTGTAGGTGTGCGCATTGAACATCATCAAAAAGAAATCGATTTACAGCAATTTGGTAGCTGTGTCAATAACCCACTACTGGGTGCATCTGATTATAAGTTAAATGCACATCTTCCCAATGGACGAGGTGTTTACACATTTTGTATGTGCCCTGGAGGTTATGTTGTTGCTGCTGCATCAGAAAAAAATGCTGTAGTTACAAATGGTATGAGCTATAGCGCAAGAAGTGGTGAAAATGCTAACAGTGCATTGCTTGTTTCTGTCACACCAAATGATTTTAATGGAGAGGTTTTGGCGGCAATAGAGTTTCAAAGAAAACTTGAGCGAAAAGCATTTGAACTTGGTGGCAGAAATTATTTTGCACCAGTTCAATTGGTCGGCGATTTCTTAGTAAATAAGGGTAGTACACAACTTGGCGATATAATGCCAACTTATACCCCGGGCGTTACACCAACGGACTTAAGAGAATGTCTTGATGATTTTATCGTTGATAGTTTAAAAGACGGTTTGCAAAAAATGGATAAAAAGCTTCCGGGCTTTATTAAACATGATGCAGTTTTATCAGCTGTAGAAAGCAGAAGTTCGTCACCAGTTACAATTAAGCGAAATCCGCTGACATTTGAGTCGAACATCAAAGGATTATACCCTTGTGGTGAAGGAGCAGGTTATGCTGGGGGTATCACGTCGAGTGCTGTTGACGGTATAAAATGTGCAGAAGCGTTAATGGAGATTGAAGTTTAGTTATTGTTACAAGAAATAGACCATTACCTTTGGCGAGGCGGTCTATTTCTTTTTGTTAAGTGTTAATGTGAATATATCGTTATATTGAACCTGTGCAATCATAGTATTAGTTAGATTACTAGAAATAAAGGAGCTAATTGTGAAAATAATAGTAAGTTCAGTAATTTTGTTATTAATTATGACTATAAATGTAGAGAATATTGGTAACGCATCTGGTTTTGAAGCAATATCGTCACCAGATTCTTCTTTTGAGGAAAATAAAAATGTGTCTCCTGAGCAAAATATTTCTGCTTTTTCAAAAGGTACATTTCAATCCAAACATACTGTAAAACAAGGACAAATGACTTTTTTTCTAAATAAAGCACTTACGTTACCTGCAGGTCAAGTAAATGGGGTAACAAATGCTGCTATGAATTTGGCAGCTTATGAATCAATCATAGATAATAAAGCAATGAATAGAGCTACCAGATACATAGATGGTAGAAGCTACCCTGATGACCAAAATATTGTTCATGACAAACAGTATCCATCATCGATTAAAGGTTTATTAGAGCAATCGTTACAAAGTACCCCAAGTATGCCGAATATGACTGTGAAGTTTCTTGATGTAGGGCAAGGTGATGCCATTTACATTGAATATCCTAATGGAAAGACAACCTTAATCGATGCTGGGCGGCATGATACGATTATTGACTCGGCGTTAAAAGCAGAAAATATTACACATATTGATACATTTATTGGGACACATCCGGATGCTGATCATATTGGTGGTGCAGCTTATGTGATTAATAACTATAAAGTCACTAAAGTGATTGATAGTGGCCAAACAAACAATACTTTAGCATATAGCGATTATTTAAAAGCTATCGAAAAAACAGGCGTTCCTGTTGAAACAGCTGCTATTGGTCATAATATTTCTGATGATGAAAATGTATCGGCACAAGTTTTATATGTTGATCATGCAGCTACTGAAACAAATGATGGCTCTATCGTTATCATGCTAACCTATGGCTTAACGGATATTTTGCTAACTGCTGATGCTGAAGTAGCGGTCGAAAAATATTTGATAAATCACTATAATTTGAATGCGGAAATTCTAAAGGTAGCCCACCATGGTGCAAATACAGGTACAAGCAGAAGTTTTATAAAGGCTGTGAACCCAGCTATCGCCATTTTACAATATGGCTTTAACTTATTTGGTTTGCCACATGCTGAGGTTGTAAACGATTTACTTTCATCGAGAGCTACTCTTTATTCAACATTTAATGGCGGAACAATCACGATAAACACAGATGGGAAAGGTTATTCAATTGGACGGGAGTCTCACAAAGATACAGTAAGAAGTACCGAAACTTCTAATCAATTACAAATTACTGCAAAGGATCTGGACGGAGAAATCGTAACGATAAAAAATATTGGTCAAATGCCTGTCAATCTAACAGGCTGGATTTTACTAAGTGTTAAAGGGAAACAAACGTTTGTGTTTCCGGATGGATTTATACTGAATGGTAGCGAATCAGTAAATATTACCTCAGGTCCCAACGCAGTTGATGATCCACCATTAAGCCTAAAATGGACTCATTCATATATATGGAACCAGAAAGGTGATCCGGCTAAATTATACGATCCGTTCGGCAAATTGATTCAACAACTAAAATAATAGACGGAAACATAAACCAAATACAAAAAAATGCATCAACAGAATATACAAACACTGTTTGATGCATTTTTTATACTCTTCATCAATAAGTTGTTATAGCAAAAACATCGCAACAACCGTTGTCACGACTAAACCAATCACAACAGGTACAAGGTTACGCCTCGCAAGCTCAAATGGATTAACACCGCAGATTGCAGCAGCTGGAATCAGCGCCCATGGGACAATTGTACCACCACCCATAAAAGACATATAACTATTTTGCTGATAAAATCAGGATTTTCCTATGATCTGTTGATGACCGTTTGAATTCATCTTCCGTATCAATCGCAAGTTGGCTAAATAAGGTAGTCATCATTTGCTTCCTTTCGTAGTCATCGGCATACTCCCAAAGTGATGTTATATTCTCTGCTATATATTTAATTTCATCCGCATTTTCCTTTGGTGTCATATAGCTCTTTAATTCAGCTTGTATTTTTTTCTCTTGCTCTCGGAGTGATTCTGTTTTTTTGACCAACTCGTCTATATCTATTATATCCATTTCGAACATTGTTTTTTGCTTCTTTAATAACTTTTGTACGTTATTCAATTCGTTTTCAAGTTCTTTAAGGATATCTGAAGAAACTTCATTGTTTTCAGTTGGGCCTTTGATATTTTTGAGTAAATCATCTAAATTAAGAAGGACTGTTTGGACTAGGTGCTTCTCTAAAATAATATGGCTTGTGCACTTTTTACCTGCTTTTTTTCCGCTGCACCTATAACCCTTTTCCTTGTTACCATTTCCGGCTCTATGTCCGGACATTGAATGGCCGCAACGGCCGCATTTTAATATGGATGAGAAATAGTAATTGCTTGTTTCACGTTTTCCGCCGAAGGTGCGTCTTTTGTCTAGGATATCCTGCAACTCCCAGAATTCGTCCCTTGGAATAATCCTATCGTGATCACCTTCAAATAATTCCTTTTCTCTTGGTGGCTTTTTATATTCTTGTACCGTTTTACTAAAGGTAAGATACCCACAATATACAGGGTTATTTGCAATATCACGGATCGTGTCAACATGCCAATCGCCACCTTTGCGAGTTTTATAGCTTAGTGATGTTAGTTTTTTGGCAATCGTGAGAAAACCTAATGTTCTTGATAACTTAAAAACCATTTTAACAACGTTCGCTTCTTCCTTATCAATCACAAGTTTCTTATCAACAATTCTGTATCCATAGGGGGCCATGCCACCCTTCCATTTTCCGGACCTCACTTTCTTTTCTTGTCCAAACCGGACACGTTCGGCTATCTGTTCACGCTCCAATTGTGCAAAAGCTGATAAGATACCAATCATTGCACGACCAAATGGGGTAGAAGTGTCAAGATTTTCAGTTAAAGAAACGAATTCAACTTTGTTTTTTAGAAAGTAATCTTCAATCAATGTCAACGTGTCTCTTTGGGAACGTGATAAACGATCCAACTTATAAACTAGTACTCTATTTACTTCATTTTGCTCAATATGCTTAAGCATAAGCTGCAGCTTTGGTCTATCCATATTCTTTCCGGAAATACCTTCATCTGCATATATAGTAAAATCAGTCCATTCTTTTGAAACACAATAAGCTTCTAATTTTTCGCGTTGGGCAGGTATTGAATATCCTTCTTTCGCTTGATCCTCTGTGCTGACGCGGATATAAATTGCTACTTTCATGAGTGTTCACCTCAGTTTAATTATATGAAAGTATTTTGCCTTCACAAAGCCCAATAAGTT
Organism: Schinkia acidoalkalinis; assembly: GCF_054301215.1. The sequence goes on from NZ_CP182573.1 coordinate 3,607,261, forward strand.
CCAGTCCAGGTTTTAATAATCGTAATATACTGTTTGGTCACTTACCATGGAATATGATTGCTGGAGAATTCTGTTTTTGATTCTTTCCAGTCGTTTTTGACATAGCGATTCTGTCACCCGAAACATGTTGGACATTTCACTAAGAAGTAATGGTGTAGGTTGTGTGTAATCTATGAAGTGTAGCATATGGTGTGGTACAGCAGCATACATCATGAAGTTATTGGCATCTCGTTCCTGCAGCTCCCGGAATGCATTAGGCATCATCGTTTGGTGACCAGTGTGGCGCAGGATATGGCAAAGCTCATGAAAAAACTGCTCGTACTTTTCTTTTGGTGTGGATCTACAGTCTAGGGTGATTGCCTTGAACCGGCCGTTTACATCGTACCTGGAAGGGTAGGGGTGCTGCTTTATGTATATTTCAAAATATCTTGCTATTATTACAGGGTTTATATCTTTTGGTCTATGAATATTTAAACGCTTGTACATATTGGTTACCCAGTCTTCCAGGTGGCTTGTAACATAACTATTCTCCAATTATTTCACCTCTCGACATAATTATACAAACGTTTGTTCTAATAATCAATAAAAGAAAAAGTCCTTGTTTAAGGACTATTTCTCAGCTGGGTGCTTTGTTATAAAATGGTCGAATTTAGTATCAAGTTGAATAGCAAGGGTTTTTGCTTTAATTAGACTTAATAAATTTCTTCCGTTTTTTATACTTTCAAAGTCATATTTATTAAAATCTAATATAAATATTTTTTCATCTTTTGGTTTACTTAGATAAACCTTTTTTGTTAATCCTACAGCATCATTCCAACCTTTACCAGTAAGTCCGTGATACGAAAAAAGAAGACCCAGTTTTACATTTGATGTTCCAAGTAATGATGCAAACTTACCTACCCAGGTTACACCAACTTTTTCCTCGTAATTTTTGCATTCAGACAATATAATGTCATCCTTTAAATCTATATAACCCTTCAATTTAAATTCCCTACCTCTAGAATTTAAGGTTATTAGTTGATCTATTTCATTTGTGCTGGTATGAATTCGTTCTAATACCTCAAATACAGAAGATTTCTCAAATAAGAAAGTAACTACTTTCTCTAATATTTCGCCTTTTTCAGCAGTATTTGCCTGGGAATTTTTGCGATGTAAACTTTTTAATTCTTTTAATAAATCTTCATATTCAACTTTTTCTTTTGTTGAGAGAGATGTGATAATTTGAAATTTTAATTCTTCCTCATTCATATCGCTAAGCAATTGTTGCTTAGTTAATTCATCTGGTGTAAACCCTTTTTCCATTAATCGACCAACACCTTATAAACAACAATAGTATTTTCCATCGGGTTTAGTCCGATTTCATTCCCACATACTTCACACTCGAAATTAGTTGGGATTTCTCTAATAGTTTCGTAAATCGCTCCAGTATATTTCTGACAATTTGAGCAATAAACCTCGTAATTACGTTGAATTAGACCCATTTCTTGAATTAATTCTAGCAATTGATATGAGGCTTTCATGTTTATATTCAATTTACGTATTAAGACGCCCGGATATATGATCTCCCCTTTAGTATAATTGGAGAGAAGTTCGGTCAGTATAGTCAATCTTCTTTTACTGATTAGTGGTTTCGTCTCCGGGCTCATCAAAGAGTTCATCAACTTCTCTTTTATTTTCGATAAGATATCGGGTGACATAATTCATCCTCTCCATTTCGTTTTTATTACTGAAATAATACTGGAGGAGACTATAATCTTGATTATTATAGTTAAATTGGAACTTTACTTTTATTGCTTTTGATTTTGATTCATTTTTCCAAGTTAATGATATCCAAGGTAAATCGGACTTTTCCTCGGTTTCTAAAATAAAATTTTCGAGAATTTCTTTAATCTCTATGGTATCGTCGCTTTTTTCAAACAAATCTTGATTTTCTTTTATCAATGCTTTTAGTTCACCTAATAAAGGTAAAACATCCTCATCATTTTCACCAGTATCCAATATTGCTTTTTTCTTACTTTTGAGATTCATCGCTTGAGCACTTACGTAAACCTCTTTTGTATCCTTTTTTGAAATATGCTCTATAACTGGTGAAATATTAATAGCTTCTATTTCACAATTAAGGTTTTCTTCCAGCCAATCTAATACAGCATCAGTTTGTTTTACATAAAAATATTCGTTATTTCCCCTTAAATATCCTTTAACTTGTTCAAACCTCAGTTCAAGAATATTTAAATCTTTATAAATGACAGCTAATATTGGATATTTTAAAGTAAGCTTATTTTGAGTATCTGGTGAAAAGCCGGATAATAAACGACTAAACTTTAATATAAAAATATTTTCATCTACATCATATTTTGTTGGAATGATAGAGGATGTATCCTTAAAAAGGACATCGTTATCTTCACCAATAGATTGAAAAGTTTTTATGATACCTCTAGAAACTAATTGATTTATTGTTTCTTCAAATAAATCGTTAACTTTAAAAATTATCGAATATTTATAGGCTTTTTTACATTCAATTTCTTCAACTTTACTGAGTATTATTTTACTTTCTGTTATACATTTCTTAAGCTGTGTTTTTTCATCAAAGATCCCAGTTAAATCGACTGCCCCTTCTTTTGGAACAAGTTGATTTTCAAAATACACCAAATTATCTTTCTTTAAGGCTTTTATTATATTTTCAATATGGTATTTTGGGTAAATTTCATTAATAGTTTGTACCATACATTCCTTATAATCAACCATATTATCGCTCCTTAATTATTCATTTATTTCCATTAAAGGACATTTTTAAAAGATGTTTTAAATACAAAAATATACACCTAAAACATTTTTTCAGTTGTAGGTGCCTCGGTGATTATTTTTATTTAATTTATTATTCCAATTACTTACCGCTCACAGGCAATTCCATCGTTATCTCTGTCTTTACCTTTGTTTGCTTGATACAGTTCGTTTGACACAGTTGGCTTAGATTTTGTTTTACCACCTTTGTTTTTCACCGTAGCAGAAATAGCGACGCCGCCTGGATAAACTTTATTTAACTCTTTGCAATTTTTATAAAACTTCGCTTGCGCATGTACTATACCAGTAGTTGAAGCCCCTGTTAGCAGTCCAATACTTAGTAAACCTATAACCAACTTTTTCATAGTAATCACCCTTATCTCCCTTGTTTTAATTAATTTATTATTCCAACCCATCGGTATCATTATCATCTGGATTATACTTTCTTTCTTTTGCTTTATGAGCAACCCATTCAAAGTGCTTGCGGATCTCCTCAACATCTTCCGGACCGAAGCTTTTCCATTTTTCAATATCAAAGAAACCTGAGGCTCCTTCTTTTAGTCCGAGATTCTTGATTATTTTATTTATTTCTTCAATGGGGTTGAAGTCTTGGTTTTTACCGTCTGGTTGTGTTGGGTGGTCTGAGGTGCCTAAGAGATAGTCGGTTGAGACATCGAAAAACCTAGCAATTTTTTTAATTGTCTCTATATCCGGCTGTGTGTCACCAGTTTCATAACGTGCATAAGTGGAACGATTTATATTCAGTCTGTTAGCTAACTCTTGTTGCGAAATATTAGATTTATTTCTTAATTCTTTTAGACGGTTATTTATACTCATAAGAATCCCTCAATTTCATGGTTATCCACTTAATTATAAGTGAAAAATATTCACAAAAAAATAATTGTGCAAAAAATTAACAATATGTATTGACTGTGCATAAAACGCACATTATAATAAGTGTATAAATTGCACAAAGGCGGTGATAAAGTGAATAAGAATACTTGGTTAGTTAATTTAAGAACTACCGCTGAATTAACACAAGAAAAGGTAGCTGACCTTGTTGAAATTGACCGTTCGTATTACACCAAGATTGAAAATGGTCTAACACCAAGTGTTAGAGTTGCGCAGCGTATCGCAAATGTTCTTGGTTTTAATTGGACGATTTTTTTTGAAAAAGATTGTGTAAAAAATGCACACAAAATTGAAACAGCCTAACTATACCAGGTTAGGCCAAAATATACAAAACTTGAGGTGGTGACTGCATGGATATCACAAAGAACCGGTTTTTGTCATCTTGTATCGATAAGTTGTGCGAAGTTTACCAGTACATGGATAATCCTAATTACTGCGAAAAAGAGGAAGCTATAGATTTACTTGAGACTGTAATAAACGCCTTAATTAGCGACATGGACCATAAGTAACAGGTTAGTACATGTGTCCCATGAGAATACAATGAAGCACATCAAAAAAAGGATGGTGATTCCGATGGAACTTCAAGGATTCGAGCTCACAGAAGAAAAGGTTCAAAAGCTTAAGCCAATTTTCGAAAGCATCCTTTCCCGTAAGTATGGTAGGGAAATAAAGTTTACTGAATTAACCGTAGGTAACATTACCATCAATACTCATTCAGGCGAAAAAACAAGAGAATTAGCTTAATCCTTAAATATGGGGGCTAAAAAGCTCCACTCTTTTTCACCTATATGCGGAAAAAGTTTCAAACATAAAAATATATGCAGCACTTATCTAAATAATTCAAATTCATTATCTATATAAATTTTAAATCACTAGAAGTAGAAATTTGGTAAAAAAAGGAGTGGTAAAAATGGGAGTTGGTAACTATATGAAACAACTCCGGGCCGACAACAAGGAAAGTCAACAACGATGGTCAATGGACTTTGATGTATCAAGAGAATCAATATCGGCTTACGAAACAGAAAGAGCAAGAATTCCAGAAGACATTTTGCAAAAAGTAACGGAGAAATACAATGATCCATGGCTCGGATTAATCGCAGCTGCTGAATACACAGGTTGGGGGCCGCAAAAATTAGATGGAGAATCCATTGATTTGCATCGATGCGCTGTTGCAATGAAAACAGAGGAGGAACTAAAAGAGGCATTACAAGCAATAGCAAATGTTCATATGGCAGCCAAACCAAGTTCCCTGCAAGCCTATGAGAAACAGGCTATGGAGAAAGCCCTTTTGGAATGCATTGACTCCATTACAGCATTAACCCATTTTGTAGCTGTCATCAGCCAGGACTACGGATTTTCATGGATTAAGATGTGGGAAAAACATCGGGTGAAGTTAATTGCTCGTGGGTATTTAAAAAAAGCTTAGAAAGGATGATAAAAATGGATGCTAAAAGAGAAATTATTAAATTAGCATTATTGCTCGATGAAATTTTGGAACTATATGTATTTGTTGATTATAGCAGTCATGTGAAACAAATAAGCGTAAGAGTTTTTGACGTTAAAGAAGGTTATGACGCTAATGAGTCGCCTTGGTCCGAATATAACATTGAGTTGTTAAATGAACGCTTTTATTTTGATTTTCCAAGTGACGAAAGTGTTAAAAAATTTGAGGACATAAAGGTATTTTTACAAAACGAAATCGACAAAAGAATAGCAGTATAAAGGAGTTAAATTATGAAGCATCAGCTTAACTTAATACCAGAAGGAAAAAAAAAGCTGCAAGTGCTCCAACACTCACAGCCTAAAACAATTATAAAAAGTAGTAATTAAATATTATCATACTTAATTCGACAAGACAACGTTATAAACGTTCTTGTCGATAAGGACATGAACTTGATACTAACCTCCCATCCCTGAAAATAGATGTCAAGTTTTATGAAAACACTCTGATTTCCTGTCCTTATCGATGTGAACTGCATCAGAAAGGTGGTGAACGACAATGGCCGCACAATTCCGTAAATGCTTTGTAGTTTTTCCGTCAACACATAGTATCTATGCTACTCAAATTAGTATTAAAACATTAATCAATCAATTACATGAGATGGATTCAGAGCTTGATACAGAAATTGTATTCAATGAGGTAGAAAAGAAACTGGAGATTAAGGTCTTATTTTCAAATCGATTTAGCGAAATTGAAAGTCAAGATGAAATAGAATCAAGCGATAAAAGTGTATCCATTAATTTTAAAAATATATCTGTATCGCGTTTAATTGAATATTTAACAAACTTTTCGATATGGCTTTCGAAGATTGATAAGCACAAACATCGTGTATTATTGTCATTCGATAATGGCATTTTAATGGCCGATATCGAAGAGATAAAAACGATTGAGAGAACTGCAAATGTCTCTGCAAGACCGGAAAAACTGCTTCTCATCGATGGCTCAAATCTATTGCATATCGGTTATTTTGCTACAAAGAAAAGCGCTATGAAAAATACACAAGGTGTTTTAACAAATGGTGTTTATGTATTTGCACGCACATTCCTGAATTTGCTAAAACAACTACAGCCAACGCATGTTGCGGTTTGTTTTGACAAAGGAAGAGAAACGTTCAGAAAGTCATTATATCCGGACTATAAGGGACATCGTGATGAAAAAGATGAGGAACTAATAAAGCAGTTTGATGTTACAAGGGAATTATTTAGAAAGATGAATGTAAGTCAATTCGAAAGCGATGATTACGAAGCGGACGATCTAATAGGCACACTATCTAAAAGATGGTCCAATGAGAAAAATACACCGTGTTATATTGTATCGAATGACCATGATCTTTATCAGCTACTTGGTACCCATGTTGCTCAAATTGTACAAAAGAAAGGAAATACAAATCTATATAGACTAGTTGATTTTAAAAATCAGTACGATGTAGAGCCGGAACAATGGATTGATGTGAAAGCGTTGCTTGGTGATACATCCGATAACATACCTGGAGTAAAGGGAGTTGGCGAGAAGGCGGCCATACCATTGATTCAGAAATACGGCAGCATTGAAAAACTATACGAGAATATAGAGGAACTTCCAGAGCATGGATTCAGTAGATATTTTCATTCGTTAGTTTATGGCAAGGATAAAGCGTTTTTGAGCAAGACCCTGGCGACTATTATCACGAATGTTCCAGATGCCTCAAATCAGGACCTTGATTCGTTGAAATTAAACGTTGATAAGAGAGCGATGATAGCAGAGTTTCAGCGCCTGCAGTTTAATTCTATATTGCATCAAATTAAGCAGGGCGTATTTAGAGTTTCATAGAAAGCGAGGTTGGTACCATGTCAATATGTGGACAAGCTGTTGATAAGCAAAAAGAAAAGAAAGTTAGGGATAAGATTATCAGAATACTAGATGGTAATTGCACGAATTGTTTTACAAAACTCAATAATAACAAACTATATGGCTCAATAAAAGCGCATAAGTACTGTATTGAAACATGTGAAGTCGGTAAGAAACTTCAACAACTTGGAGAATTGATTGGAAAAGAAAAGAATCCCCTTTGGTCAAAAGATGAGGTTCAATATTTATTAAACCATTATCAACTATACAGTATCGATCATCTAGCAAAGCGATTAGGCCGTACTCCGGAGGCTGTAGAAATCAAATTAAAAAGATATCTAAGCAGAAGGAAGAATAAAAATGCCGGCACTGTATGAGATTGAAATTTGCGAACATAAAAAAGATGATTTTAAGACGCTTTACTCAGCACTACTATTTGCTGATGTGGTCAGCGAGTGCAGAAGCAAAGCATCAGAAATCATCACCGTGTTGGCTATTAAGGAGCCAACACATATTTTTATACAAGAATTAAATATTTAAAAACTAGTTGTATTTTATCACAAACAAAGGACGGTGAACAACATTGAGTAAACTGCTTCTTGATGATGAGCCTTTAGTGGTGCTGCCATCGCTAGCTAAGGTAATTGGTCTAAATGAGAGCATTGTTCTTCAACAGCTACACTATTGGATACAAAAGAGCAATCATGTTCACGATGGCTTTACATGGGTTTATAACAGCGTGAAGAAATGGCAGGACCAGTTCCCTTTTTGGAGTGTCAGTACCATAAACAGAGTTATTAAAAAACTGGAAAATGATAATTTAATACTTTCAGATAACTTTAATAAAAGTAATTTTGATAAAACAAAATGGTATCGAATTAATTATGAAAAATTAGGTGAACTATCATCAGAAAATCAGAAAAATCGATTTAGTCAAAATGAACAAATCGATGATGTTAAATTGAACAAACCGATAATTTCAAAATGGCCAATGGAGAATGTCAATTTGACTAAACCAATACCAGAGATTACTTCAGATATTGATGATGATGATAATGATGAAGAGCGCACGCATAAATCTGAAATTGATTTTAGTGACGGGGTTCCTACGACCGTACCTGAACAGCAGGTGAAAGAAGTATCACTAAATCAAGATCCAGATAAAAAAGCAGCAGCCATTGAACAACGGTACATACAACAAAGAGCATGTGGACTGTTTTTAAGCGCTAAAGATTTACAAGCAATTTATGAAATTGCTAAAAGCAATATTGAACTAAGTGACATAATTGCATGGCTTGATGAATCGTTTTCGTTATTTAAGCCAAAATTCAATGGTGACAAGATTAATAGTTTTATTTACTGCAAAACGCACATTTTGCATAGGCATTACGAAAAGCAAATGCGTGCTGAAGCGAAGCAACAGAAAGGCGTTGGCACAGCTGCAGCTAGAAATAAAAATAATGATGCCTATAAAAAGCGCCAGAATTTATTAAAAGGAACTCAAGACAAAGAGCATGAAATTATCGAGCTGACTGAGGAAGAACGGACGGAAAAGAAAAATAAACTTTTTTCCATGCTTGAATAGGGGTGTTTTAATGTTACAGGGCATTTGCATCGATACAGGACAAACAACTGTACTGGAAAAGGGAAAGCTGTATTTTCTATTCCAAAATGGCGAAACACATTTTTATGTTTCTAAGTTTCCTAGAATAGATTCGCATACAGGATGCTACAAAGCGAATCGTTTTCAAATCATACAAAATATCGAACTGAACAATGATCAGAACGAGAGTTATTTTCAAAAGAACTCATTTGAGCAGTTGTCTTTGTTTGATATGTGATTGTAACAGATAACAGGAGGGCAAAGATGATGAATTTAGAAAAGCTATTGGAAATGCAGAAAGTTTTAGATAACAGAATTATTAAGGAGAAAGGGCTTGAAGGTCAGGATTTAACTTTAAATACAGTAAATGCATTGATTGTTGAATTAAGCGAGTTTGCTAATGAAGGCCGTTGGTTCAAACATTGGAGCAATGATCAGGAGCCGAGATTAGTTACTGAAGAATGGAAGATTATTAAAGGAGCTCCAATAAAAAGCGAGTTAATAGTGAATGAAGACGCTGAAGTAAATTATGCGGTTGTTGAGTTGGTTGAAAAGCAACCTCTAATTGAAGAATACGTTGATTCTCTACATTTTTTATTATCACTCGCGAACACAAAATGTTGGAAAAATTGCTTATACCTTCACGAAGAGTCTCTTTACGATTTAGAAGAAGCAGGATTTAGCGGCGGCCTTTCAGGAGCCTTTTTGGAAATGAATTACTGGCTATTACAAGCATTTATGACAAAAGACAGAGATGAAAAATTAGAAAGGAATCTTGGAATAACAAAGCAGCAATTTGGTTTTAGGAATGCATGGTTCCTTTTCATCGCAATAGGGACGATAGGGTTTAATTTTTCGTTAGAGGAGATTGAGCAGGCTTATATTGATAAAAATAAAGTAAATCACCAACGTCAGGAAGAAGGATATTAATCTAGGCCGGCAATCACAATCTAAGCTTTATGGGTAAAAGAATGATTTTACAGTACATGCGATTGAAAGGTTGAAGAAAATGGATGGTGGTTGGATTATTAACTATAAAGATGGCATCAGTGTAATTCTGTCCGAATCAAAATATAAAGAGTTAAAAATAGAAGAGGATGGAAAATTTATAAAATCGGAAGAACACTGGTTTGATATTAAAGAAGCAATAGAAGAACATCCATATTTAGAAGTAATTAAGTAACGTCGCAGTTGATAGATATTGTTCAACAGTTAAGGAGGGTGAGAAATGCAACTTAACTTTTTCAGAGAAATAATAGTTGACAACTTTGCAGGTGGTGGCGGTGCATCAACAGGAATCGAAATGGCTACAGGATTAAGTGTAGATATCGCCATTAATCATGATCCTACTGCCATAGCCATGCATAAAGCAAATCATCCAGAGACTGAGCATTATTGTGAGAACGTTTGGGACATTGATCCTAAAAAGGCTGTTAGAGGTCGTAAAGTAGGTTTAGCTTGGTTTAGTCCAGACTGCAAACATTTTAGCAAAGCAAAAGGAGCTAAACCAGTTGATAAGAAAATAAGAGGACTTGCTTGGATAGCAGTTAAATGGGCAATTGCGGTAAAACCGAGGGTTATCATGTTAGAAAACGTTGAGGAATTTAAAACATGGGGACCGTTAATGGCAAATAACAAAGGTCAGTTGGTACCTGATCCTGATAGAAAGGGAGAAACATTTAATTCATTTGTAAAATCATTAGAATCACTCGGATACCAGGTTGAATTTAAAGAATTAAAAGCATGTGATTTTGGTGCTCCGACAATCAGGAAACGTTTTTTTATGATAGCTAGGTGTGATGGTCGTCCTATTATTTGGCCGGAACCCACTCATGGTGATCCAAACAGTAGTGAAGTAAAAAGAGGCGAATTAAAACCATGGCGAACTGCGGCTGAAATAATTGATTGGTCATTACTTTGTCCATCAATTTTCGATACTAGCGAGAATATTAAAAAAGAGTATGGTATTAGCGCAGTACGTCCTCTCTCTGAAAATACACAAAAGAGAATTGCTAGAGGAATTAAACGGTTTGTGCTAGATAATCCTAAGCCATTCATAGTAAGAATTGGACAGACTGGTTTTGGTGGCGACAGACTTCAATATGATTTAAACCAACCATTAACCACTATTACTACAAAAGCAGAACATTGTTTAGTTGTTCCTTTTCTTACAAGCTATCATTCTGAAACACAACCATATGAAGTAAGGGGATTAGGTGTTGACCAACCATTGCATACGCTTGATACATCAAACAGATACGGTCTAGTTACAGCATTTATTTCACAACAGTATAAAAATTCAATTGGTCATGGTGTAGATCAACCACTTGGATCTATAACAACAGTCAATAAAGCAAGTTTAGTAACAGCATTTCTAATTAAATATTATGGTTCCGATTTAGGTCAATCACTTGATGAACCGTTACACACAATCACAACTAAGGACAGATTTGGGTTAGTTACAATACGTGGTGAAAAATACAGAATCGTAGATATCGGATTTAGAATGTTACAACCGCATGAATTATATCCGGCTCAAGGATTCCCTTTGCAGTACATTTTCGAAAGGGATTGTAAAGGAAGACCTATAAAAAAAACAGACCAGGTAGCTAAGTGTGGAAATTCAGTATCACCAGTTATCCCTAAAGCCTTGGTGAGAGCGAACTTACCCGAACTTTGTGTAAAACATACTAGATATAATCCAGCAATTGCTAATTAAAAAGTAATTAGTTTTCTAGCTTTTTATTAATTATTTTATTATTTAAAAATGTGTTGTGATAAGGGTTTTTGTTAAACAATCTAAAAGGATAAAAGTTCAACAATAAAATAAAAACACCATAAAACCTTATATATCTAGGTTAATGGTGTAAGCAAAACTCTTTATAATTATTTATTTTATGTTTGTAAGGTCTAGTTCCCCCCTTTAACAAGGGAACTAGTGCCTTACGAATCATCAATTTGAATTTTAATAACGAAGTATCACAGCAACAATCTTATTAATTTTTGAATACTTTTTTTAGGAATTTTTTAATCCTTTTCGGGAAACTTTTTGGAAAAAATACAATAAGTACAAAAGGGCACATGAAAAAAAATAATATCATATGAACATCTCCATTCGAGATGATCCGTAAATGATACTTCATAAAAATTATAGTTTAATTCAATAAAAATTGAAAGATAAATAGTGCACATTTCGATGAATATATACTGAAAAGAAGTATACACAGTAATTTATGGCTAAAAATTTATAAAAATTTTTCTCATTTCTTTTCTGCACAAATTGCAGTTTATCATGTATGTAGGTTGAAAATGGATTGTTTTTAAAATTTTCTTTTTCAACGTTGAATTTTCTATTTTGATTTCATGACCACATAAGCAAGAATGCTGGTTGTTAAAAGCATGGATGATTTCATCGATTTTAATTGTTGGATAGATCATCGCTATAGCCTCTTTAATAAATATTAGTTTAGTTGTATTAATGAAAGCAATTTCTATCTTAATATAAAAAATCAAATAATAGAACCTGAAATTTTAGATTTATGCAATAAAAGAGTAATTTGATAAATTTGATAGTCAGGAAGTCTGTACTTTATTAAGCAGTTTATCAAGCTTCTGACTTAATTTGATTGTAGTAGGATGATTAAACCCTTTTTCTAAACCACTTTTTATTAAATTTGATCGTAATCCTTCAATTTGTTGTACAACACTGTTCGGCACATTTTTATAAATTATCATGGTATCAATTCTCCTATAAATTAACAAACAGGATGAATATATCATAATAACTATCAAAATAATGTGATATTTTTAACGGCTAATTGATAAGGGGTGAAATTAATGCACGGAGCGGTAAAAGTATATTATATGACCGAAGAAGAGCGCCTTGCCTTATATTGAAAAGAATCCAATAATGCCGACGGAAAAGGCTAAAAACCGAGCAGATAGAGGAATGGACCATCTACATTTAGATTACAGCTGGAGGCCGAAGCAGGCTTTAGCTGCAAGACAAAATAAAAAATAAAAAAAGCTGAGAACAAGGTCCCAACTTTGGTAAATTATACGCAAATAAATTATACCATACAGGAGGGGTCCTGTTGTCCAGAAAAAGCAAAGAATTAACTATTAATCTAGAATCAATGAGCGTTAATGTCCCATTTGAAAATGGGAAAGTAATGATTGCAGTAATAGACGGAAAAAGAGGAATTGCCAGAATAACAGAAGCTGTTGAGCATGGGATGACAACGATAGAAACGGTTAATGGCCAGTCAAAACGAATTCATTACGATGAAAAGGAGATGTTTTAATGTTTTTTGTATTGATAAACGATAATATGTTTGGAGCATTCAATTGCTATTCTTTTGAGTCCATTGAGGATGCAACGGATTATGCAAAAAGAAAGTTCGAAGAAGGTTATAGAAATGTTAAAATTATGAAAGAAGTACAAGTAAACTTAAATGTTAATATAGCAATCTAGTCCAAGACCGAAAGCGTGAGGACACTGATTACTGCAGCTGGACAAGCTGTTAGTGGTTGGTGTCCTTTTTTATTTTTATAAAAAGAAGGAGTTGACATTATGAATCCATCATTAAAGCAGCAGTTACGAGAATGGAAACAAATAGATCAAGAACCTACTCCTAAGAAAAGAAAGAAAAATTGTAACAAAAAAAAGCAAATACCACAAGAAAATCAATTAAGCGAACGTGAATGGGAAGACATTATGGGGATGCATATGCCTAAATACAAACGAAATCGTGGTGCCTTTAGACAAATATAAGAGGAGGAATTATTATGAACGATTTACTGAAAAATATTGATGGAAGAGCAACTCAGGAAGCGATAGAGAAGGTATTTAGGCAATATCGAACATATATGTTAACTACAGAAGATGATTTAATGCCGACAGTTACAACAAAATATACATTGGAAATGCCGAATTTTTCAAATGTGAAATCATCCAGAGTAGAAGAAGCAGCAGTAAAAATGGCGAGCTTCGCAGTGGATTATTTAAAGTTTATGAATTGGTTTAACAGAGGCTTTAACAAACTGAACAAAACGGAACGACAACTAATAACTTTATCATATTTGGAAGAAGATCCACTCCACAACTATGAAATTTACCGAGACATGAATGTTTCAGAACGTACATTTTATAGAATGCGAAATAAAGCATTGCATAAACTTGCAATTTCTCTAGGAGTTGAAGTATATGCGGATGAGAAAGTGAGTGCATCATGAATTTTGTACAACCAATTCGTGATATTGAGAAGGTTCGGGAAGTTAGATCATACCTGGCTTCAAAAAGTCAAAGGAATGAATTGTTATTTTGCTTTGGTATTTTCACTGGATTACGAATAAGTGATATTTTGCGTATTAGAGTGAGGGATGTTAAAGGAAAAACGTTTATTAATGTTAAAGAGCAAAAGGTTCAAAAAAGAAAGAGAAATAATAAAACAAAACGAATTCCTATTGTTCCAGAATTACAAAAGGTGATTAATCGTTATATTGAGGACAAATCTGACGATGAATTCCTCTTTCGTTCACGTCAGGGCAAAAACAAACCAATTACACGTGTACAAGCTTATAATATTTTAAGAGAAGCAGCTCATTCATGTGAACTAGAAGAGATTGGAACACATACTTTAAGAAAGACATTTGGTTATCACATGTATGAACAAGAAAAGGATGTAGCATTACTACAAGATATTTTTAACCATAGTTCTCAATACATCACAATGAAATATATCGGTGTTAATCAAGATGCAATTAATAAAGCTTATAGTAAATTAAGATATTGAACATCTCGCTAGTATTGCGAGGTGTTTTTATTTTGAACATTTATGGAAATCGAAGCAAGAAAAGAAGCGCATTTTAAAACCACAACTCTTTAGTTAACTAAAGACATTAACAAAATAAGGAATTGTAAAACTCATTTTTAAGACAATGATTAAAGCGTTGGTGTTTCTAGCATTTTCAAAGTTTTAGGAGCTTAACAGTATATAAGATATGTTAATGTCATTGATGATGCTACAAACAATAAATATGGGAATTTATGTAATATAATAATGTAAATGGTGGCAGATGTTTGGCAGACTTTTGGCAGGATATTGGCAGAGTTTTTTTAAAAAGATGTGTTAATATGATAGTATTCATAAATTAGATGAGAGGACGTTGCAGCAATAGCTGTTGCGTCCTTTTATATTTAGTAAAACGAATAATTTTCTAGAAAAAACATGGGTCCTTCTGGAGACTTAGGCCGGCCTGCGGGTCTGCCGAGCCCCGAAAATCGGCTAGATATAAAACGGAAAATATAGTTCCTTCCAGCCAAAAGTGAATTGAGGTGAGAAGATGTCTAGTGGAAAAACGAAAGTAGATGAAATTGTTGTAAATACAACTGCAGTTGGTAAAATGTTTAACCTGACTGAGCGAAGAGTACGCCAGCTCGTTGAAGAAGGTGTTATTGGCCGTATTGCACATGGTCGCTTTGATTTAATAGACACTGTAAGTCGATATATAACATTTCTAAAGCTATCTTCAGATGGGATAAATGAAGATGATGTTGCAGAATCACTTGACTATGAAAAGTGGCTACATGAAAAAGCAAAACGTGAAAAGGCTGAAATAGAATTAGCACATTTAAAAAAGGAGATGCATCGCTCAGAGGATGTTGAGAAAGTACTCAATCATATGGTTATGGCATTTCGCTCAAAAATGTTGTCTCTGCCTTCAAAAATGGCTATGATTCTAGTTAATAAAAATGACCCGAAACTAATCGAAGCCCTTATTGAAAGAGATATTCATGAGGCGTTAAAAGAAATAGCTGAGTACGATCCTTCTCTGTTTATTGAAGTGTCTGAAGATGAAAATATTGAAGGGGTAGATGATGACGATGGTTCAAAAACAAACACTGAAGCTGTTTAAAAAAATAGCCAAGTTATCAGCGCCACCACCGAAACTGTCTGTATCACAGTGGGCTGATGAAAATAGGGTTTTATCAAAAGAATCATCTGCAGAACATGGTAGATGGAATACCGATAGGGCTCCTTATCAGCGTGAAATAATGGATGCCATAAACGACCCTGATTACGAGGAAATAGTAGTAATGTCCTCTGCTCAGGTTGGGAAATCAGAAATATTGAATAATATTATTGGCTATCACGTTGACTACGATCCTGCACCAATGTTACTCATGCAGCCTACTTTAGAAATGGCTGAAGCATACTCAAAAGATCGTATTGCTGCCATGATAAGAGATACTCCTTCATTATCAAAAAAGGTCAATAGCCCAAAGGCAAAAGATTGGAATAACACATTGTTACAAAAAAAGTTTCCTGGTGGTCATCTGACATTAGTTGGTGCCAATTCACCTGCAAGTTTGGCATCCAGGCCGGTAAGAATTGTATTAGCCGATGAAGTCGACCGTTTTCCAGTATCAGCTGGTACAGAAGGGGACCCATTATCACTAGCCCATAAACGAACAAAAACTTTCTGGAACAGGAAAAAGATATCTGTATCAACACCAACAATTAAAGGAGCTTCACGTATTGAAGCTGAATATGAAGAAAGTACAATGGAACAGTGGTGTGTCTCATGCCCGTCATGTGGCCAATTTCAACCGTATTCATGGGCGCAAATTCGATTTGAACCGGCCGGAATGGAATGTGCACATTGTAAATCACATCATACAGAAGTTGAATGGAAGTCGAGACCTGGTAAGTGGATTGCACGGAAACCTGATGCTAGAAAAAGAGGTTTTCACTTAAATGCTTTAGCTTCACCTTGGGAAACTTGGGATAAAATCATTGTAGAATTTCGTGAAGCAAAACGAAAAGGGATAGAAACCCTTAAGACGTGGACCAATACGACACTTGGTGAATCATGGGAAGAGAAAACAAATGACCAAGACCATACAAAATTATTTTCTCGTCGTGAGCGCTACAATTGTGATATTCCAGATGGTGTGCTAGTTTTAACTGCCGGTGTCGACGTTCAAGATGACCGACTAGAAGTTGAAATTGTAGGTTGGGGACTTGATGAAGTTTCTTGGGGTGTTGCATATAAAATTTTCTATGGGGACCCGGGGCAATGTGCTGTATGGGAACAACTAGATACATTCTTACAAAAGGAATGGTACTGTAATGATGGTTCGAAGTTGACTGTATCAGCTTCCTGTGTAGATAGTGGTGGTCACTATACCAATGAAGTTTACGATTTTTGTAAAGACCGTGAATACCGGCGTGTATTCGCTATTAAAGGTAAAGGTGGAAGTGGCGTTCCATACATTAATAAACCATCAAAAGTAGGAAGACAGCAAGTCCATTTGTTTACAATTGGCGTTAATGAAGGTAAGGATTTAATCTATTCTCGACTTAAAAATGAATTTGAAGATAAGCCTGGTTATTGCCATTTTCCAATTGAAAAGGAAAAAGGGTACGACGAGGCTTTTTTCATTGGTTTAACTGCTGAACGAAAAGTGACAAGGTTTATTAAAGGAGTACCACGCATTGAATGGGTAAAACGTACTTCCGGTATTCGAAATGAGCCATTAGATTTACGTAATTATGCAACTGCAGCACTTCGTATTTTAAATCCTGACTTACATTATTTGAAAGAACACAAATTGAATGGGAACATTTTTACACAAACAACGAGAAAACGTAAAAAAAAAGACGAACTGTTTCGAAAGGGTTGTAGGATATGGCGTTTTCTGTACAGGAAGTAAGAAACCGACTACAAATGTGGCTTGATGCAGAAGCAGCGATTGCTAGTGGTCAAAGTTACTCATTAGATAATCGTAGACTTGAACGTGCTAATCTAGCTCAAGTACGGGAACAAATAAAATTTTGGCAAAAGGAACTTGTAAAAGCAGAGGCTATTGCAAGCGGAAGAGGGAGAAGAAGAGTAACACGTGTTGTCCCACGTGATTTATAAGGAATGGAGGTGAATTAGTTGAATGTCATTGATAAAGCTGTTGCTACATTTTCGCCAGAACGCGCTTTAAAACGATCCCATGCTAGAAGAAAATTGGAGCTTTTAAACTCTGGATATTCCAATAGTGGTGCTAGTAAACGAAAAAAATCTATGCTTGGGTGGATTTTTAAAGGTGGTAGTACAAAAGAGGATATTGATGACAATTTAGATACATTACGTCAACGTTCACGCGATTTATGGATGAATACCCCTTTGGCTACTGGCGCGCTTAAAACGATACGCACTAATGTTATTGGAGCAGGACTCCGTTTAAATGCTCAAATTGACTATGAATATTTAGGTATGACAGAAGATGAAGCTGACGTATGGGAAACAAATGTCGAACGTGAATTTGAGTTGTGGTGTGAATCTTTAATGTGTGATGCAATGCAGATGCATAACTTTTATGAGTTGCAACAGTTAGCGTTCCTATCTTTTTTAATGTCTGGTGAAGTATTTACTTTGTTACCTTATCGAAACCACAAACAAAATCCTTATGGGTTACGGGTGCAATTGATTGAGGCTGATAGAGTTTCTTCTCCTACAGGGAATAACCCCAAAATTATTAATGGCGTAGAGCTTGGAACATTTGGAGAAGTGGTAGCTTATCACATTTCAAGACAGCATCCATTGACACAAAGCGGGAGAAACGAATGGGTTCGTGTTGAAAAATTCGGCATAAAAACTGGGCGTCAAAATGTGCTGCACTTGATGGAATCAGAGCGGCCTGAACAAAGGCGTGGGGTACCGATTCTTTCGCCGGTAATTGAAAGTCTTAAGCAACTTGACCGCTATACAGAAGCTGAATTAATGGCTGCTTTAGTTTCATCATTATTTACGGTATTTATTGAATCTAATGACGCAGATAATGAACAACGTCCATATGGGGAGGTCATACCTGACGAGGACCGTGTAGATGATGACGATGAAATGAGTTATGAACTAGCCCCGGGAGCAATTATCTCTTTAGCAGATGGAGAAAAAGTGACCACAACGAATCCCTCACGTAATAATGCAGCATTTGATCCGTTTGTAGTGTCAATTTGTCGCCAAATTGGTTCTGCTTTAGAACTTCCATATGAGTTACTACTTAAACATTTTACATCCAGTTATTCTGCTTCGAGGGGAGCACTGCTAGAAGCGTGGAAAATGTTCAAAATGCGAAGAATATGGACTGCTTCACGCTTTTGTCAACCTATATATGAAGAATTCTTAACAGAAGCAATATTGTTGGGACGTATTCAGGCTCCTGGTTTTTTATATGATCCAATGATTCGAAAAGCATATTCAAAAGCTGAATGGAACGGACCAAGTCAGGGACAATTAGACCCTCTAAAAGAAGTTAATGCTGCTGAAAAACGTGTAGACAATGGATTTAGTACTCGTGCTCGGGAGACTGTAGAGCTAACTGGTGGAGATTTTTGGCGCAATCATCCTCATCGAGTACGAGAAGAAAAAGCCCGACGAGAAGCAGGTTTAAATGTAACAAAAGAAAATAATCAGAAGGAGGTGAAAAAAGAGGATGAAGATTGAAGTTAAAGGGCCAATTATTAATGATGCAGATCAATGGATTTATGATTGGTTTGGAATTCCGGCAACTAGTCCTAGCAAAGTTAATGGTTTCATTGATAGAGCTAACAGAAATAACGATAGCGAACTTCTGATAGTAATCAATTCTGGTGGAGGTTCTGTTTTTAGTGCATCCGAAATTTACACAGCGTTAAAATCATTTAGCGGAAAAGTAAAAATTCAAATAGTAGGTCTTGCTGCAAGTGCTGCTAGTGTTATCGCAATGTCTGGTTATTGTGAAATGGCACCAACAGGCCAATTGATGATTCATAATGCATCTACATCTGCTTGGGGAGATTACAAGGAAATGGATTATACAAGTGATTTCCTTCAAAAAGTTAATCAAACAATCGTAAATGCATACAAAATTAAAACAAATAAATCTGATGATGAGCTTAAAGCAATGATGAACAAAACAACTTGGATGACTGCTCAGGAAGCAAAGGAGTTTGGTTTTATTGATGCAGTGATGTTTGAAAATGAGTATCAAGCAACTGCTAGCTTAGAACATCCTGCACTTATAAATGGCTTGTTACCTCCGGAAGTTATAAATAAAATCAGAGAGCAGTTAAAAGAAGATCCATCGAATTTAGTTATCAATTCTACAAATACAAATGAAAGTGGGAAATCAAAAATGGACTTACAACAATTAAAAAACGAGCATCCAGAACTCGTTAATCAAATTGTAGAAGCTGCCGTTAATAATGAACGTGCTCGCATTAAAGAAATCGAAAATGTTGCTGTTCCTGGTGCAGAGGAAATTATTGCAAAAGCAAAATTTGAAACAGGTGCATCTGCTGGAGACGTAGCTATTGAAATTCTCAAAAATGATACATTAAAAAAATCAATGATACTACAAAATATTCAAGAAGATGCTGAGCCAATTAATGAAGTAGATGTAACATCAACTTCGCAATCAAAAAGTGAAGTTGAAGATAAATTTATCAACAAAATTCTAGCAAATACAGGGTTAGGAGGTAAATAAGATGCCGCAATTTTTAGAGCACGAAAATTTATTAGCTGGTTATCAATCACAAGTTGTTACTGAAGAAATTATTGTTGCACTTAATCAAGAGCTTTCAGTAGGTCAAGTATTTAAATTAGATGAAAATAAACAAGCAGTTGCATTCACCGATCCTATAACTGCTAGCGATGTTTATGGTATTATGGCGGATGCAGTTGCAACAGATGCAAGTACCACTAAGAAAGCAGTTTGTTACGTAGCGGGTGAATTTAATACAAGTAAAATCTTGCTGCCTGATACTGCTAATGTTGCTGATTTTAAACTAGCATTACGAAATAAAGGAATCTATTTACGTTCTGCCATTGCTGCAGATACTCAACAGTAGGAGGGAATAATCAATGACTATTGATATTTTTGAACCACGCACAATGCTTAAATTTGTAGAACGTATGTCAAAGCCAAATACTTTCTTACGTGATACCTTCTTTAAGAATAGAGAATATTCAACTACTGATAAGGTGGATGTTGATATCAAAAAAGGGAATCGCAAAATAGCACCTTACGTTCATGAAAAAATCGGTGGTAAGTTAGTTGAAAACTCTGGTTTTAAAACAGAAACATTTGCACCACCATTAGTTGCGCCATATAAAATCACAACAGCAGCAGACATTCAAAGACGTTCTCTGGGAGAAAATATTTATTCTGTTAAAACTCCAGATGAACGAGCTGCAGAAAAGTTAGTTAAAGATTTAGCTGAACTAGAAGAAATGATTACACGTCGAGAAGAAGTAATGTGTTCGCAGGCTTTATTTGAAGGTAAAATTACTGTTCAAGGTGATGGATTAGATTATGTAATTGATTTTAATTTTACGAATAAGGAAACATTATCTGGAACTGATTTATGGAGTGATCCAGCATCTGACCCAATTGCAGATTTAAAACGATACCAACGCATAGTTCAACAAAAGGGTCATGTTACAGCAGATATTACGATAATGTCTGCAGATGTTGTTGATACATTTATTAATCATCCGAAGGTTAAAGACATACTAAACATCCGAAATTTAAAAGTCGGGGAAGTAAATATTGAAGTGCTGCCAAATGGGGTAACGTATATTGGGCAAATTCCAGGAGTAGGTAAAATTTATGAGTACAATGAATATTACTTAGCTGAAGATGGCAATATGAAGCCAATGGTCCCAGAAGGAACTGTTACATTATTATCAACCACAGCTGAATATTCAATGGCATATGCAGCTATTACAATTGTAAAAGACAACCAATTTACAACCTTTGAAGCTGAACGTGTACCTGATACTTGGACTGAAAAGAATCCAGCACGTCAATTCGCACAATTAAACTCCAAACCTTTACCTATTCCAAAAGAAGTGGATGCTTGGTTTGTTGCAAAAGTACTGTGAGGTGATTCAATATGATACGGGCATTGGAAACGATTCGGCATAACAAAGTTTACTACAAAAAGGGATCTATTATTTCTGACTTAACTGCATCATCTGAAAAACGTTTAGTTTCTTTAAAATCAGCTGAATATGTCATTTCACCAGAAGAAGAAATGAAGATTCAAATTGCTAAAGGTGAATCCAAAACTATTGATCCACAGCTTTTTAAAGAGCTTCATGCCGATTTAGATGCAGAATACAATGCAGATGAACTGAAACGAGAGGCGAAAGAAGTTGGTGTTGATTTAACTGGTGCACGAACTAAAGATGAAGTAATTGCAGCAATAATCAACCAAGGCAAAGCAGACGAGCTGTTAGAAGATGAGGATAATGAATAAAAAGACGTTTAAAGACTTTTTACAAAGTGATTTAAACGTCTTTTTTAATCCATCAGAATTTGGTGAGTTTCACACATTAGGTTCAAAAGAAATTTTGATGATTATAGAAGAAGATGGTTTTGATGAAACAAAAAGGCGTTCTAATGATTTTGATGAAGTAACACAAAATATATATGAATCGATGAAAACCATTTATCTAAAATCATCTGACTATAATAAATCTGATGTAGGTAAGCGGGTTACACTTGATGGTGAAAAATATTATGTGGTTAGCTCGTCTGTATCTGGCGGTATTTTAAGAATTAGTCTTTCAGCTAATGAAAGTTATGGGTGATTGGTATGATTGAATTAAAAGCTGAACACATTGAAAAACTGGAAATAATTTTAGGTAATACACCGAAGCAAATTCCGATTGTGGCAGCACACGCAATAAATCGTGCAGCTGAAACAGCAAGAACAGCCGGAGCAAGGCTAGCAAGAGAAAATTACAAAATAAAGTCTGGGTCCGCGAAAGGGAAAATAACGATAAAAAAAGCGTACCCATCTGATTTGCTCGCGAATTTCCGAGTTAGTGGAAGACCAATTTCATTAATTAATTTTAAAATTAGACCCAACCAACCTCTTCCAGTTAAGAAGAGATATGTGCATGCAAGTAATATCAATGGGTCTGGAGGAACAATCAAAAAATCATTTATAGCAACAACAAAAAAAGGGTATAAAAATGTCTTTACTCGTGTTGGTGATGAACGTAACCCTTTAAGAAGTTTACACGGCCCTTCTCTTCCACAAATGTATGGGCGAGAAGAAGGTTTGAAAAAGATGGAGAAAGTAGCAGCTGATAAGCTGGATGAACGTTTAGAACATGAAATCAAAAGATTCCTGGAGGGCTGAATATGACTCCGATTGAATTAATCGATGAACTTGTAAAGTTTATTGAGAAAGCTGTGAAGGACTATGAACTAACTACAAAAGTAAATGGACAAACAAAAGCACCATCCGTTTATGCAGGGTATCTACCACCGGAAGATGAAGATGATGACCAGGAATTCTTAGCTCCTAGAGATTATCCATTTGTCATTGTACGTTTTCTATCTGATGCAGATATTTTGAATGAAAGTGATACTACAAGCATTCTATTAATAATAGGAACACACAGTGAAGATGAACAAGATGGTTGGAGAGATGCTGTGAATATCGCTACAAGAATAAAAATTGAACTAAAGAAAAAACAAAAAATTGGTCCTTTTGCTCTTACGGGAAAAATTCAAACCGAATTATTCGAAGAGCAATCGAGGCCTTTTTGGCATGCGATAATGGAATTAAATTTCCATGTTCCGCAAGTGCAGGTTGAATGGAGTGATGATAGTCATTATGAGTAGAAAAAAAGTAATTCAGGAAGAAACTGTATCAGTTGCAGAAAATGCAAACAAAACAACAATTGAAGATTTTTCTGCTCCAATTATAGGAGTAGGAGAAATTCCGGAAGGGGATTTAAACGAATTAACTTCACAGCTTATTAAAGGATTACAAGATTTAGAAGGCGAACAAATCCTTGAAAATCAAATGTATCAAATATCTATGGATGGCAGCGGGAACGTTGTTAGCCGCGTCGAAGTAGGTAAAGAAACAGTCTCTAAAGAAACGGAGGCTGTTTTAGTTTATTGTGGCCCGACTATTAATCAAATTACCCGTTACACAAGCTTTAAAAATGGCTACCCAGTACATTTAAAAGAGCATCTTGAGAAGTTCCCGGTACTCGAAAATTTATTTGTAGAACCAAACAATTTTGCGGAATTTGAACGTAAAGTTGCCATAGCTGGAACCGTTGAAAATATATGGTTTGAAAAGGTAAAAGAATACTTTAGTAAGGCGGTGAAATAGAAATGACCTATAAACACGGTATTTATTCTTCAGAAGTGCCTACTTCTGTCATTTCTCCTGTTGAGGCAACTGCAGGATTACAGGTTATTGTGGGAACAGCACCAATTAACCTAGCAAAAACAAATGAATTCTATAGAGAGCCATTATTAGCTTATACGTTTAAAGAAGCACAAGACGGACTAGGATACTCGGATGAGTGGAGTAATTATACACTTTGCGAGGCAATGGACAGTTCTTTTCGTTTATATGGTGTCGCTCCAGTAGTATTAATTAATGTATTGGATCCTGAAAAGCATAAGGCGGATGTTACTGATCAATCCGTTACAATAGAAAGCGGTAAAGCAATTATATCTGATAAAGGTCTCTTTCTAGATACTTTAGTTGTTAAACTAACAACTGCAGGAGATGCCCTTGTTCAAGATACTGACTATATTCCTTCCTTTAACGATAAGGGTAATGTGGTAATTGCGGTTGTTCCTTCTGGAAATATTCCACAAGGGCAAACAACACTTTCTGTATCGTTTACAAAACTGGATCCAACAAAGGTAACTGATAATGATATTATCGGTGGAGTTGATGTAGAATCAGGAAAGGCGACAGGACTTGAGTTAATCAATTCCGTTTTCCCTAAATTCGGATTAGTTCCAGGGCAAATTATTGTTCCTAAATTTAGTAAAAATCCTACTGTTGAAGCCGTAATGAAGGCTAAAGCGGGAAATATCAATACCTATTTTAAGGCCATGGCTTTAACAGACATTGATACGTCAGTTGCTAATACCTATACAAAGGTATCTGAATGGAAAAACCAAAATAATTACACATCTGCAAACGAAATACCTTGTTGGCCAAAGGTTGCTCTTGGAGAAAAGGTTTACCATATGTCGACACATCTTGGCGGTCGACTCTCTTTAACTGATGCTGCTAATGACGATTTACCATTCGTAAGCCCATCAAATAAGGAGCTTAAAATGAATAAAGCTGTTTTAGAAGATGGAATAGAAATTTCTCTTGGTCCTGATCAAGCAGCTTATCTAAATGGTCAAGGCATCGTAACAGCATTAAATTTTATCGGTGGTTGGAAAGCATGGGGGAACAGAACAGGGGCTTATCCTTCAATAACGGATGTTAAGGATTCTTTTATTCCGGTTAGACGTATGCATAACTGGGTATCGAATTCCATTATATTAACAACATGGCAAAAAGTTGATGACCCGACTAATAAACGTCTTATTGATACTGTTGTAGATAGTATCAATATTTGGTTAAATGGTTTGACCGCAGGCGGTGCATTAATTGGGGGAAGAGTAGAGTTTAGACAGGAAGAAAATCCGCAGACTGATTTACTAAATGGTACAGTCCGTTTTCATGTTTTCCTTGCCGAGCCTACTCCAGCAGAAAACATTGAATTCGTTCTTGAATTTGATGCAACTTACTATAATCGTCTGTTTGCAGCATAAAAAGAAAGGGGTATGAATACATGAGTAGTATCATTCCTGAAAAATTAAATGATTTTAAGGTCTTTGTTAACGGATCGACAGATTTGAAGGGTGTTGCGGATTTGCAGCTCCCTTCTTTTGATTTTATGACTGAAAGTATTAACGGAGCTGGCATTGCAGGTGAATATGAATCCATTAATATTGGTCACTTACAAAGTATGAAGCTCACTATCAATTGGAGAGTCATTACGGGGGAGATTACAGAATTTCTTAAGCCTATTCCTCATCAGATTGACTGTCGCTTAGCTAATCAAGAGTACAATACAACAGGCTTTAAAGTTAATAGAGTTGTTGTAAAAGGGCATGCTACTAAAAATGATTTTGGTAAAGCAGCTAAAGGATCCGCATATGACGGCTCGACCGAAATTGAGGTTATGTATATTAAGGTGCAGCGAGATGGAAAAACGTTAATCGAGGTAGATAAAGCAAATTATATTTATATAGTTGATGGTGTTGATTACATGGCTGATTTACGTCAAGCACTTGGAATATAGAAGGAGGAACAACAATAATGGAAGTAAAATTAACTAAACCTATTAATTTAGATGGTAAAGAGATTAAAAAATTAGAATTAAAACTAGAAGAGCTCACAGGTGAGGATATTTTAAAAGTTGACTTAGAGTTAAGGACAGAAGGTAATCTTGACGGGTTGAATACAATTCATAATCAAAATGTCCTCATCAAACTAGCTTCTAAATCGTCAGGAATCATTGTAGATGATTTTAAAAAATTATCTGCACCTGATTTTTTAGAGGTAACTTTTAGTGTGAGAAATTTTTTGCTGGGATTATCGGCTCAACCGGTACCGGAGAAGATTTCAGACGAATCCTAATTAGATTATCAAAAATTACTTATACGAGTATAGAATACTGGGAATCTAAAACAATTCGTGACTTAGAGGCATGGAAGGAATCTATAGTTAAGGAGGTAGAACTCGATGGCTAAAAAAGCATATGAAATGAGTTTTCAGATTGGGGGAAAGTTAGCGAGTTCTTTCTCCAGTACTTTCTCCAAAGCTTCTTCAAGTTTAGTTGATTTAAAGAATCAAGCAAGACAAACGCAACGGGCGCTAAACCAACTTGGTAATGATTTCAGAAGAGGGAAAATTCACCAATCGCAATATACTGATTCAACAGAAAGACTGGTTCACGAGCTCGAACGATTAGAACGAGAACAAAATCGCATATCCACCTTAAAAACATCATTTAGCAATGGATTGAATACGGCTAAACAAGTAGCTAGTATAGCAGCCGTTGGTACTGCTTATGCTGGTACCGGATTAGCATTAAACAGTGTAAAAAAAGCAATGAATTTCGAAGAACAATTGAGCTCTATCAAAGCGGTAACGGGAATATCTGCTGAACAATTAAGCTTGGTTAGACAGGAATCATTAAAGCAAGGTGCAGCAACGAAATATAGTGCTTTTGAGGCAGCGCAAGGTTTTGAAGAATTATTAAAGGCGGGAATGTCGCTTGAAACGTCCCTTAATGGCGGATTGAATTCTTCTTTAAATTTAGCAACAGCTGGCGGGCTTGAACTATCTGAATCAGCTGCTTTTGTTTCAGACGCTCTTAATGGTTTTAAAAAGGACAGCATGACGGCTGCGGATGCCGCGAACATTTTAGCCGGTGCTGCCAATGCGTCATCTACTGGTGTTAGAGAAATTGGCCTTGGTTTAAGTGCAGTAGGACCAGTTGCTGATGGATTAGGGGTATCGTTCAAAGAAGTAAATGCAACTCTAGCGTTATTTTCAAACAACTCCTTAAAAGGGTCTGATGCTGGTACTTCGTTTAAGACAATGCTATCAAATCTTGTTCCAATGACAGATGATGCTAAAGAAGCATTTCGGAAATTCGGACTCGTTAATAAAAAAGGCAAGAATATTTTATTTGATTCTAATGGCGAATTGAAAGATATGACAGAAGTAGCAGGTATCCTTCAAAAGAGCTTTAAACACTTAAATGCTGAACAACGGCAACAAGTTTTTTATACCATGTTTGGAAGCGATGCTATTCGTGCTGCAAACATCATTTATAAAGAAGGCGCAGAAGGCATTGAAAAAATGTATGATGAAATGTCTAAAGTTACTGCCTTAGACGTAGCTAAAGCAAAAATGGATAATGCTACAGGAGCTGTTGAGCAATTAAGCGGCGCCTTTGAAACAATGCAAATTATTGGAGCAGAGGCATTAAATCCATTAATAAAAGAAGGTGCTTTAAATTTAGCTGATTCATTTGAACGAAACGCATCAGCAGTTGAAAAGTTTGGACAACGAACAGCTAATACACTTGGGGAAGTTTTCGAGCCTTTTCTTTTATCAAAACCTGTTAAGCCTGAATTTGACGGAAGTAATTTTAAAAAATATGATGAACTAATGCTGAAATACAAACAAGACTTAGAAAAGTATAAAAAATTTAGTGGTATGGATTTCGGTGATAAAGTGGTTTACTCGTTGGATGAGGGCTCGGCAAAAATTGAAAAATGGCTTGACGGCCCAGGCGGAGAAAGCGTGAATAAGATTTTTGCAAAAATAGGTGAAATTGCAGCAAAAGCATGGTATGAGGCTTTTACTGGTGCGTTGAAAGCATCGGTAAGTAATACGGCTCAAGGGAATTTATTTGCTGGCATTGGAATGTTTGCAGCAGCTAATTTTTTAACGGGAGGCCTTCTTGGTAAAGGTATGATTGGTGCCGGTAAATGGGGAGCTGGAAAGTTAAAAGGGGCCAGAGTTGCTAAAACGTTGCAAGTAGCAGCAACACCTAAAGTTGTAACAACAATAGATCCAACGGCATCTAAACCAGTAACAACACTTTCTAAAGGCGGGAAAGTCATGCAATTTCCGGGAACGAAAGCAGTTGAAACAGCAGGTAAAGCTACTGGAAAAGCAGGCTCCCTTAAATCTATTTTACCGAAGGCAGGAAAAGTATTAGGGATAGCAGGGAAAGCAGCGTTACCACTTTCAATTGCGACTGAGCTTTTTAATATTTTTAGTGCACAGGATAAGACGAAAGCTACTATTCAAGCAGGTGCAGGCATAGCTGGAGGTATTGGCGGCGCAAAAGTAGGCGCTCTGGCAGGTTCATTCTTTGGGCCTGTCGGTACTGTATTAGGTGGATTAATTGGTGGCGTAGGCGGTTATCTTGGTGGAAGATGGCTGGGAGGTAAAGGCACAGATGCAGTCCGTAATAGGGCAGCTGCACAACAAGCTCCATTAGAAGCACCTGGACCCACGCAAGCAATCAATACTAATATCCAACTTGCAACAAAAAATTTATCATTACTAGCCATGTATTCTGGACAAGCGAGCGGTTGGGTTGTAGGATCATTCACCGGAATCAAATCAAGCGCAGATAAAGTAAAGAGCAACTTGGATTTATTGACGATGTATACTGGGCAAGCGAGCGGATGGCTGGCATCTTTGAATGGCATTCAAACAGCAGGGCAAAGAGTAATCAGAGCCTTAAATAATTTAGAGCGCAGAATTGACAGTGTTGAGTTACCTAGCATGAGTAGTAGGAGGTTGAGCTTTAATGGCTAAATATACTACTATTCAAGGTGATATGTGGGATGCGATTGCCAAAAAGACACTTGGAAGTGAGTATTATATGACAGAATTACTCGAGGCTAATCTTGAACATCTTGAAACAGTTATTTTTTCTGCAAATGTTCAGTTGGAAATTCCGGACGTTGAAACGACGACGTATGTGCAGGCTCCGCCGTGGCTTCAAGATGGGGAAGATGTATCATGATAATGGAAGCAAGACGTGCCTACCTTGAAATTAGATATAACAATACAAATATCTCTAAACATATTGAGCCTTATGTGCTTGGATGGACCTTTACTGACAATTTAAGCGGCCAAGCGGATGATTTAGAAGTGCAATTACAAGACAGAGACCAACTCTGGATTAACTCCTGGATGCCGAAGAAAGGTTCAACCTTAAAATCTAATATTGTCCGAAAGCATTGGACATATTGGGGGCAAACAGAGAGGGCGGTACTGGGTGTATTTGATATAGATGAGATTGATGGATCTGGTCCACCTTCAATTGTGAATTTAAAAGCAATATCTATTCCAGTATCATCATCATTAAAAAATGAAGATAAAAATAGAACGTGGGAAAAAGCAAAACTTTCTACTATCGCAAAGGACATCGCTAAACAAAATGGTGTAAAACTATTTTATGACTCAAAATATGACCCTGAGTATGAAACTATTGAGCAAACGGAAGAATCAGATTTAAAGTATTTAACTAGATTATGTGACGATGCCGGCCTTTGCTTAAAAGTAGCAAATAAGAGCATCGTCATTTTTGATGAAGAAAAATATGAGCTTCAAGATCCAATCATGACCATACAAAAAGGCGCTAGTAATATCAAAAGCTATAGCTTTAAAGACACATTAACTGGAATATACAAATCTTGTCGAGTTGAATATCAAGAAGGCAAGAAAAAGAAGAAAATCACTGCAACGTTTACTCCGCGGAATCCTCCAAAAACAGGACGGACTTTAGTTATCAATGAAAGTGTAAAATCGGTAGCTCAAGCCGAAATTTTAGCGAAAAAACGATTGCGTAAAGCAAATAAGGACGCAATATCAATGACATTCGTAATGTCTGGAGACCTGCGATTATTGGCTGGCAGAACAATTTTAGTAAGAGGCTATGGTCATTTTGATGGTAAATACATCATTACCCAGGCGATTCATAGCCAATCCAACGGTTATGAAACCAATATCAAAATTAGAAAATGCTTGGAGGGATACTAATGAATGGGCTAATAAAAAATGTAATTCAAATTGGTATCGTTTCATCAGTTGATAAAAGTAAATGTACCGCGAAGGTTGCCTTTGAATCAAGGAATACAGTAAGGGAATTATCGATTATTGTAAGGGGGACCATTCAACCGAAAGATTATTGGATACCAGTGCCAGGCGAACAAGTACTGTGTGTATTTTTACCTAACGGAAATGATTACGGTTTTATTTTAGGGTCTTTTTATTCTGAGATAGATACACCACCAGAGGTGATGTAATGGCTAAAATCGGCGTATTTGGTGATGTTGTTTTTGAGGTATCAAGTAAGAAAGTAATGACCTTTAGCGGATTTAAACGCAGCGGTTCCGGAAGATGGGCCGACCACGAAAGAATTGGAATGAAGCCAATAAGTGAATTTATTGGACCAGGGAAGGAAGAAATTTCTTTTACTGTTCAATTGAATGCATGCTTAGGAGTGAATCCTCAACTAGAATTAGACAAACTAAGGCGCATCCGGGATAAAGGTGAAACACGAGGGATTATCATAGGGGAAGACTTCATATCAAAGAGTTTATGGACATTAGAAGCTATACAGGAAACTCATAAAACATATGACGCCAACGGTCAATTGTTAGTTGCTGATGTAGAATTAACAATAAAAGAATACCCTCGTTTGTGAGGTAATGATAAATGAATGAATATCAAGTTACAAGTATTAAACAAACAATTAACTTGGAGCCAACAACAGTTGTGGAGGAGATTCTTCAAAATGTTAGGTTTATCATAACCTCGTATGCTTTTTCCTGCCCCATGGATAGAGATTTTACATGGAGCCCTGAAGAATTAGATGGTCCTATTAATGTCGTGAAAGCACGTATCCGAGCTAAATTAGCAGAAGCTATTCCTAAATATGAACCTAGAGCAGAATTGCTTGAAGTTCTATTTAAAACCGACAATGCTTTGGAAGGAAACCTAATACCTATTGTTAGGGTGAGAATTGATGAAACCAAGATTTAATTTACCAGAAATAACTTTTGCTGAGAAATCAGCACAACAAATTGAAGCTGATATGATTAAAGCGTTTGAGGATAAGAGAGGCGTTAAATTAGGGCTTGCTGACCCGCGCCGAAAGTTTATCCAAGCATTAGTGCCTATATTAATGCCGCAGCGTAACATGATTGATTACAGCTCTAAACAGAGGCTTTTAGCATATGCAACCGGAGCATATTTAGATCATATCGGCGCAGGGAAAACCGAACGATTGCAGCCTACTTATTCAAAAACAACGATAAGGCTTAATCTCACGACTTTAAACCTAGTGACAATTCCATCGGGAACAAGGGCAACACCGGGTAATGGTGTTTTTTTTATGTCTACAAAAGAAGTTACAACATCTAATCAACCATTCGTGGACATTGAATTTCAGTGTACGGTTGCTGGTTCTATAGGAAATGGTTATCTACCAGGTGAAATAAACGCTTTAGTGGACCCACTACAATGGGTATCATCTGTAGAGAACATAACGGAAAGCGAAGGTGGCTCTGATGCTGAGGACGATGACTCTTATGCAGAACGAATTCGAATCGCTCCTGAAAGTTACTCTACAGCTGGGCCGGATGGAGCTTATAAGTTCTGGGCAAAAACTGCCAATCCTTTAATTGTTGATGTGTATGTTGGTTCGCCTGCACCTTGCGAAATTGAAATTAGAACACTGTTAAAAGGTGGAATTAATCCAGATCAAGAAATATTGGACACTGTCCTTGAAAAGTGTAGCAATCGAACAGTTAGACCACTTACGGACTTCGTTAGCTCGTTGGCACCAGAAAGAGTATCCTATGACATTAACATGACTTATTGGATTCATAGGGACAATGCCAGCCGTGTACCAACTATTCAGAAACAGGTTAATCTAGCTGTTGAAGATTATAAATTATGGCAAAAATCGAAGTTTGGAAGAAGCATAGACCCATCGGAATTAACTGCACTTGTTAAGAATGCCGGAGCAAAACGAGTATCAATACCTTTGCCACTGTATCAGGCAATAGCAGAGCACCAAGTACCTTTAGATAATCTCATTACTGTTACTTATGGGGGATTAGAGGATGATTGATATCTATAATATTAGTTTATTAGATCTACTCCCAGAAAATCTAAAACAGGATGAAGATTTAAAGGCTATTGCTGAAGCCATAACACCAGAAATGCAATCGATATCATTAGAAAT
Organism: Schinkia acidoalkalinis; assembly: GCF_054301215.1. The sequence continues at coordinate 3,639,540 of NZ_CP182573.1, forward strand.
TAAAGACATTATAGAGCTAGCAAACTTAGAAAACTTACTTGAAGCAGTTATTGATTTGCTTGCTTGGGAGAATCATGTTGACTTTTACGATACCTCATTGCCCTTAGAACAAAAGATTAAACTTGTTGAAAATGCGGATTTTTATCATCGTAGCAAAGGCACTCCTGCAGCTGTAGAAGACTTAATCGTAACATTATTTGGAGAGGGTAAAGTAGTTGAATGGTTTGAATATGATGCTGAACCAGGCTATTTCAAAGTTGTTACGAATAACAGAGCTGTAACAGAAGAAAGAGCACAGGAATTTGTTGCAGCTCTTAATTCAGTAAAACGCAAAAGTGCCTGGCTTGAAAAAATTGAAATAACTCAGGTCGAAAATATGGACTTATATATCGGTGGATTTGTCCATACGGGAGATAAAATGGAATTAAGGCAGGTGGTTTAGATGGGAGCATTTGGTGGACTTGTAATAACAAATGATGGACGTAACCTTCAGTTAAAAGCACAGACTGGTATTCAATTAAAATTCACTCGAATTGCCCTTGGAGATGGAGCTTTAAATGGTGCATCCATGTCAGATTTAAGGAACTTGATTAGTCAAAAAATGTCCTTAAATATAACAAAGCTTAAAAAGGAAACTAACCGCGCTGTTGTTGGAGCTGTACTGTCAAACCAAACTTTGGCAGCAGGATTTTACTTTAGAGAAATTGGAGTATTTGCAACGGATCCTGATATAGGTGAGATTTTATACTGTTATGGTAATGCTGGGCAAAATGGAGAGTATGTCCCAGCAGGTGGCGGCTCTGACGTTATAGAGAAAACAATCGATGTCAGCACGATTGTTGGGAATGCAGTAAATGTATCAGCTACTATCGATCAATCTTTAGTTTTTATGAGTAAAGGGCCTCTAACTTGGAATCAAATAGAGGGTATAGAATAGGAGGGCAAGTATGGCTATACAAAGTGTAAGAGCAACGATTAATGGACAGACCTATGCACTGACTTATAACGGAACAACGGGTAAGTATGAAGCAACCTTAACGGCACCAACCATTACCAGCTTTAATAAAGAAGGCGGTTATTATGGTGTCACAGTCGAAGCGACTGACCAAGCCGGAAACGTAACAACGAAAGATAGCACTGATACTAGCTATAGATTAGTAGTTAAAGAGAAAGTTCCGCCAGTGATTTCAAACTTGTCGCCTGCAGCAAGCGCTCGTGTAACAACAGCAAGTCCTAAGATTACAGGTACTATTACGGATGAAGTTAACGGATCCGGTGTAGATACGTCTTCTTTCGTACTTAAAGTTGATGGAGTAGCCGTAAATAATGCAAATGTAACATTTACACCTGTTACGAATGGATATAATTTTTCTTACCAAACTAGTAGTTTAGCACAAGGAAGCCATACGTTTACGGTTGATTGTAAAGACAATGATGGTAACGCAGCAACGCAAAAATCTATATCCTTCACCGTCGATACTATTGCACCAAGCTTAAACGTTACGGCACCAACTGAAGGGTATATTACAAACCAAACGTCGCTCCCAGTATCAGGTACAACATCCGATGCTACAAGCAGCCCTGTTACGGTTTCTATTAAGTTAAATGGGGCAGACCAAGGTGCAGTCAATGTATCTAGTGGGGCATTCTCGAAGGCTATTACACTTTCGAAAGAAGGTTCTAATAGTATTGAGATTAAGGTTACGGATTCGGCCGGTCTATCAACAACAATCACAAGAAACGTTACGCTGGATACTGTTGCTCCAACAATCACAGCTATTGAACTAGTCCCTAACCCAGTCGATGCAGGAGCTACTTACATTATTAAAGTAACGGCAGCAGACTAATGGCTATTGTAAAAATAGTGGGCCATGTTGATAGCGTGGAAATAATATTTCGCTTAAATACCGAAGGGGATTGGATAGCGACAATACCTAAAGATTTAGATGGCGAATACGTAGTAGAAGTGAATGCATATGATGAGGCAGGCAATATGAGCTATGCCTCCAGTATGCTTTTTGTTGTTGATCCATCTACATTAAAAGTGGAATTTGTTCCACTTAGCTATGCGTATAAAACTATAGATGATGAGGTTTATAGTGAAAAAATATTAGTTTCTGATTTCGCTTACTACGAAGTAAAGAGCAGTTTTAATTTTAAGGAACTACCCCAAAATTTCGCCGCTAAGGTGGTGAGTTGATTGCAATTTATTCTAGGTGAAAAAAGGGAAGTCAAAATAAAAATTACAAGTACTAAGAATGAGCCGTTCACCATTAGAAATGCAACTTTTGAACTTGTAAAACGAGGAAAAGGAAAAGTGCTAGGCGGGAATTGCGAAGTTGAAGAACAAGAAATTTATGTTCTTATTCAGCCACCAGAAGAAGGAAGTTATATTTTGCAATTTTCATATGAGATTGCAAATGAAATCTTGAAAGCAAATGTCCCGATTGAGGTAAAGTATTATGTTGGCCGTTAACCTAGTTAGTTTACCAAAAATCGTAAGTACTGGTGAACAGTTCAAAATTGAAGTAATTGTGGAGTCAAATTTTTATTTTGATGACATTGAACAAATGAATTGGGACACAGTCGAAAATAGAGGACTATTATGGCGCAACATTGATGACACACCAAACTTCGATGATAGTTTAGAACAAAATACATGGGCTTTGGTTGAGACAAATACATGGGACGACATTGAAAGGGGATGACATAAAAGATGAGTTCAGAAAAAACAACAAACTTTAACTTACACAAATGGGCCGGTACTGATTATGTAAAACGGCTAGAATTTAATGAGAATTTTGATGAAATTGACCGTGTTGTTGGTGAACATTTGGCTGAAAATGCGTATTTTGAAGTGTATGCTACAGGTACTGCAAAATCAGTAGCAAATGACACCATTACAGAAGCTGATATCACAACGAGAATTATAAGTGGTGAAACTGATTTTAATTTTGGAACCATCATATCCAATAAAATTAACATTTTAAAACCAGGGATATATTTAATTAACGTAGAATCCGTTGCATTTGCATCAAACTCTAGTGGGACACGAATTTTGTATGTAAACAACAGTGCAAAATCGATAGTACCAGCTTCAAATGGATATGGTACTGTTTTGAATGCAATATTTTTATTGGAAGTTACATCACAAACTACTTTGTCAATACAAGTTCGTCAGACTTCTGGAGGGTCATTAGACTTAACAAATGCGACTGTTAATATTGCAAAACGTTAATTAGAGGTGAATAAAGTGACTGAACTAAAATTTAGTAATACTAATAAAAATCCGAATAAACTCCATGATTTTTTGATTCAAAATAATATTATTCCAACCCGATTTATACATGATCGAAGTTATGATGAACTTGGTGTGGTTTTAGAGGAAGCTAAGACTTTTTTTATAACTGTTCAAGATAAAGACATAGAAAATGTATTGGTACTAATAGAACAATTTTTACAAAAATAGAACGAAAGATATTATAATTTAAGTTAAAGTATAAAGGGCAAAGGATGGGGAAAGTGAAAATAATAAAATATAAAAGTATATTTCTTGCCATATTAGTCTCCTTTTTGTTAACTGCAAGTGTTTCAGGAAAAACAATCACAAATAAAATAATCGAAGATGATAAAGAAACTATTAATTCATATCAGATAGATCTACAAAAATTCGATAGTTCGAATCTAGCAGAGTGGAATTTAGAAAAAGAAGAAATAAAGCATAATATTAATAATTTCCTTGGTAAGAGTCCTAAGAATAAAGTAGCTTTAGATTCAAAAATACTCTCAAAAGAAGATATGGGTGGATACACGAGAACTAAAGTTTCGTATAAAGTTGAAAAAAACGAAGTAGTGACAGCGTATTTGTTAGTTCCTAAGAATTTGGAAAAACCTAGCCCGACAGTATTAGCACTTCATCAAACAACAAAAGATGGTAAAAACGAGGTTGTTGGAATAACTAATAATAAAGAAATGAATTACGGTGAAGAGCTAGTTAATCAAGGTTTTATTGTATTGGCTCCAGATGCGCTTTCGGCAGGAGAGAGAATTTTTAAAGGATATAAAGAATATGAGTCTAAACCATTTTATGAAAATAATCCAAACTGGTCAATGATAGGAAAAGCAATCTGGGATAATCAAAGAGCCATAGATTACTTAATGAAGTTAGATATTGTGGATAAAGATAATATTATGGTAATGGGCCATTCTGAAGGAGCAGTAGATTCATTGTTTTTAGCAGCTTTCGATGAGAGAATATCGGCAGTGGCATTAAACTGTGGATTATCAACTATAAGTGGTGATCCTAATCCATACAAATGGAGTAGAGATTCATGGTTTATTGCAATTCCAACATTAAAAGAGTATTTTGAACGTGGAGAAATTCCATTTGATTTTCATGAAATTGTTGCCCTAGTCGCTCCAAGGCCAATGATTAGTTTTAGTGCTTCAGAAGATAGTGTTTTCCCACATTATCAAGGAGTATTTGAAATAAGTAAACAAGCTTCAAAAATTTACGGCCTATATAACAAAAAAGAGAATTTAGATATTTATGTATTTAATGGTGAACATTCCTTTCCAGATAACAATAAGATATTAATGTATAACTGGTTAAAAGAACATGTTAAGTAGAATAGTAAATGATAAGGAGCGAGTCTTTGATTTGGTTCTTCTTTAATGTCCCATTCGGGCCATTAAGCGACATAACTAAGCATAAAAACATGTATATATTTTGCAGGTAATTCCATCATTTTATCGAAATGAATAGATAAAAGGAGAGATGGTGATATTTATGTATTCTTATGTAGATAAAAAGGGATTACATTGCGGTTACGATAATAGTACTAATTTAAGCTTGGTAGAAATTCGTTCTGGAGATATAAAAATGCACTCAATAATATGTAATGATCACAGGAAAAGCGGTAATCATGTCTGCGATTTAAATTCGCTGAAAACCTTTATAACAGAATACTGTACAAGACACAGCCTTACAAAACAAGCAGCAATAGAAATCGTAAACACAATTTGTGAGCAAATAAGCACGGATAAAATTCGCATAAACTATGACCAAGAAAAAATGGATTTTTATTTTATTTGAATATTTGATGGTTTAAACGGGAAGTAAGGCACTCTCAGTTGAGGGTGCTTTTTCTATTACAAAAATAAGCAGCCCAGCCCTGAACCGATCGGGGCTATTTTTTTATAGAGAAAAGAGGTTAAAACGTGCTAAATTTTCAAGAATTACATTTACTTGAAGCATTACCAAAAACATTAACTTACATGATACTGTTTTACTTTTTAGTAAAAGTGCTGGATTTTATGACAGGACTCCTAAAGACTTGGAAAGGGGTGTCACCTTACCAGTCGTCCGTCATGCGTGACGGTATCATAAGATGGATCGGTGAGCTTATCGGCATTGTGTTTGTTCTTGCGATTGACTCTATTCTTGGGCTTAACTTCTACCTCACCGGATTTACGGTGGGGTTATTTATTTACAAAGAAGGCGGCAGCATTGTAGAAAATTTAAAGATGTTGGAAGTAAATTTGCCAGGGATTGTTCAGGACAAGCTATCAACATTTGACAAAGGAAAGGAAGATAAAAATGATTCAAGCAAGACAAATGCTCGTTAAGTCAAATAAATTCAATATAAAATGCCCAAATGTAATGGTAGCTGAATATATCACAATCCATAACACTGCTAATGATTCCAGTGCAGATAACGAAATACAGTACATGATTAACAACAGTGCAGAGGTGTCATATCACTTTGCTGTGGATGATAAAGAAGTAGTTCAAGGTATTCGTACTGATCGTAACACATGGGCAGCTGGTGATGGAGGTAATGGACCAGGAAACAGAAAATCAATCCATGTAGAAATCTGCTACAGTCAAAGTGGCGGCGAGCGTTATAAAAAAGCAGAAGCCTTAGCTATTAAGTTTGTTGCTCAAATGCTACTCGAACGCGGTTGGGGCATAGAACGAGTGAAAAAACACCAGGATTGGTCCGGGAAGTATTGCCCGCATCGGATACTAGCCGAAGGCCGTTGGCAGGCTGTTTTGAACGCTGTTCAGGCGGAATTAAATGGACTAAAAAAATCTAATGAAAAGAAGGAGAATGCTAAAATGCAAAAAGTAAACATTGTAGCAGGAACAAAGCTACTGGAAGGTGTAGTCATAAACGGTGTAACGTATGCACCTGTCCGTGAACTTAGTGAGCTTCTCGGAAAAAAAGTAGAGTGGAATGAGAAAACAAGTATGGTTACTCTTAAATAAGGTTGTGTATACTAGCATTACAGCTTAGAACTACTCCCATAAAAGAGCCCCTTCTCAAATGAGTTGGGGCTAATCGTAAATTTTATTTTTAATTGATTTTTTCAGGCATCCCTAAGTAAAATCCTTGTGCCATATGTACCCCTATATCTTTTGCAATATTTAGTACATCCTCGTTTTCTATTCCTTCCAATATTAAATTAACACCGTTATAATCACAGTAATCTAATATCGCTTTAATCATGTGTTGTTTTTTCATTGATTGATCCAAGTCGTTAGAAAAATAGCGATCTAATTTAATATAGTTTGGCTCCATTTCAATGATTGTTTGCAAAGTTGGCCAACCTTTACCAACATCATCAATAGCAATTGAAAAACCATACTCTTTGAGTAATTTAATTCTATCCCACAATAAAACTGTGTCGAAAGTATCAGTTTCATTGATTTCAAAAATAACTTGTTGACAAGGATCCTTGAAGTTTGTAAAAATATCTTTAATAAAAGTAGGAAATGATTTATTTATAAGAGTTGATGGGAAGACATTTATAAATAACCTTAATTCCTCTTTCATAAACTTTCTAATTATAGAATTTGAGTTTTGAAGGGCTTTATGAATTGATTTAGTATCAAGTTCATAAAGCTTATTTCTTTTTTTGGCCTCATTAAAGACAAAATCAGGAGTACCTATATTTGTCCTTAAAAGGAATTCTCCACCTATTGATGAGTTATCATTTAATGTGAAAACGGGTTGAAAGTAATGTTCGAATTGATTATATTCAATCATTTTATTAAATGAAACACTTATACTCAATTTTCTCCACCCTCCTTTCCCATTTAAATTAAAAAATCCACCAAAAAGGTGGATTTAACAACTTATCACATAACCATCTCTTTGGTAACCCGGCTGCCATAGTTTCTTATTACATTAGGCCCGTGGCTTTGCGTCCCTACTTTTCAGTAGGTTTGCTATTAACTTTCGGTAGGCTATTTAATTGAGATAAATTATATATTAATTTTTTGCTAATTTCTACATTTTTTTACACAAAAATGTAATTTTCGACATTTGAGATATTATTAATTAAAGAGAATTTAGACAAATAATTACACGCACTAACATTACATCAACAAGGTCACATAAAAAAGCAAAAAGCCCTGCTCATTCAAGTGGGGTCGCGTTTTATTTTACAGGATTTTCCTCATAATCATAATATCCACTATCAATTTGTTCTCTTATTCCACTGACATATTTCTTTAGTTCCTCTGTAAGTTCTTCCTTATCGAGCTCATCAGGTGAAAACTCAATAATTTTTTCATTTACAAAATCAAATACTACAATAAATCTTTGTCCACCGAATAATCGAGTGTATAGAATTTTATACATAATCATCCCTCGTTTTTTACGCACTAATATTCTTATTTACATTGATATCGAAACGTGCGTTCGCATATAATGTAAATAGGGAGGAGAAAGTATGTTTGTTTATTTGGAATCACTTATAGAAAGTAAAACTCCGGTTGAAATGATTTACCAATCATCAAACGGGGACATAACACACAGAATCATTACGATATATGAAATAAGTGATAAACACATTAAAGCCTTTTGTCATTTAAGAAAGAAAATCCGGATATTTAAGCGGGAAAATATATTATCTATACAACCACATAAACCAAAAAGAAAATATATAAGCTAGGAGATGTAAAAATGAGTGAATTGAGAGAAACACAGATTAAAATTAATCATAAAGACGCACTAAAAGTTTAATTTTTGTTAAGGGATATGTTGGAGATTTACATGGACCATACATTCAAATTGGAAAATATTTTGGAGATTGTTTTTTGCAATTTTATCGATGATTATCGTAGAGGTTTAATAAAAAATCCGATTCCAAAGATATTGCATTATCTTTAGTTAAAATAAAAAAGGTATTATGTCATCAAATAATTAATATGTCTTTTATGGGTAGCGCAGTACCACCGCCTATCCAGATTGCAGCAATCTGTCCAAGTGCAGTTAGTGTAGCTGCATTGGCACCAATAGCTGTAGCAAAAAGATTGGCCATGGATCCTGCTAGTGAAATTCCTGAAAATCCTGAGCCATCTAAACCTGTTATAGCACCGACAACTGTTAATGTTATCGCAGCAATTTCGCTATTAAGTGGTACGGCATGAGCAAGGGCGACTCCTAAATCATTTACTATTCCTGTAGAATGGGCAGGTAGATATTCACCAATAATTTTTGTGAAGCCGGAATCTCCTAGGTAGAAAAAGGCGGCAATTGGAATCACAGGACCAAACACCTTAAAGCCAAACTGAAAACCTTCAATTAGATAAGAAGTAGTTTCCTCTAAACCTTGATTTTTATGTGCCATTAAACTGATTAAGAGGAGAATAAAAATAGCGGTGCCGCCAACTAATGCTGTTGCATCTCCACCTGAAAGATCTAGAACAAACATGGCTGCAACATCAAGGAGGAATAATAATGGGATGAGGAAGGCAATTAGCTTTTTAGCGCCTGGAGTAAGAAGATTTTTAAAATGTTCCATTTCTTTTTTAGTAAAATGTTTTTCTTGGGAAGGCTCTCCTATCGTTGTAGTGTCCGCTTTTAAAGTGCCATTTTTCATATCGCGCTTTAAAAAGATAAACGCAGTAACAGTCGTTACAATTCCCATTACAAACACTAACGGTACACTTGCTTGCACCACATCGAGGACTGGGATTCCCGCTGCGTCTGCCGTTAATTTCGGCGCACCTTGAATAATAAAATCTCCTGATAAAGCAATACCATGCCCGAATAGATTCATCGCCATAGCAACTCCCAAAGCCGGCAAGCCGACCCGTATGGCTACCGGCAAAAGGACGGCACCAAGAAGAGCAACAGCTGGGGAAGGCCAGAAAAACCATGAGATGACCATCATTAAAATCCCAATAGTCCAATAGGCTAGGGCTGGTGTTCTGATTAACTTTGTAAATGGTGATATCATGACATCGTTGACACCCGTTCTTGTAAGCACTTTAGACATGGAGACGATAATGGAAATGACTAAAATTGTACCGAGGAGCTCAGTAATTGCGTAGATGAAGCTATTAAAGATGCTGCTGATAGAGGAGCTTAATGATTGCGTCGCCGTAAATGCCAGCAAGAATATCCCGACGATACAAATTAATGTAGTATCCCTTCGCATGACCATGAAGCCGATAATGATAAGTATAAAGGCGACATAGATCCAATGAAGGGCAGTTAATTCAACTACCATTGTTTTTAACCTCCTATTTAAACAAATACCTAATGCTGTAATATAAGATATGAGGAATGGCAAAAGGTGTGTTTCAATAGAAGAAAAAATTAGAAAATGGGGGACACCATGAATCCCCCATATTTGATTATTTTTCTTAACGAGGCCCTTTTACATTTTTGCTTCGCCCTTCTCTAGGCTCATCGGCACGTTCGCGACCTTGTTTCGAGCGTTTTTTAGCAATTTGATTCTCTTCTTTTACATCGGTCACAAATTCCGAAGCGATTTCTTGCTTCGTGTTTCGGGCCATTTGCTGCTGGGCGTTATGATGACTTTCTGATGTTTGTGTTCTAGCCATATTGAGCATCCTCCTAAAACTTGCGAGTTGATGATCTTTTAAAAGATTTCAATGTTAGTATGAGTTAATGTAGCATGAATTACCGTTGCAATAAATGGCAAAACTCTCAAGTTCATATTAACGGCGAGAGGTTCTTGCAAAGCTCTCAAATTGGCGTTCATCTTCAATTAACCCGCATACACCACATTGAACTTTATAGGAAGGTCCGCGGTATGGGATGTGAAAAGGGTCTAGCGCTTGATTAGTATAGTCTTGAATAACATCGCCTGATTGTGGATCCATTTTCACTGGCTTTGGAACCTGCTCAATAATATTAAACCTTGATCGGTTTGTACCACAATTTGGGCAACAATAGGGTCCAGGCATATCCATCCCTCCAAAAGTTAATCCATTTTATAGGGTGTTCAGATTTGATAAAAATATGAGAGAATATCTAGCATATTTGGATGAAATGATCCTGTATACTAGTTACTAATTTACTTTCTATTTTGAAATTTCTTATTGACATTTCTTTGTTTAACTTGTATTGTATGAAATGTAAATAATTTCATACAAATTCTTATCAAGAATGGTGGAGGGACTGGCCCAATGAAACCGAGCAGCAGACTTTTTTAAGCACTGTGCTAAATCCTGTGAGCATTCAAGTGTTCAAAAGATAAGAAGAGTCTTTTTAATCAATGTAACCAACTCTTCTTAAACAATAAGAAGAGTTTTTTAAATTCTTGAACATCTAGTTGCAATGAAAAAGGCAAATTTTAAAACGAGCTGACTGGACATTCCAGAGGCAGATTTAATCAGTTATTAATAATAATTGATTAGTCTGCCTTTTTTATTTGCAAACATGGAATCGACACAAAAACACATTCAATTCATGGGGGGCCGACAAATGAATAACCGTTTAATTTATGAAAATTTTGATGAACGGGAACAGATTGAATTTTCAACAGACAATGAAACAAAAGGAGCGTTGGAAGTATTACAATGGGCCTATTCCCAGTATGGGGATGACATCATCTACGCTTGCAGCTTTGGAATTGAAGGGATTGTCTTAATTGACTTGCTTTCAAAGGTTAATCCCAAAGCGAAAATTGTGTTTTTAGACACTGAATTACACTTTGAGGAAACATATCAACTAATTGAAAAAATCAAAGAACGATATCCCGACTTAAAAATTTTTATAAAAAAATCAAAACTTTCTTTAAATGAGCAGGCTCATCAATATGGTCCAAACCTATGGGCAAGCAACACCAATAAATGCTGTGAATTAAGGAAAGTCATTCCTCTAACAGAAGTGTTATCAAATGCAATAGCTTGGATTTCAGGGTTGCGCAGAGACCAATCTGAAACCCGAAAAAATACGCAGTTTATTAATAAGGACAACAAATTTAAATCGATTAAGATTTGCCCGTTAATTCACTGGACATGGAAGGAAATATGGCGATATGCGCATAAGCACAAATTAGCCTACAATGTCCTTCATGATCAAGGCTACCCGAGTATTGGTTGTAAACACTGTACCCAGCCTTCATTTGATATGAATGATTTACGGTCTGGTAGATGGAATGGGACAGGGAAGGTTGAATGTGGTCTTCATCAATAAATAAAAGAGGTATAAACAAATGATGTTAACTTATGCTGCTTTACTCATTGCGTTATTTTTTGCAATCAATATTGGTGCTAGTGGTGCTGCAGCTTCTATAAGTGTAGCCTATGGATCAGGTGCTATTGCCAGTAAAAAGAAGGCATTACTTTTATGCGGAATTGCTATTCTGGCCGGTGCGGCACTCGGTGGAAGTGAAGTTGTCAAAACGATTGGGTCTGGGATCATTCCCCAATCCATTCTTTCAGAGCAAATCGTTCTCATTATTTTATCTTCTGCAGCACTTTCACTTTTTATTGCCAACCTCTTAGGAATTCCATTATCAACTAGTGAAATTACTGTCGGAGCTGTTGTTGGGGTTGGGGTGGCTTATCAAGCACTCTATATTAATAATATTTTAGTGATTATCAGCTTCTGGGTAATCATACCGGCGATTGCCTTCGGTTTGGCTGTAATAGTCGGTAAAATCATTGCTAAAGTAGAAAACAAATATCGAAAAACAATTTTGCAAGCAAAATCACAAAAGGTGATTTCGATCTTTGTCATTATTATTGGATTCTTTGAAGCATTCTCAGCAGGGATGAACAATGTTGCAAACGCAATTGGTCCATTGGTTGGAGCAGATCTTATCCCGATGAAAATCGGAACATTGCTTGGCGGCATATTTGTTGCCCTAGGCGCCATCCTCCTTGGGGGGAATGTTTTACAAACAAATGCGAAAAGAATCACGAAGTTTTCTCTTCTCGAAGGAGGTGCAATTTCAAGTACGGGAGCATTTCTTGTTATTTTATCTTCAATTTATGGTTTACCAGTTCCCTTGACTCAAGTAACGAGCACAGCAATTATGGGGATTGCCACGGCACAAAAGGGCGCAAACACGCTTAATAAAAATATTGTTTTAAAAATTATTAAGGTGTGGCTTGTTTCGCCAATCTTTTCATTGGTTATATCCTATGGGCTAGTCAAAATAATTGTCTATATGGATATTTATACAATTGTCGTATTATTAAGCGTCTGTGCTGCAACTTTAGGAGTTGTAAGTTTAATCAAAACAATTAATGAAGATCGCAGGGCTTATCAAGAAAATGGCGGGGGAATATAAGAACTTCTCAAACACTTTCAGTTTATTAAACCAAGTAAGGATATTTGAATAGGAGGAATATGATCATGGCTTTAAGTAAACCACATGGAGGAACATTAATTAATAAATGGGATCCGGATTTTGATTTAACTAACGTGAGAAAAGAAATTGAAATTGATACAACTGCATTAAGTGATTTGGAGTTAATAGGGAATGGGGCCTATAGTCCAATTGAGGGTTTCCTAGGAAGGGAAGATTATCAATCTGTAGTTGAAAATATGAGGCTAACAAACGGTAAAATATGGAGTATTCCAATCACACTTCCAATTGCTAAAGAAAATTCAAAAGAGATAGGGATTGGTGACAAAGTAAAACTAACACATGACGGTGAAGTGTATGGAGTTATTTCTATTACAGATATATTTCAACCAGAAAAGAAAAAAGAAGCAATCTCTGTATATCGAACGACAGATTTAAACCATCCTGGCGTAAAAAGATTATTTGAAAGAGGTGACGTGTATTTAGCAGGACCAATCATACTAATCAAACGAATAAAACGAGACAAATTCACTTCCTATTATCTGGATCCACTTGAAACTAGAAAAATTTTTGTGGAAAAAGGGTGGCAAACAATTGTTGGCTTTCAAACAAGAAATCCAGTTCACCGCGCCCATGAATATATTCAGAAATCTGCACTGGAAATAGTTGATGGATTATTTTTAAATCCGCTAGTTGGTGAAACCAAGTCAGATGACATTCCTGCTGATGTTCGAATGGAAAGCTATCAAGTGTTACTTGAAAATTATTATCCAAAAGACCGTGTCTTTTTAGCCGTATTCCCTGCTGCAATGCGTTATGCAGGACCAAGAGAAGCTATTTTTCATGCAATCGTGCGCAAAAATTACGGTTGTAGCCATTTTATCGTAGGTCGTGATCATGCAGGTGTCGGAAATTATTACGGGACATATGACGCGCAACGCATTTTTCGTAATTTCAGTACAGACGAATTAGGAATTACTCTATTATTCTTCGAACATAGCTTTTATTGCACAAAATGCGAAAATATGGCTTCGACAAAAACATGCCCGCATGGGAAGGAAGATCACGTAATTCTTTCAGGAACAAAGGTAAGAGAGATGCTGCGGAATGGAGAAATTCCTCCAAATACATTTAGTAGAAAAGAAGTTGTTGAAGTATTAATTAATGGCTTACAGGAACAGCCTGTTGAAGTTTGATTGGAAAAGAGGGAACCGATTTGAGTAAAAACACAAATATTTCGTGGCATCAATCTTCTATTACAAAAGAAAAGCGGCGTGAACAAAATAACCATCATAGCTTTGTAATCTGGTTTACGGGATTATCCGGATCAGGTAAATCAACGATTGCCAATGCTCTTGCCCGAAGACTTTACGAACATGGTGTAAAAAACTATGTGCTAGATGGAGACAACATTCGTTATGGCTTAAATCGTGATTTAGGGTTTTCAAATGAAGACCGAACCGAAAATATTAGAAGAATTGGTGAAGTTGCAAAGTTATTTGTCGATAGTGGCCAGGTTGTTTTAACAGCCTTTATTTCTCCATTTCAGTCAGACCGTAAGATAGTAAGAGATCTACTTGGGGAGCATGAATTTTTCGAGGTGTATGTTAAATGTCCTCTCGAGGATTGTGAAAAGCGCGACCCAAAAGGTCTGTATGAAAAAGCTAGAAAGGGAATCATACCGGAATTCACGGGCATTAGTTCTCCATATGAAGAACCAGCTGCACCAGAAATCATCATTGAGTCTAATAAATGGACAGTAGAAGAATGCGTAGACCAATTACTAAACTATTTCACTAGCAAAAACATCGTTTTGGGAGGAATGTAGGATGGCTTATGAAAAAATTTGGGCTAACAATCCCAAATTAAACAAAATGGAATTACAGAAACTTGAACAAGATGGTTTGAAAATATTTGATGATATAGCTTTTCATGCCAAGCATGGATTTGATTCGATACCGAGAGAAAAATGGGATCTTTTTAAATGGGCTGGTATGTACTTGCAAAAGCCTAAAGAAGCTGGATATTTTATGATGCGGGTTGTCATTCCATCAGGACTTGTAACAAACGAACAAGCTGTTGCAATGGCAATGATTGCTAAAGAATTTGGCCGTAGCTTGTATGACATTACGACCCGTCAATGTATACAATTTCATTGGCTTTCCATTGAAAATATACCAGAAATACATCGCCGCCTAGCCGAAGTAGGAATGACTACTGCGGGCGCTTGTGGTGATATTACAAGAAATATTGTTGGGAATCCATTGGCAGGAATCGATCCCAATGAATTATTCGATACAACCCCGATAGTTAAAGAGGTGTATGAATTTTTCCGTTTTAATGAGGATTTCTCTAATTTACCACGAAAATTCAAAATATCAATTAGTGCCAATATAAATAATGCTTCTAATTCAGAAATTAACTGTGTCGCTTTTGTACCAGCTGTGAAAGAAATAGATGGTGAAAAAGTGTCTGGATTTCATGTGAAAGTAGGGGGTGGACTATCTTCTGTACCGATGTTGGCACAAAAATTAGATGTCTTTGTTGTAAAGGAAAGAACAAAAGACGTTGCTGTGGCAATTACCACCATTTTTCGGGATTATGGTGATCGAGAAAAACGGCACCGCAATCGCTTGAAATTTTTAGTGGCTGATTGGGGTCTAGAAAAGTTTAAAGAAAAAATAATAGAGCTTACTGGACCGCTTCCAAGTATGGGTGAAGATGTAAAGGGAGAGTGGAATGCCGGTTATTTCTATGGAATCCATAAGCAAAAGCAAGAAGGATTAAATTATATCGGTATAAATATTCCAGTAGGTCGTATAAGTCCCGATGATGTGATTGAAATTGCAAGGGTGTCAAAAAAATATGGAAACGGTGAAATCCGCCATTGTAATTCACAAAATATCATCATTCCCAATGTACCTGATGAAAATGTAGATGCATTAATAAAGGAACCTATTTTTGAAAAGTTCCCAATTAACCCAAGTAATTTTATTGGCTATGCAGTTTCTTGTACAGGAAATGAATTATGTAATTTAGCTTTAGTTGAAACGAAGGGTTTATTGAAAAAAATTGCGCAATATTTAGATCAAGAAATCATACTTGATGTTCCCGTTCGAATTCATATGGTTGGCTGTCCGAATTCATGCGGGCAACGCCATATTGCTGATATCGGGTTACATGGAATTAAAATGAGAAACAAAGAGAAGCAAATGGTAGAAGCTTTTGAAATATATGTGGGTGGTACTCTTAATGATGGCGGAAAATTTAATGAAAAATTAAAAGGAAAAGTGGAAGCTGACCAATTGGCAGAAGTAGTAAAAGAGCTCATTTTATATTTTAAAGAAACTAGAAACATTGAAGAAACATTCTTGAATTATGTTAAACGGGTGGGCACTGCTGTATTAAATGAAAAATTAGCTGAAATATTAAATTTGAACGCTGAAGTGTAGAAACTTAGAAAGGTGGGAGGAAAATGAACTTATATCGATTAGAGATAACCATAAATGGACAACTGCTTCACGCGGTCGTAGCTGCAGAGGATGATGAAACAGCCTTTCACCTTGTTGATGTTGAACTTGAAAAACAGTTACTAAAAATAGCTGATGTACAAAATATTTCTTTATATGAAAGGAAAAAAATTCAAGAAGGGGCTGGTTTCGTTTTGTCTACATTCGAAACAGTCCTCTGATAAAAGGGGTGCAGGATTGTGGGAAAAGTATATTTAGTAGGAGCAGGCCCAGGTGACCCTGAACTAATTACTGTAAAAGGATTAAAATGCATTCAAGCAGCAGATGTGATTTTATATGATAGATTGGTTAATCAAGAGTTATTACGTTTTACTAAAGAAGGCGTTGAGATGCAATTTTGTGGGAAGTCACCGGAAGCCCATTTCCTGCAGCAGGAAACGATTAACCATTTCCTTGTAAAACACGCGAAAAAAGGGAAAATCGTTACTAGGCTTAAAGGGGGAGATCCCTTTGTCTTCGGACGTGGCGGCGAAGAAGCAGAATTTCTAGCCAGTCATGGCATTGATTTTGAAATTGTTCCAGGGATTACATCAGGCATAGCTGCACCAGCCTATGCTGGTATACCGGTAACACATCGCGAGTTTGGGTCATCTTTTGCTTTTGTCACGGGCCACCGTAAAAATGGTGAAATTGATAATACAAAATGGGAATCACTAGCAAAAGGAATCGACACATTAGCAATCTATATGGGGGTAAGTAATCTCTCTTATATTCAAGAAAAACTTTTATTCTATGGAAAAAGTCCGGAAACACCAGTTGCACTCATTCACTGGGGCACACTTAATAAACAGCGAACTGTTGTTGGAACGTTACAGACGATTGTTAATATCGTAAAAAATGAACATATAACGAATCCAAGTATGATTATCGTTGGTGAGGTAGTGCGCATGCGTCAAAAAATAAATTGGTTTGAAAAACTTCAGCTGGAACAGAATAGGCAGCTTAATTGAGCAAGGAGCATGGAGCATGAAGGCTATATTATATATTGGTCATGGTACTCGGTCAGAAAAGGGCGTTCAAGAGTTAAAAGCTTTTATCGAACAGGTAAAAAAACGCTGTAATCCACCTATTCAAGAGTTTTGTTTTCTTAAGCTAACAAAGCCGTCCATCTCATCTGGTTTCAAGAGGTGTGTGGAAAGGGGGGCAACAGAAATCACGATAGTACCGTTATTTCTATTGGCAGCCGGCCACATTAAAGAGGATATACCACGAATCCTATCCTCGCTGCGTGAGACATATCCTACTATTAAGGTGAATGTAAGAAATCCACTTGGAGTAAAGGATAAAATCCTAACTGTAATGGCTGATAACATTAGAAAAAATGTAATTGATCTGACAGGTAGTGATGGTATTCTCATCGTTGGAGTTGGAGGAAGTGACCCCGGTATCCCCTTTGCTTTCGAGGAAATCAAGACAGGGATCAAGAATCGTTTAGAAATTGAGAATATCACAGTTAGTTATTTAGCAGCTGCTAAGCCGAACTTGCAAGAAGGCTTGGAACTTATTTCAAACCAAGCTTCTAATCGCGTGATTGTTGTTCCTTATTTATTTTTTTATGGGGAGTTACTAAATATCGTTAATCAAAAGATTAACAAGTGGCAAAAACAAGGTCAACAAATTATAAGTTTAGATCCCTTATGCAAGTATTCAATCATTGAAGATATCGTTGTTCAGAGCACGGTAGAATAAAGCATGCAAACTTAAGTTTTTGCATGCTTTTTCGTGTTATAATAGAAAATGTTTTTGAAAGGAGAGAGAACAGTGGAACAAAACAATAAAATTCTACTTGTTGATGGCATGGCCTTATTATTTCGGGCATTTTATGCAACCGCAATGAGCGGTTATTTTATGATAAATAGTAAAGGAATCCCAACCAATGGTGTCCATGGCTTTGTGCGCCATATGCTGACGGCTGTTCATCATTTTGAGCCGAGCCATGTCGTTTGTTGTTGGGATATGGGTAGCAAGACATTTCGGACAGAGCTTTATCCAGAGTACAAAGGCAACCGTGGGGAGCCACCGATTGAGCTTATCCCGCAATTTGATTTGGTAAAAGAAGTTGTTGCCTCTTTTGATATTCCTAATATTGGTTTAAAAGGCTTTGAGGCCGATGATTGTATAGGGACATTGGCACAACAATATAAGAAAAAGCATAAAGTGATTATTCTTACAGGAGATCAAGATATTCTTCAGCTTGTTGATGAAGATATTAAGGTGGCTCTGCTAAGAAATGGCTACGGTAATTATGAAGTCTTTCAGCCGGAGTTATTGGTGGAAAGGAAAGGCATTAAACCAGGGCAGATGGTGGATTTAAAAGCATTAATGGGGGATAGCAGCGATAATTATCCAGGTGTCCGCGGAATAGGGGAAAAAACCGCCGTAAAACTTTTAAATCAGTTTGAAACAATTGAAGGCATTTTGGACAATTTAGATTCTCTTTCAAAGGGGCAACGTTCTAAAATTGAACAGGATTTAGAAATGCTTCATTTATCACGGAAGCTTGCTAAGATTCATTGTGAAGTGCCTGTTCATTGTTCTTTAGATGAGGCACTATTAGCCATTGATCGTGCCAAGGTTTTAGGAAAGTTCAAAGAACTGGAATTTAAAGGGCTCGAAAAACTAATAGGGTAGTACACAACAATGGTCTTCATCACAGGTATGAAGACCATTGTCTTTAAGGCTTCAAAATGACCTTAATACAACCATCCGTTTTTGTATCAAAAACTTCATATCCATGTTTAGCCTGATCTAAAGGAATAACATGGGTTACAATATCACTTGGGTCGACTTTTCCATCAGCTATTAAATTATAGAGGTGTGGCATATATGGGATGACCGGGGCTTGGCCTGTGCGTATATTGATGTTGCGTTCAAAGATATCGCCTAATGGGAAGCTGTTATACCTCATACCATAAACACCAGTAATCTGAATCGTGCCACATTTACGAACTGCCTGTGTAGCCGTTATAATCGCTCCCATTGAGCCGCCATGAAGTTTTAAACCGGTTGCCAGAAATTCAAGCGGTGTCATTTTTCCATCCATACCAACACAATCAATGACTACATCGGCACCACCTTCGGTTATATCTTTTAAATAACTCCCAATATTTTCTTCTCTTTCGAAATTGACAATCTCGACGTGGTTTGTTCTTTTTGCATGTTCTAGCCGGTAATCGATATAATCTACAGCGATTACTCTTTTCGCTCCTTTTAACCATGCAAATTTTTGAGCAAGTAGACCTACAGGGCCACAACCAAGAATAATAACGGTATCTCTTTCTTTCACTCCAGCGTTATCGACAGACCAATAAGCAGTTGCCATCGCATCGGAAATTAATACTAATTTCTCATCTTCAACTTCGCAATTTTCAGGAAGCTTAAAAGGAGTGAAATTTCCGTAAGGGACGCGCATATATTCGGCCTGACCGCCAGGAAATCCGCCTGTCGTTTCAGAATAGCCAAAGAATCCCCCCATATCCCCGTGTGGATTGGAGTTATCACATTGACTTGTAAGATCATGTTTACAATACCAGCATTCACCGCAACTAACATTAAAGGGGATGACTACACGGTCGCCTTTTTTTAAATTCGTAACTCCTTGGCCGACTTCTTCAACAATTCCCATTGGTTCATGGCCGATTATGTAGTTTTCATACGTATTGGGAATCATTCCATGGATTAAATGTAAATCAGACCCACAGATTGCTGAACTTGTGATCTTCACAATAATATCGTCTGCTTTATCAATTCTAGGATCCTGGACTTCTTTTACGGCAACATCCTTAATGCCTTGGTAGGTTACGGCCTTCATCGCTATTTACCTCCTTTATGGTTTATTTATACGGTGTTGCAAACGTCCCTAGCCTGTCAGTGTCATGAGGAAACAGCTCCATATTGCCGATTGTTAAGGCCATATCAGCTGATTTTAAATCTAATTCAATCTGCTTTTCCATATCATTTGGATAAAACCAGCCCTTTTGTAGCATTAATTCCGTTACTTCTCCGTGTAAATCAATAGCATCTTCCATTTGTTTATATAGGGTCGCTCTTAGCTCGGGGCTGGCTGTTTCCGTTAAAGTGACGGCATAATATCGGATTCCTGTTTTAATTGAAGTTAAAAAGTCCATTGCAAACGCAGAGTCAGCCATTTTTGGCATTCCTTCAGCATACTTAGGATCAAGATAATCCTGATTCATATCATTTCCATCCTTTCGGTTCAATATCATCATTATTTCTGTGAATTCGTATGCGCCTTCTCGTAATGAATTTTAAGCTCCTGAATTGCTTTTATTGATTGTTGGACATCCTTTTCCATAAGTTGTTTGAGTTCATTATCAAAGCATATACCCTGCATTAATTTGCTTTTCATTAAACAGCTTGTTTTAAAGTTCAGCATTTCATGGGTATCCATAGTTTCGTGGTATCCTAATAGCTCTTCTTCCATCATTAGTCCTCCTGCTTTTATACAAATTGAATTACAGTTAATTTGGCTTGATACGTAGTCTTTATACAAGGTCTTCTATCTTGATCAAATAACAAAAAATACCACTTGTTTAAGGAACAGCTTCGAGCAAACTGTAAATAAAAATTAAAAAGGGGTTTCATTTATGACTAGATATATGGGGTTGCATGAAACATTGGAAGTGCATGAGCTATTAGTTTTTAAAAATCTATGTTTAACAAAAGCCGTGGCAATGAGCGGGCTGGTTCAAGATCCAGGGTTGAAGGCTATTTTCGATGATGATGTGACAGCAGGGAGTCAATTTGTACAAAGGCTAAGGGAATTGATAACGGAAAGGGGAGATTAGGATGAATAACTTTTTGAAAAATCTAATGGGAATGGGTGGAATGACGGATCAGGTCATCGCTACTGACTTTTTAATGGCGGCAAAATCCGGTATAAAAAATCTTGCTTTTGCACTTACTGAAAGTTCAACGTCGACGGTTCGGGAAGAATTAAAAAAGCAGCTAAAACATGCAGTTGAAACCCATGAAAGAATTATAAATTATATGATTGAAAACGGAATGTATCATCCTTATGACCTAAGGGAGCAGCTACAAATGGATTTGAAAATTACTGATACTGCATTAAAATTAAGCCAGCAAACATAAGGGTTTGCTGGCTTTACCTAATTTTGGACCCCATTTGGTGTGCCATCTTCTTGGTCCGGTGATTTAATTAAGATCTCAACTCGGCGATTTGCTAAACGGCCTTCCGGCGTATCGTTCGATGCAACAGGTCTAAACTCTCCATAGCCTTTTGCACTAAACCATTTTGCATCTAAGTTTTTATTCTCCAATATAATTTTCATAAAGTTAACCGCCCGCATGACACTTAAGTGCCAATTGGAGTCAAATTGTGCGTTATGAATGGGGACATTGTCGGTATGTCCACTTATAATAACTTCCCTTGGGTGGTCCATCACAAGTAATTGCGAAATTTCTTTTGCAATCTTGTAATCTTCCGGTCTAACATTGGCTGTACCAGAATCAAACAAAATATCATTTCTTATAGTTAACATCAAACCTTCACTTGTTAAGGAGGTTATTACTTGGGCATTTAAAGACTTGGATTCGATATAGGAATCCATTTTTTCCTTTATTTCCAGCATCTCCTTTTTTTCTTGTTCAGCTTTTGCATTTTGATTGTTAGTGGCATTTTTATTGCTAAAACTTTCACTATCTATCTGTGGAAAGGGACTTGGATAATTCATCACGCCGCTTCCACCTTGAAAGGTGCTATTGAATGAACGTGCCATTTGTGAGAACTTACCGGCATCAATCGAACTCATCGCAAAGAGGACGATAAATAACGCTAATAATAAGGTGAGAAGATCCGAATACGGAACCAGCCATGTTTCGTCCGCATGCTCTTCCTCATGTTTTTTCTTTTTATTCCGTGGCATCTTCTTTTTCTCCCCTTTCTAGAAAGGCGAGTCTTTGTTGAATAGGTAGATAGGAAGCTAGTTTCTGTTGAATAATGCCTGGTGCTTGTCCTTCCTGAACAGATAGAACACCTTCAACAATTAATTGTTTAATTTGAACTTCCTGTTTTGACTTTCTTTTTAACTTGTTAGAAAATGGATGCCAAAGGACATAACCGGTAAAAATACCCAATAATGTTGCAACGAAGGCAGCTGCGATAGCATGTCCTAATGCTTCAATGTCCTTCATATTGCCAAGGGCAGCAATCAACCCAAGTACAGCTCCTAATACACCAAGTGTGGGCGCATACATCCCAGCCTGCGAAAAGATCGTTGCATTAGCTAGATGTCTTTCTTCCATAGCTTCAATTTCTTCCATCATAATATCACGAATGAATTCAGGGCTTTGACCATCAATGGCTAAATTCAGGCCATTTTTTAAAAAATGGTCATCAATCTCATTAATTTGTGCTTCCAATGAAAGCAAGCCTTCCTTGCGGGCAGTTGTTGCAAATTCAACAAACATTTTAATGTATTCTTCCTGAGTTTTTAATTTTTGCTCTGTAAAAAGGATTTTAAATAAGGCTGGTACTTTTTTAATTTCATTAGTAGGAAATGCTATTAAAACCGCGGCCGTTGTACCTGCTATGATAATTAAAATGGCAGCAGGGTTGATTAGAACGCTAGGATTTACACCTTTTAAAACCATTCCAACTCCAACCGCAACTACACCTAAGATGATTCCAAATAGTGAAGTTTTGTCCACAAATGTTCCTCCTTACTATGTATAGTGGCGTGACATAGGCTAAGTATTGTACTATTATATGTGTTAATCATAATTGTTAAAAAGACGTTTGAAAAGATTAATTTTCTGGTATTTTCAAATGTCTCCATTAAAAAACATCATAACAATATTCAGTAAGGAAAGGAAGATGTTTCATGCCATATGTCAATATTAAAATAACAAATGAAGGCGTTACGTCTGAACAGAAAAAACAGCTTATTGAAGGAGCTACTAATTTATTAAGAGATGTGTTAGGAAAAAACCCGCAAACAACAGTTGTTGTTATAGATGAAGTTGACACAGACAATTGGGGCATTGGGGGAGAACAAGTAACTATTCGCAGGCAAAGAGGCCAGTAAAATGGAAAAAAGAACCGATTACATGCGTTTGCATCAATCGGTTCTTTTTCTTTGTATCTATTAAATTACTTTGACCTTTACTGCGCACGCTTTAAATTCTGCAGTACCGGAAATTGGGTCAAATTCATTGATGGTAAGAATATTCGTAGGAACATCACTCCAATGGAAGCTCATAAATACCAAGCCAGGAACAACCTGCTCGGTTACTTTGGCCTTCACTTTTAAAGAGCCGCGTCGAGATTCAACTTCAACAACATCGCCGTCGTTGATCCCAAGTTTACGAGCGTCTTCAGGATGAATATCAACAGTTTCCTCTGTTTGTTTAATTTTTACGTTATCAGGATAATAACGTGTTTGCGTATGTGTATTATAAGATTCGTAGCGTCTACCAGTAGTGAGGGTGAGCGGATATTCCTCATCCGGCAGTTCAATTGGTGCCGTGTAGCCTACTGGAACAAACGGTGCTTTCCTATCAGTTCCAGCGTCCATATCATGTAAATGTTCATGCAGTACAAATGTTCCAGGATGGTCTTCTGATGGACATGGATAATGTAATGAATATTCTTTATCTAAACGACCATAGGACATGCCACCGTATTTTTCATGGGCAAGTGTCCGCAGTTCGTCCCAAATTTGTTCGCTAGTTTCATAGTTCATGTTATAACCCATTATTGCTGCAAGGTCACAAAGTATTTGCCAATCCTCTTTGACATTTGGATGGGACTCTACAGCTGTCCGTACCCTTTGGACGCGCCGATCGGTATTTGTATATGTCCCGTCAACCTCGCCCCAAGAACGGGCAGGAAGAACGACATCTGCCAATTGGGCAGTTTCTATAAGAAAGATATCTTGAACGACTAACAAATCTAGATTTGTTAGCAATTTTTTCGTATGTGACATATGAACATCTGCCATTAAAGGATTTTCACCAATGACATAAAGAGCTTTCACATCGCCTTTTTCCATTCGCTCAAGCGTACGTGTCTGTGTATCTCCTGCGACAGCTTCTATTTTTACATTCCAAGCATCTTCAAAACGTTTGCGGTACTCATCATTTGTAATCGGAAAACTGCCAGGAAGTTGATTTGGCAAGCATCCCATATCGCCAGCACCTTGGACGTTATTCTGTCCGCGTAGCGGCATAATGCCATTTCCTTTTTTTCCAATATGACCAGTAAGTAGGGCCATATTGGCAATGTCAAAGACATTATTTACACCACAATGATGCTCAGTGATCCCTAGAGTATAGGCTATCATGGCGTTAGGTGCTGTGGCATAAATTCGGGCGGTTTCCACGATTTTCTGAGGTGAAAGTCCAGTAATGTCAGCAGCAAATTCTGGTGTATAAATCTCCACCTGTTTTTGCAATTTATCAAGATCAAGTGTGACCCTGCTAACATACGTCTCATCATAAAGCTTTTCTTTTAAAATAACATGAATCATCGCGTTCATTAAGGCAATATCTGTACCTACATTGATTTGGAGATGGCTATGGGCTACCTTTACCATATCGATTTGGCGCGGGTCGATTACAATAATTTTTAAGCCATTTTTAGCAGCTTTTTTGATTCGGTTTGAAATAATTGGATGGGCTTCTGTCGTATTGGAGCCCATTAGTAATAAGACATCCGCTTCATCAAAATCTTCTAATGTACTTGTCGGAGAACCGTCACCAAACACAGTTGCCAGACCGGCAACGCTAGGAGCGTGTCAGGTGCGGTTGCAGCCATCGATATTATTACTGCCGACAACTGCTCTCATGAATTTTTGTGTGACATAATTGGATTCATTCGTCGTCCTGGCACAAGCAAACATTGAGATTGCATGTGGGCCAAATTGGTTTTTAATAGTTGTAAGCTTCTCTGCAATGATTTGCAATGCTTCTTCCCATGTTGCTTCTACAAACTTACCGGCTTTTTTGATAAGCGGTGTTTTTAATCTTTCATTTGCATGAACATATTTGTAGGCGAATGCCCCCTTGACACATGTTTGTCCTTTGTTGACTGGGGCATCTTTATCACCGCGTACTCTCAGGATTTGATTGTCCTTGACTTCAAGTATAAGGCCGCAACCTGTTCCGCAGTAGCCGCAAATCGTCCGAACTTGCTTTATTCCTTCCATGAGTTCCCCTCCTATCCTATTATATGTATTTTATCTTAACAGATTAGTGAAGTGTCTTGGTGTCTAATTATGGAATTTTTTAAGAACAAACAAGGAAGAATTTCAATTTAATAGAGTTCGTTTTAATATCGTAAAACTTAAAATATTTAGATAATATACTTTTTAAAGTTATTACTTTGTATATGTATGATTAAAAACACACCCTATTGGTGTTTTAAATCACACGCCTTGGATTTGAGAAATGCTATCATTTGAATTGTGAAAGGCGCGCCGATGAAATAGAAGATATGGAGTGAAAAAGATGGGAGAAAGAAAACTTAATACGTATGCGGCTTCTAAGCCAACTACGAAAAACGGCCTTTTAAAATCAATCTTAATTCTCACATTGCTTTTAACTTTTACCGTTTTATTAGTTGGAGGATATTCGATTTTTAAAGGAAATGCTCCAAGACCGACAGCTATTACAAGTCCAAACGGTGATGCGATTATAACAAAAGAGTCCATCATGGGTGGGCAGGCTGTATTCCAAAAGTATGCTTTAATGGATTATGGTACAGTCCTTGGTGACGGATCTTACATGGGACCGGATTATACAGCTGAAGCATTGAAGGTTTATACTGAAGGAATGCAGGATTTTAGAGCAAAAGAAAAATATGGTAAAGCATATAAAGAGTTGTCTCAAGACGATCAACAAGTAATCAAACAAAAGGTTATTACTGAAATTAAAGAAAACCGTTATGATGCAAAAACTGACACATTACCATTAACAGATGCACAAGTTTATGGTCTTGATCAAGTTAGAGCATATTACAAAGATGTATTTACAAATGGCGACGGTTGGGGCTTAAAGCCAGGCTTAATTAAAGAAGAGCATATGCCAGCAACTAACCGTGCATATGTTGCAGATGGAGACCAAATTACGCAACTATCTGATTTCTTCTTCTGGACAGCATGGTTATCAAGTACATTACGACCTAATGATGATATCACTTATACAAATAACTGGCCTTACTATCAAGATGCAGGAAATACAATGGGACTATCAGCAGTATGGTGGTCTGGTGCTAGTGTAACATTACTAATTTTAATGATGGGTGTTATTTTATTCTTATTCCATCGTTATCAACTAGATATGCATCCAGCATATACTGAAGGCAATTTCCCGAAAATTGATTTACGTAAACTACCAGTAACGAAATCACAAGTAAAAGCAGGAAAGTATTTCGCAGTTGTAGCTGTTCTATTCTTTATGCAATCAATGTTTGGTGCTTTACTTGCTCACTATTATATTGAGCCAGATAGTTTCTTTGGAATGAAGTGGATTCATGATATTTTACCATTCTCTATCACTAAAGGTTACCACTTACAATTGGCTGTGTTCTGGATTGCTACAGCATGGTTAGGAATGGGCTTATATGTTGCACCATTAGTAGGCGGACATGAGCCTAAGAAACAAGGATTATTAGTAGACATCCTATTCTGGGCACTAGTTGTACTCGTATTTGGTAGTATGATTGGTGAATGGTTAGGTGCTAATGGTAAATTAGGAAACCTTTGGTTCCTACTTGGAGACAATGGTTGGGAGTACCTAGAACTTGGCCGTATTTGGCAAATCGTTTTAATCGCAGGTATGGGCATTTGGTTGTTCATTGTATTTAGAGGTGTTAAATCTGGTTTAAAACGCGAAACTGATAAAGGTGGTTTAATTCACTTATTATTCTATTCTTCAATCGCCGTACCAGCATTCTATATCTTTGCGTTATTTATTAACCCAACATCACACTTTACAATGGCAGATTACTGGCGTTGGTGGATTATTCACTTATGGGTAGAAGGTATCTTTGAAGTATTCGCAGTTGTTGTTATCGGTTTCTTATTAGTACAACTTGGTTTAGTAACTAAAAATTCAACTGTAAAAGCTTTATATTTCCAAATTACATTGTTATTAGGCAGCGGTGTTATTGGTATTGGACACCACTTCTATTATCAAGGATCATCTGAAATTTGGATTGGTTTAGGTGCAGTATTCTCTGCATTAGAAGTAGTACCATTAACATTATTGATTTTAGAAGCTTATTCACATTATAAGATGATAAAAGATGGCGGTATTGACTTCCCTTACAAGTCAACTTTCTGGTTCTTGATTTCTGTAGGTATTTGGAACTTAGTTGGTGCAGGGGTATTAGGATTCCTAATCAACTTACCAGCGGTTGCATACTTTGAACATGGTCAATTCTTAACACCAGCACATGGTCATGGATCTATGATGGGTGTTTATGGATTCTTTGCAATTGCCGTTCTTGTATTCTGTTTAAGAAGCATTGTAAAACCTGAAAAATGGAACGACAAAATCATTAAAATTTCTTGCTGGTTAATGAACATCGGCTTAGCAGGTATGATTGCAGTTGCATTACTTCCTGTTGGTTGGTTACAATTGAAAGAAGCATTTATTAAAGGCTACTGGGTTTCTCGTTCACCTGAGTTTTTACAACAAGATATCGTTGTGAATTTACTTACAATTCGTGCAATCCCAGATACAATTTTCTTAATTGGTGTATTGTTAATTACGTATGTGGCTGTTAAATCAATTTTCAACTTACGTAAGCCTACTCATAAAGAAGGGGAAGCTTTACCTGTAAAAGATTTAGCAGTTGATGAAGACTAATTTAATTTGACTTTACTTTAGGAGGAAACAACAATGACTGAATTTGCAGCAAAAGTAAACGCACCTGATTATCCACCAAGAGAAAAGCATCCTGTAATTTTCAAAGCATTCGATGGTTTACAATCAGGCGAATTTATGGAATTAACAAACGATCATGATCCACGCCCATTACAATATCAGTTCATGATGGAAAGACCTGACCAATTTACTTGGGAATACCTTGAAGAGGGTCCAGAAGTTTGGCGCGTAGCAATTGGTAAAAAATAATGTTATTTTAAGAAGAGGCTGGCATCTAGGTATGCCAGCCTCTTTTATATAGGAGGCATGGAGCAAGAGGACGGTTCTCTTGTTCCGTTTAAGAATGATTTATAAATTTGGTAAGGAGGATTCCATGAAAGGATGGCTAATTAGTAATGCAGCGTTTATATTGCTCGTAATTTTCTGGAGTTTTTGGCATCGGGATTATTCATCGCCCATTATTGTCGTTGGAAAAACCTTTGCAGTTATAGCGGTGATACTATTTTTGATTAATCTCAATATGTATTTTATTTTTTTAATTATCCGTAAAAGCAAGGCGAAGGGAGTCAAGAAGACGTTAGCGCTGTTTTCACGCAGAATGATGAAATTGCATGTTCCAATCGCAATCACAGGGGTAGCGCTCATATTGATTCATGCCTTTATTATGATTTCTTTTCATCCACTTGAGCTAATTGATGTAAAAAAAATAAGTGGAATATTAGCATTGACGGTGCTAGCGGTACATTTATTCAGTGGCTGGCTGCGAAGAAAAAAGGCATCAGGTTTTAGAAGATTGTTTCACCTGAGAATGGCGTTTATTTTTCTTTTTTTCTTTCTCATCCATATTTTTATGTAAAAAAGGAAGCAGAAAACCTCTGCTTCCTTTTTTTATGGAAAATAAATATACAATATATTTTTTCCATTTTTTAATTCGAAATAATTTTTGAAAAATTCTTTGGAGCGTTCAAATGTTTTATATTTTGATAAATCTATCTTTTCCTTAATTTTTTCATCACTTAAGAATTGTATTTCAAGGTCTGTCACGATAATCGTTTGAAAATCCAGTCCGTCCCTTTGCACTAGTTCACCGTCATCGTAATAATTTAAAACTGCTTGCCGATTTTTGTACTCACTTAAATTATTTTTTATCGTGTTTATTTCAGTTTCCATACTCTTAAAACGTACCCCCCGCAACCACACTGGTCGATAAATTTTGTTTTTATTGTATCGCCGAATTTCTCTTTTAAGAGTGGTGCAAAATATTCATCTGGGTTTCTAAAGTTACCTGAAGTAACTAAGTTCACAAAATACCCCGGTGCTGTCTGTTCAACCGCTTTTAATCCATCTTCAATAATAAGGTCGATATCGGATTCATATTCATTATGCTCTAAATCCATTGACCAATCTTTATTTATCATTTCCATTTTTTTCACCCCTTGTACAACTTTAATTTTATCGCTGAAAGAATCTTTATAAAGTGAGTCTTATCACTTTTTTCTCTAAAAATAACTTCTTTATACGTATAATTTCGTTTAGTTGGAAACACTATGACTATTGTCTAAAAATTGCCAAGTATAGAGGCGACAAAATGACTTTTAGAAAGGAGTATAGTGATGAAGAAAAAAATTCCTCCGTTACTCAAGAAAATGACGTTTTTTGGCAGGACAACTGATATTACGAATCACAGTACATTGTCACATGCTGATCGTGAATCAGAAAAATATTATCGAAGACGTTGGCAACATGATAAAGTTGTGCGCACTACCCATGGGGTCAACTGTACGGGCTCGTGCAGTTGGAAAGTCCATGTAAAGGAAGGCATTATTACCTGGGAAACTCAGCAAACCGATTATCCGACTACAGGACCGAATATGCCTGAATATGAGCCAAGGGGATGTCCACGTGGGGCTACCTTCTCATGGTATACCTATAGTCCGCTAAGGGTTCGTTTCCCTTATATAAGAAGTGCTTTATTAAAAATATGGAAGGAAGCTTTGCAGAAAACAGGAGACCCTGTAGAGGCTTGGAAAGTCATTTCTGAAAATCCCGATGCAAAGAAAGCGTATAAATCTGCGCGCGGAAAAGGTGGATTTGTCCGGGCTGCATGGGATGAAATTAATACAATGATTGCCTCACAATTAATTTATACACTGAAAGAATACGGCCCTGACCGAATTTTTGGGTTTTCTCCAATTCCAGCCATGTCCATGGTCAGCTATGCCTCTGGCGCCCGCTTTTTAAATTTAATCGGCGCTCCGCTGATTAGCTTTTACGACTGGTATGCGGACCTCCCTGCAGCCTCCCCGCAAATATGGGGAGAGCAGACGGATGTACCCGAAAGTTCTGATTGGTATAACTCGAGCTATATCATTGCTTGGGGCTCCAATATTCCACAAACAAGAACACCTGATGCTCATTTTTATGCGGAGGCCCGCTATAATGGCACGAAAGTTGTTGCTGTTAGTCCGGACTATGCAATTTTTGTTAAGTTCGCCGATAACTGGCTTGCTGTTAATCCTGGGACAGATGCAGCACTTGCCATGGCGATGACCCATGTGGTCTTAAAAGAATTTTATGTAGACCAACAGACCCCTTATTTCGAGGATTATGTAAAACAATTCACAGATTTACCGTTTTTAGTGAAACTCAAAAAACGAGGCGAACATTATGTAGCTGACCGTTTCTTACGAGCGTCTGACATGGGAATGAATGTCACCAATGCAGAATGGAAAACGATTATTTTTGATAAAAATTCAAATCAATTTGCTGCTCCACATGGTTCCATCGGCCACCGTTGGGCGGAAGATGGAAATTGGAATTTACACTTGAAGGACACCGATAATAAATTAGATGGCCTTGATCCAGCCTTAACATTGCTGGGCATGGAGGATCAATCAGTCATCTGCCAATTCCCTTACTTTAGTGAAGATGAAAGATATATTATCGACCGTGGTGTTCCTGTTAAAGCCATTGTACAAAACGGAGAAACGTTTTATGTTACAACCGTGCTTGATTTAATGTTGGCGCAGGCTGGCGTTCATCGTGGAACCCTGCCTGGTGATTATCCGAAGGATTATGATGACCCAAAACCATTTACGCCGGCATGGCAAGAAGGAATTACGAATGTGGATCGGAAAGTAGCGGCGCAAATTGCTAGAGAGTTTGCACAAAATGCTGTTGATAGTAAAGGACGTTCCATGATCATTATGGGGTCAGGAATTAATCATTGGTTTCATTCAGACGTTATATACCGCACCATTATAAATCTGGTCTTACTTACAGGTTGTGAAGGTGTCAACGGCGGCGGTTGGGCCCATTATGTTGGACAAGAAAAAGTTCGCCCCCTTGAAGGCTGGCAAACAATTGCTATGGCAAGAGATTGGGGTGGACCACCGCGTTTACAGAATGGAACCTCATTCTTCTATTTTGTTACGGAGCAGTGGCGTTATGACGAGCAAAAAGCGGAAAACTTAATTTCACCGTTGGTGGATAAACCAAGATACAGTCATATGGGTGACTATAATGTGATGGCGGCCCGTCTTGGCTGGCTGCCGTCTTATCCGCAATTTAATAAGAATTCTTTAACATTATATGATGAATCACAAGCAACGAATAATGATGATGCTGTGAAGTATGTCGTTGAACAAATCAAAAACGATAAAATGAAATTTGCGATTGAGGAACCTGGAGATCCAGTTAATTTTCCCAAATCCTTATTTATATGGCGAGCCAATTTAATTGGAAGCTCTGCCAAAGGTCATGAATATTTTTTAAAACACTTACTTGGGACACACTCATATATTTTAGGAAGCCAAGAAGAAACTGATAAACCGGAAGAAATTAAAGCACCTGCTGAAGCCCCTGAAGGTAAATTGGATTTAATGATAACATTGGATTTTCGGATGTCCGGATCGGCCTTATATTCAGATATCGTATTACCAGCTGCTACATGGTACGAGAAGTATGATGTTAGCTCTACTGATATGCATCCGTTTATTCATCCTTTTAATCCAGCGATTGCAGCACCTTGGGAAAGCAGACCGGATTGGGATATATTTAAAAAATTAGCAAAAACATTTCAGGAGCTTGCTAAAAAGCATTTTCCAAATCCAGTAAAAGACATTGTGGCAACGGCACTTTTACATGATTCACGAGATGAAACGTCGCAGGCCTTGGGATTAGTACCAGACTGGAAAAAGAATGGCGGTGAACCAGTTCCAGGTGAAAATTTCCCGAGAATTCATGTTGTTGAGCGAGACTTAACAAAAGTGTATGAAAAATATATTTCCTTAGGTACCAATGTTCGCGAATCAATCGGAGCTAAAGGGCTGGCATGGGATGCAAAGGAAGAATATGACGAATTAAAAGATATTTTAGGTGTATCAAAAAGTAAGGAATACCATGACTGCCCGGATCTTTCGTTTGACCGCCATGCAGCGGAAACAATCTTAACGCTTTCTAGTACAACAAATGGGTCATTAGCGATGAAAGCATGGGATGCGCTGGAAAGAAAAACTGGACAGAAGTTAAAAGATTTAGCAGAGGAACGTGCTGAAGAGCACATGTCATTTGATGAGATCACAGCACAGCCGCGGAAGGTTATCTCCTCACCTGTTTTTAGTGGTACAGAAACTGGAAATCGACGTTATAGTCCGTTTACTACAAATGTGGAGCGACTGATACCGTTTCGCACACTAACGGGGAGGCAGCATTTTTACCTTGATCATGAAATGATGATTGAGTTTGGCGAAGAATTGCCTACCTTTAAAGCGCCGCTCCGTAAGGCAGCTTTTTATACCAAAGATGGACGACCTGATCCAAAAGGAAAGGAAATTGAATTGCGTTATTTAACACCGCATTTTAAATGGTCTTTCCATAGCACCTATCAAGATACATTACATATGTTGACGTTGTTCCGTGGAGGACCATGTGTATGGATGAATCTTGAGGACGCAAAATCAGTTGGAATTAACGATAATGACTGGCTTGAAATGTACAATCGCAACGGTGTTGTTGCGGCACGGGCAGTTGTAACACATCGGCTGCCGAGAGGAATGGCGATAATGTACCATGTTCAGGATCGGTTGATTAATGTTCCAGGGACAACAATCACAAATGACCGCGGCGGTACCTTTAATAGCCCTACAAGAATTTATGTGAAGCCGACGCAAATGATTGGCGGTTATGCACAACTTAGCTTTGGATTTAATTATTATGGTCCAACGGGCACGCAAAGGGATGAGAAGGTGATTATCCGGAAACTAGAACGTGATGAGGTGGATTGGCTTGAAGATTAAAGCGCAATTTGGCATGGTCATGAATTTAGATAAATGTATTGGTTGTCATACATGTAGCGTAACATGTAAAAATACGTGGACAAACCGTCAGGGTGCGGAGTATATGTGGTGGAATAATGTTGAAACAAAACCTGGGATTGGTTACCCAAAGGAGTGGGAAAACCAAGATAAACATAAAGGTGGCTGGGAATTAAAAAGTGGTCGCATTGAGTTGAAAGCGGGCGGGCGCGTTAGCAAGCTGCTCAATATTTTTTATAATCCTAACCTTACGAAATTGGATGATTACTATGAGCCGTGGACGTATGAATATGAACATTTAATTAAAAGTCCTGAGAAAAAACATCAGCCTGTTGCTCGGCCAAAGTCACAGCTTACCGGTGAATATATGGACATCAAATGGGGCCCAAATTGGGAGGATGATTTGGCAGGCGTTTATCAAACTGGTAAAAAGGATTACAACCTGAATGGTGTGGATGAATCAATTATTCAAGAGTTTGAACAAGCGTTTATGATGTATTTGCCAAGGATTTGTGAGCATTGCATGAACCCATCATGCCTTGCTTCTTGTCCATCCGGCGCTATTTACAAGCGGGATGAAGATGGCATTGTTTTAGTTGATCAGGATGCTTGTCGAAGCTGGCGTTTCTGCATGTCAGGCTGCCCATACAAAAAAGTTTATTTTAATTGGAAAACGAATAAAGCAGATAAATGTACTTTTTGTTTTCCACGCATTGAAAATGGACAGCCGACTGTTTGTTCAGAAACCTGTGTGGGTAGACTTCGTTATATTGGTATAGTGCTGTACGATGCGGATGAGGTCGAAATAGCAGCGTCTGCGAATGATCCAAGAGACTTATATGAAGCACAGTTAAAGCTATTTCTTGACCCACATGATCCAGATGTTATTAAACAGGCAAAAGTTGACGGTATTCCTCAGGATTGGATTGAAGCAGCTCAGGAATCACCAGTTTATAAGCTGGCTGTTCAGCATAAGGTGGCTTTACCATTACATCCGGAGTATCGAACATTGCCAATGGTTTGGTATATCCCGCCGCTTAGTCCGATTACAAATGCATTTGCCGGTCAAATCGATGATTTAAGTCCAAATGTTATTTTTCCGACGATTAAACAATTTAGAATTCCAATTCAATATCTTGCTAATTTAATGTCGGCCGGTGATACAAAAGTGATTGAATATGTTTTGAAAAAGCTGGTTGCGATGAGAAGTTATATGAGAAGTATGAATCTTGATAAGGATTTTGATAAAACAATTTTAGAAGATGCCGGTCTTACTGAAAAAAGCGCCATCGAATTGTATGAGCTATCAGCGATTGCCAAGTATGACGATCGCTATGTAATTCCGAAATCCCATCGTGAAGAAGCAGGGAATATGTATCAGGGTCAAGGCTCAACAGGATATGAATTCATGGAAGGCTGTACAGGCTGTAGTCTTGGAACTGAAAACTATGATGACCTTTACGCGTTCAGTGAAGAGTATTGGAGTGATTTAGGTGGAACAGCAATGGATGGAAGAGTGTAGATATACGTTTAAATTATGTTCTTTATTTTTGCAATATCCCAATCGGGAGTGGGCCCGTAATAAAGAATTAGAAGAATGCATTAGCATAATCGAAAATAAAGGAATAAGGTTTTGCTTTGAACAGTTTTTTGCTTATATAAACCGGACACCTTATAGAGAATTAACTGAAAGCTATGTTAGGTGGTTTGATTTTAGCGAACGAACAACACTTTATTTAACGCATGGCAAGTTTGGGGAT
This sequence comes from Schinkia acidoalkalinis, assembly GCF_054301215.1. The sequence continues at coordinate 3,674,598 of NZ_CP182573.1, forward strand.
AATCGTGAACGTGGTCTTGCTTTTGTAAAACTGAAAATGGAATTTGCCAAAGCCGGATTTTACATTGAAAATGATGAACTACCAGATTATTTGCCGCTTATATTGGAATTTGCAGCAGAAGCTGAGGTTGTACCTGTGCAAAAGATGTTTTTAATTCACAAAAAACCAATCGATGAGCTTTTATCGGAGTTAGAAAAGGATGATAATCCGTATGGTTATTTGCTGAAAGCTTGTGTCACTGCCATGGCAGCATATTTACCGTCGCAAGTTACAACGATTAACCATAACGCGGTGTAATATTAAATGGAGAGGAGCCAGGCGCCGAACGGCAGAAGGTGCCTGGAACTCAGTAACGTAGAATAAAGAACGGAGGCTGATTGAATGACAGCATTTGATTATTTTTTGTGGGTCATTATCCCATATTTATCATTAACAATCTTTGTAGTCGGTCATATTCATCGTTATAATACTGATCAATATGGGTGGGGAGCAAAATCAAGTGAATTCATCCAAAAGGATGATATGTTAAAATGGGGAAGTATACTATTTCATTACGGTGTCATTTTTGTATTCTTTGGGCATGTGGCGGGGGTACTGATTCCAAAGGGGTTTTATGATGTAATTGGGGTTTCAGAGCATATGTATCATTTTGGAGCGGTATGGTTTGGAGGATTAGCAGGGTTGATAATGGTTATTGGCGGTGCGCTATTAACCATTCGCCGTGTAAACAGTGTTCGTTTAAAAAAGCAAAGTTCTGCAATGGATATTGTGGTCCTCCTAATCCTTGGAGTCGTGACCGTTATCGGCTTCACAAATACAGTGGGGTATAATGCTTCCGGCGGAACATTTGATTACCGGGAAACAATCGGCCCATGGTTTAGAGGGATTCTTACTTTTCGCCCCTATCCAGAATCAATGGCAAATGCTCCGCTTGGCTTCCAGCTACATATTTTGGCTGCATTTATCTTATTTGCAGTATGGCCTTATACAAGGTTAGTCCATGTCTGGAGTTTACCGTTAGAATATTTATCTCGTAAATACATTGTTTATCGAAAAATGAATCCAAGAAAAGCAGTGAAATACGCGGAGCGGAAACAATAATACTATTGAAAAAGCCACTTTGGTGTGAATTCCAAAGTGGCTAGAAACATTTATCAATGCTCAACAAGCAAATACGTTTCTTCATCTCGATTGTGAATTTGGACAAGTACGTAAATGGTTTTAAATCGGTCAATTACATCATGATTAACCTCGTTCTTTTCATCAAGTATTTGTTTAATATCGTCAATAAGCGTTCGGAATAATTGGTGATCCCTTTTTAGCATGATTATCAATTCTTGTAAATCCGGATTTTCTTCAATCTTTTTTTGATAAAAACCATCTTCCTCAGAATCAGCATGGGCGATCGTTCTAGTCTCCCAATGCTCTACAAGAGTGCGGGCAGCAAGCAGTGCATGCTCCATTTGTCCTTCCTGAAACACTTTCTCTAAAACTTCTAATAAATCTCGTGCCTCCGTTAAAGAACCATTATGTATAGAGCGGTGTGCAGTAAGTTTATGTAAAGACGGACCTGACATTTGGTGATTTCCTCCTTAGTTGACTATATGATTAGTAGCATTATTAACAGTTCCGATGCAATGTAACCCTAATAAATAATCACCCCCCATGGTTATTATATACATATAATGAATTGAAAAGCACATAATAAACGGTGGAGGTGCTTTTGATGGAGTCAAAAAGCTATCAACAAATCTATAATGATTATAAGGAAAAAGGAGAGGAACAGGCAAGTTTGCAAATCCCGAATAGCGATACTTCCGGGAAAGATGTAATCACTGCGGTCAAGAAAAATGAGGATGGCGATATTATTGCGTTTCGAATGCAAAGCGGTAGAGAGTTAGATTACATATCAGCATTGAATGAAGCGAAGAATGGAAAAATTGCTCATGTCGATGTTTTTCATAAATATGGCCGAGACATTATTAGAAGTGAGCCGGACGGAATTAAGGAAAATAATTTAGATCATTTGCCAACCTTTTAGCTTTGAAAAATAGGTTACCAATTGGAGGTGAACTGTATGGGGTTTTTTAATAATTGGCAAATGGCGAAAATGGCTAAATATGAGGAAAAAAATATATGCCCTGAATGTAAGGGGAAAGGTATTCACTATTTTGCCGGTACAGAATTCTATTTTGGAGAACCTATTCAATGCTGCGGCTGCAGTGGAACAGGGATGTATACTGAATGGGTTAATAATTCTTGAAGATTAATGGAAGATGGGGGCTAAAGTATTGGTTTATTATGAAAGCGTTTGCCCCCCTAATCTAGCTTTACTTTTTTGAAAATTTTTCTTTAAATTGTTCATAGAACCTCTTTAAAGCCGTTTTTGCATTTTCAGTCAGCTTATAACCTTCCGTTGTTTTTTTTCCATCCCAAGCTTTCATTCCTTCTATTTGCAGCTCGAGTCCACCCTCATAAGAAAGTAAAGCTTCTCTATATTTTTCATTAAATTCTCTTACATCAATATTTTCAATGACCATCAATCTTAACTCCACTGCAATCTTATTACATTCATTTTTTGCGGTTTCCATTATTTCAATAGCCTCCTCCAACTCATCCGCTTTTTGAAGCTCAACCATGATAAGATCAAGCTCTTCCATTATCTGGTTCACAGCCAGCATTTGCTTATAAAGAGCACTTGCTTTTTCTTTTTCCGCGTCAGGCAATGTGTCGACAACGATTATATTTTGTTCATTGTTAGATGGAGGATTTGCTTTACTGCATCCTAGTAGAATGATAAAACATATAGAAAAAATAAGTATAAGTCTCATCCCATACCCCGCCTCACTATAAAGGAATATTGTATCATATGAGACTTGTCCGCAGTTTTATTCCTAGTTGTTTACATCAAATAAAAAAACACACTCTGGTGAGTGTGTTTTAGTTGGTCAAGGCTTGTAGTGGAGCTGGTATCCGTCCGCCTCTTTGAATGAGTTTATCTGAGTTAAATGGATTGACACCGATAACAGGGGCACGGCCAAGCAATCCACCGAATTCAATCATTTCACCTTCTGCTTTACCGGGAACCGGTATAACACGTACGGCCGTTGTTTTTTTGTTAATCATGCCGATGGCCGCTTCATCAGCGATCATGGCTGCGATTGTCGCCGGGGACGCATCTCCCGAAATGGCAATCATATCAAGCCCAACTGAGCAAACACAAGTCATAGCTTCAAGCTTAGATAATGTAAGGGCACCTTCAACAATCCCTCGAATCATCCCGTTATCTTCACTAACTGGAATAAATGCACCGCTAAGGCCGCCTACATAGGAGCTGGCCATCGCTCCACCTTTTTTAACTGCATCATTCATAAGGGCAAGTGCTGCAATTGTACCATGTGTTCCCACTCGCTCTAAACCGATTTCTTCTAAAATTTCTGCTACACTATCACCCATTGCATTTGTTGGTGCCAAAGATAAATCCATGATACCAAAAGGAACGTTCAAACGCTCCGCAACAACCCTTCCGATTAATTCCCCGGCACGAGTGATTTTAAACGCTGTTCTTTTAATAACTTCCGATACTTGACCCAAGTCTGCTTCCGGGTACCTCTTCAAAGCATTTAAAACAACACCGGGTCCACTAACGCCAACATTGATGACAACTTCACCTTCACCTGCGCCGTGGAAGGCACCAGCCATAAATGGATTGTCTTCAACCGGGTTACAAAAGACTACAAGTTTCGCGCAGGCTAGGCCATTTTGGTCTTTTGTTCTTTCCGCTGCTTCTTTAATAATAACGCCCATCTGGCGAACGGCGTCCATATTAATACCTGTTTTCGTTGTTGCAACAGAAATTGAGGAACAAACTCGTTCCGTTTCGGAGAGTGCTTCCGGAAGTGCATCCAATAAGGTCTGGTCACCTTTTGCAATTCCTTTATGGACTAGGGCAGAATAGCCCCCAATAAAATCAACTTCAAGCCGGTGAGCGGCTTTATCTAGTGTCTTAGCTAATTCCACCGCCTGGTCCTTTGTTGCATTTCCCAAAATCTCTGCGACGGGAGTAATTGAAATCCGTTTGTTGATAATCGGAATTCCAAACTCCTTACTCACTTGTTCCGCAACTTCTTTTAATCGTCCTGCATGCATTATTATTTTATCGAAAACCTTTTGATTCATTTTTTCGAAATCAGAGTCGGCACAATCCTTTAAGCTGATGCCCATTGTTACCGTGCGAATATCCAGGTTCTCCATTTGAACCATTCGGATGGTTTCAATCATTTCATCAATAGCAATGTTCATTGTCATAACGTTCTCCCCTTTAAATGCGATGCATGGCTTGGAATATTTCTTCGAGCTGGATGTTGATTTTGAGTCCCATTTCCTGACTGATCTGGTCAAACTTTTGTTGTAAGGAATCAAGATGTTCAATGCCAGTGACATCTACAAGCATCATCATTGTGAAAAAGTCCTGAAGAATCGTTTGGCTGATATCAAGAATATTTACTTTATTATCGGCTAAAACATTTGTTACTTTAGCAATAATCCCTACTTGGTCTTTCCCAATTACACTTACTACTGCACGTCTCATCGTCATTTAAATCACCTCATATTATTTTGGGAAAAATAAATCGCCGTTTATGATAGCAATTTTATTATTATTCGTCAATGAATAATTTGCGAAATTTTCATTCTAGCAAATATATTTTTAAAATGATTTCAACTCATTTGATATAATAATAAATGAATGAATGGCAAATGGGGAGGGTTTTTTGTAATGATTTCACTAAATAATGTATCAAGAATATTAGATGGAAAAACTGTACTTCAGAATATAGACTGGGAGATACATACCGGTGAAAATTGGGTGTTATTTGGTCTTAACGGATCTGGGAAAACAACGCTTCTCAATATTATAACGGGATACCTTTGGCCTACAACAGGAAAAGTAACTGTCTTAGGGAAGGAGTTTGGACAATATCCAATCTATGAACTCCGGAAAAAAATTGGTTTTGTAAGTTCATCTATAGATAAAATGCTGCCAGGGTATGATTATGCTGAAAATATTATCTTAAGTGGAAAATACGCAGCATTAGGCATTCATGATCATGATGTATATACCCAGGATGATATTGACTTCGCTTTGTCATTAATGGAAAAGTTTCATTGTGAAGACCTTATCCATAGAACGTTTGAAACCCTTTCGCAAGGACAAAAGCAAAAAATTATCATTCTGAGGGCATTGATGGCAAAGCCCCAGCTATTAGTCCTTGATGAGCCTTGTTCAGGGCTGGATATTCTAGCGAGGGAGCAAGTATTGGAATTTATCAATACACTTGGCATCGACCCTTTGGCACCGAGACTTCTTTATGTTACCCATCATGTTGAAGAAATTATGCCTGCATTTACACACATAACATTGCTTCGTGATGGACAAATATATGCTAAAGGTTCTGTAAAAAACATTTTAACTGGAAGTATTATGAGTGATTTCCTAGGAAGAAAAGTTCTTATTGATGAATTTAATCAACGTAATTATGTGAAATTTATAAGCTAAGTATGAGTATGATTAATGATATGGGATACATAATTATACTCCCTTCGTAAATAATAGATTAAAAATGAAGGGGGGATTGTAATGGAGCTACCGGCTCGAATAGGGGGACATGGTGGTAAGAAGGAAGATAAAAAACTTGCGTGGTGGCAGCTGTCCCTAATCGGAGTTGGATGTATTATTGGGACCGGTTATTTTCTAGGTTCAAGTATTGGGATTAAGATGACAGGACCTTCTATTCTACTTGCATTTATCCTTGCGGGATTGGGTACATACACAGTATCTGATGCACTTGGGAAAATGTCAGCAAAGGATCCGCAAAAGGGTTCATTCCGATCATATGCTAAGAAAGCCTATGGGCCATGGGCTGGATTTAGTTGCGGGTGGGTATATTGGTTTTCGGAAATGTTAATTACTGGAAGCCAGTTGACTGCACTTTCCATCCTGTCTCGCTTTTGGTTTCCAAATGTTCCATTATGGTTATTTGCTGCGATTTATGCAGTTCTTGGTGTGATTGTGGTTATGATTGGGACAAAGGGATTTGAAAGAGCGCAAAATGTATTTGCCGTCATCAAGGTAGCGGCTATTTTTATGTTTATAATTTTAGCGATTGCCATTTTATTTGGATTTTTTGGAGGAAGGGGCCATGATTTACGAATCCCGAATACGACGGGTGAGTTTCTGCCTAATGGGATGATGGGCCTATGGTCAGCGCTGATTTTCGGTTTTTACGCATTCGGTGGAATCGAAATTATGGGGATTTTAGCACCGCGGCTGAAAAATAAAGAGGATGCCAAAAAGTCAGGTGCAATCATGCTCATGATTTTAACAGTTATCTATTTACTTTCTCTTGCTTTGGCTACAGGCCTAACCGTAGCCAGTAAGTTTAATACGAAAGAAAGTCCTTTTGTAATTGCACTTGATAAATATAATCTAGAATTTTTTCCGCATGTTTTTAACGGTGGCATTATTATTGCTGGCTTCTCGACCATGGCCGCCTCTTTATTTGCTGTTACAAGTATGATTGTAACATTGGCAGAAGATGGTGATGCCCCAAAGATTTTTGCGAAAAAAGGAAGGCTTAAGGTTCCTCCATTTGCATTAAGTCTAACGATCTGTGGTCTTATCACATCGATTATTACGGCCCTCGTTATGCCTGATCGGGTTTATGAGTATATTACGACGGCAGCTGGATTAATGCTCTTGTATAATTGGATGTTTGTTCTTATTTCTTTTCCTAGACTTATAAAGGCAACTGGTTTTGATCATGTAAAACGATTTACGGGAATGGTGTTGATTATGCTAGCGGTGGCCGGAACACTTACACATTCTTCGAGTAGACCTGGCTTTTTTATAAGTATATTATTCGTCGCGCTTGTCCTGGTTGTCTTATTTATTAGGCATTTTGCGAAAGGAAAGAAAAGAAAGCGGAATTTATACCCACAAAGAATTTAAACGATAAACAGCAAGTTTCCGGAGGTGTTTACAGTGACCATTTATGTATATCAAACATTTGAGATAAAACAGGAAAAATTTAAAGAAGGAATTGAAAATTTAACGGAAATTAAAAATTATCGGAATGAGAAGTATGATCATAGGGTCGAAATATTGACACCCATTACTGGTAAAGACTTTACTTATGCCCTGTTTGCTACATATGATGGGTTGGCTGAAATGGAACTGCAAAACAAAAAGATGTTTGATGATGAGGAATATTTAAAATTGATTGGTGTTTTTTTTCTGGAAAACATTATACAAGGCAGTATGAATACACAGATTTATCGATCGATGATTGATAAGAAGAAGCAGAGTCAAGAGAAGAGTTGATGTTAATAAACGAGGGGATTTTCATCCCTCGTTTTTATTATATGGAAAAGGTCATGTACCCATGATATCCAAAATATAACCCGAACCCAATTAGTATATTCCTCTTTCCACTATATAAAGGCGGAATAGAAATGTTAATCCTGATATCAAGGATAAATTATTATCATTTGTCCATATTAAGAAAATGAAATAATAAAATAATAAAAAAAGGCGTGTAACTGATGGATTATGTAGAAAACCTTCATTCAGTTAAGAGTAGCAAAAGGTCAAAAAGTGCTTCGAAATCCAAGCCAAATAATCAAAAGTGGGCTGTTCTAGCTATCTCATCCATCCCACTTGTTATGACCTTAGGGAATTCAATGCTTATACCGGTACTTCCAGTAATGGAACGTAAGTTGGGGATCTCACCCTTTCAATCAAGCATGATTATTACAATCTATTCGATTGTAGCCATCATTCTTATTCCCATAGCTGGTTTTTTATCGGATCATTTAGGGAGAAAAAAGGTCATTATTCCAAGCTTAGTCATAGCCGCCATCGGCGGATTAATTTCAGCGTGGGCAGGATGGAAAATGGACCACCCATATGGGATTATTTTAATCGGTCGAGCTTTACAAGGGGTTGGGGCTGCGGGGGCCTTCCCAATCGTGCTTCCGCTCGTAGGCGATATGTTTAAGACCGATGAAGACGTAAGCAGCTCATTAGGACTAATTGAAACATCCAATACGCTCGGGAAAGTATTAAGTCCTATTTTGGGGGCTTTTTTGGCTGGATTTATATGGTTTATCCCATTTTTCTCCATTCCAATTTTTTGTATATTATCGATTTTACTAATGCTTTTCTTGGTGAAAACCCCCAATAGGAGACAAAAACCAACCCCTTTCAAAAAATTTATGGCGAATATGAAAAAGACCTTCAAAAACAATTGGAAATGGCTTTATGCTATTTTTATTATCGGAATTATTTTAATGTTTGTACTGTTCGCTGTTCTATTTTATTTATCTGATATTCTGGAAAAGGTTTACGATGTAAAAAATGTGAAAAAAGGTCTATTGTTGGCAATACCGTTAGGAGGATTATGTATCGCTTCTTATATTACAGGTAAATTGATTAAAGAAAACAAAGTCCTTATGAAATGGATTACCTTTGGAGGAATTATCTTACTAGCTGCTTCCATCGCAGTTCTTAGCTTTTCTAAAGATATGTGGTTTATGATTTGGCTGTTTTTAGCAAGCGGTATTGGGATAGGAGTGGCCTTACCATGTTTGGATGCGCTCATAACATCCGGAATTGAAAAGCAAGAACGTGGAACCGTTTCATCTATATACAGCTCGATGCGTTTTATCGGGGTAGCAGCGGGGCCTCCATTGATGGCTATTATGATGAAGAACACGGAAAACTCCCTATTTTATATTTTAAGTGGTCTAAGTGTGATTGCAGCTATTGCTACCTTTATGGCAATTAAGCCCGAAGAGGATTCTTCATCGACATAAAATACTGGCAGAGTAATACTTTATAAAACGAGGTTAAAACTATTCGGTTTAGCACTCGTTTTTTTTATTGCCCAAAGTCCTAAAATGGGGGATTTGACTATTTCAGTTCGTTTAGCAACTACATATATTATTCACAAAGGAGGTGTTGTAAGAATGAGTGGCGTTGGATACGGATATGCCGGAGGTTTTGCTTTAATTGTAGTTTTGTTTATCCTTTTAATTATTGTAGGTGCAGCTTACGTATATTAGAATTAGCATAGCTTGTTTTGGATATTATAATTAAAAAGTTAGGAGGGTTAAAATGCCATTTGGTGCAGGATATGGATTTGGTAGATACCCCTTTGGACGCCCTTTTGGTGGCCTTGGGTATGGTAGATACCCCTTTGGAACATCTGTAGCAGGATATGGCTATGGTGGATACGGCTTCGGTGCACCTGTTGCTGGCTTTGGTTATGGTGCCGGTGGTGGCTTTACGCTAATTGTCGTATTATTTATCCTCCTTGTCATTATTGGTGCATTGTATTATTAAAATGAGTGATTGAATATCAAGAACCTACCCAATGGTAGGTTTTTTTTTGGTAAATTTTTAACTCTAGTCATTCTTCTCCTTTTCAACTATTGTTATAAAAAAAGGGGTTGATATAATGCGATATTGTTCAGTAAAAGAAATTGAAAATATTTATAATATTGAAAAGGTCCGGAACAATGCACGGTTGTTATGGTATAAAATAGCCGAAGGATATGAAATCATTCCCTATTCATATGTTGATCACCATACATTCATATCAGAGTATGAAAAATATATTTTCAAAGGTTGGAAGTTCATTATAAATGCTGATGGATCATTATCGTTAATAAGAACAATAAAAACTGCAGACTTTTTTATCCATATAGATAAAAACGGAAGAGAAACCTACAAAATCCTAGCTTTATCAAGTGTTATGTAGTTCACAATATATCTTCGATGGTGCAACTTATGGTTCACCATCTTTTTTTTGGCTTAAACTACTGAATAATATCTGGACTCCTGGACAAATTATTTACGTAAAAGAAAATTTCAGGAGGTATTTATTTACATGATGAATAATCAACAACCGCAATTAGGTGCACATGAATTGATGGAGATCCATGAAGTATTGTGTAATGCGATAGACGGCATTAACCAATTTCAATTGTATCAACCACATTGCCAGGACTCTCAGCTTCAAAATATTTTGCAAAACCAGGTTAGCTTTATGATAAATGAATACAATCAACTGGTGAGTTTGTTAAGTAATAAGACGAATGTAGGTAATATGGGAGCAGTGCGTACGAGTATGAATACTAATATGCGGACAAATACGAATTTTAGTCCTACATACGGCCTACGCAACCCTTCACCAAATCAACCAAATACATCTATGCAACAAATGGATGACCGCGATGTGGCTTCTGGAATGCTGGGATGTCATAAGGCGTCGGCAACGATGAAGATGCATGCTGCGTTAGAATGTGCTGATCCGCAAATCAGAAGCACATTCATCCAAGGTGCGAAAAACTGTGCCGATCAGGCTTATGAAGTTTGGCAATATATGAATTCAAAAGGATACTACCAAGTACCAACCTTAAAGGAAATGACAACACAAACGTATAGTAGTGTCTACCAACCTGCAACTGGTATGAATTCAATGAATCAAAACTTTAATACCATTTGAAGAAGTTTTATATATAAAAACGAGTCATCAATTGTTTGACTCGTTTTTTCTTTTCTGAATGTCTTAAATATATGTAGTACATGGGTGCATCTCTGAATACAATTTTTCAGACAAGATATTTTAGGGGTGTGAAGATGAGTATTTTTCTTAGTTATGTGTTTTTAGGGTTATCCTTGGCAGCACCAATTGGTCCTGTTAATGCAGCGCAATTAGACAGAGGTATCAAATATGGCTTTATTCATTCCTGGCTTGTCGGGATAGGGGCAATGATGGCCGACGGTATCTATATGTTGATTGTTTATTTAGGGTTAGTTACTTTTATTGATACCCCAATCGTACAAACATTTCTATGGCTATTTGGAGCTTTTGTATTACTTTATACGGGTTTTGAAAGTATGATCAATGCCGGAAAGATTAACATTGAGAATTCCCGACATTTCGAGCCTTTTCACAAAGCTTTTTTATCAGGTTTTATGATGTCGTTAACGAATCCTTTAACAATCCTGTTTTGGCTTGGTATCTATGGCTCTTTGTTGGCAAGGACAGCAGCCACAGCAACGAAAAACGAACTTATCATTTATAGTATAGCGATACTTTTAGGTTTATTAGTTTGGGATTTAACAATGGCTACAGTGTCAAGCAGTTTTCGAAAAATTTTAACCTCTCGTTTACTAGTATTGATATCAGGTGTATCTGGACTATCACTGATTGGATTTGGTGTTTTTTTTGCTTATCAAGGAGTAAAATTATTGATGGGTTAAGTGTTATCAACTTTTCGAAATAATCTGTTGGCGTGTTTTGCTCCTTTTTTTTTTTTGAATTTTTTCCTCTTTTGCTCCGAGTATTCCTTTATTATTTCTCCTTTTATTATAATTTAAAAATTTAAATAAAAATTATACATCAACTCCTTATTCCTGTTACTTCCAATAAAAAGTGCGATAAAGCCTTTTGATGCTTACGACTAAGCGCTTTCATTGGTTTTTAATATTCAGTCAATAGAGCGCTTACAACACGAATGATATCATAAATAGATTGATTATATTAATGATTGATATTGTTTAGAATGATTTAGCTGAATAAAATAAAAAACAAGAACAATTTATAAGATTTTAATATTGAATTTAGAATAGTGAAATGGATTCATGCTGTTTTATAGCATATGTAAGGGGTGGCATAATGAGTCAAGCTAAACAACCAATGAGTCAGGGTGTTTATCATCCACGAAATGAACATGATGCTTGTGGAATTGGGTTTATAGCCAATTTAAAAGGAAAAGCATCACATCAGATTGTGCAGCAGGGGATTACGATGCTGTGCAGATTAGAGCATCGCGGAGGTCAAGCGGATGACCTGGACACCGGTGACGGTGCGGGAATTCTTACTCAGCTTCCACATGATTTTTTTCAAAGAGAATGTTCTCAATTTCGTTTGAAAGTTCAAGGAACGTACGGTGTTGGCATGGTATTTTTGCCTCAAGATATCTTATTAAGAAGGCAATGCGAAGATGCATTTAATAAAACCATTGAAGAAGAAGGGCAAGTTTTGCTTGGGTGGAGAACAGTGCCAACAAATGATGAAAAAATCGGCACAAAAGCAAAAGAAAGTCAGCCATTTGTTCGTCAAGTATTTATTGGAAAAGCAGTTGAAGCGTATGATGATGATTCTTTTGAACGTACGTTGTTTATCATTCGTAAAAGAACAGAAAAAATCGTTCGTGAAAAGCTGTTGGCTGTTTCTGAAATGTTTTACGTTGCTAGTCTGTCTGCACGTTCTATCGTCTATAAAGGAATGCTGACTCCTGAGCAGTTGGCGGAATATTATCTTGATTTGAAGGATGCAGCATTTGCATCAACGTTTGCCCTTGTTCATTCTCGCTTTAGTACAAATACATTTCCAAGCTGGGGCAGGGCGCATCCGAACCGGATGTTGATTCATAACGGCGAAATCAATACAGTGAATGGCAATAGGATCTGGATGAAAGCGCGCGAAAAATTAATAGAAAATTCAAATTTTAATAAAAAGTTAAATGAAATGATACCTATCATCGATGAAAGCGGCAGTGATTCATCTTCATTTGATAATTGTTTGGAATTTTTGGTCCGGGCTGGGCGCTCGTTGCCCCATGCTGCCATGATGATGGTTCCGGAGCCGTGGGAAAAGGATGAATCAATGGATGATGATCTCAAAGCCTTCTATGAGTTTCACAGTCACTTGATGGAACCTTGGGACGGCCCTGCGGCCTTTGCATTTACCGATGGTCTGCAAATAGGGGCCATGCAGGATCGCAATGGCCTCCGACCTGCTCGCTATTATGTGACTGTTGACGGAACAATCATTTTTGCCTCTGAAGCGGGTGTTATTGACATTGAGCCTGATTTAATACTTGAAAAAGGCAGATTAAGTCCCGGAAAAATACTTCTAGTTGATTTAAAACAAGGACAGATTATTCCCGACGATCAGGTAAAAAACATGATTGCCGGTGAATACCCTTACCGGGAATGGTTGAACCTGAACAGAGTGAATATCAATGAAGGTTCAGCTGGAAAACGGCAGCAAACTATGAATATGCTTCAACTTGGCAAATTACTTCATGCATTTGGATATACAAACGAGGAGTTGAAGAAAGTCATTGGAGCAATGGCAATCGATGGAAAGGAACCGATAAATTCAATGGGGAATGATATGCCCTTAGCGGTTTTATCTGATCATTCACAGCTTTTATACAATTATTTTAAACAATTATTTGCCCAGGTAACTAATCCACCGATTGATGCCATGCGCGAGCAATATGTAACATCAACAGCCACGCTTTTAGGGGCAGAAGGTGATCTTCTTAATCCAAAAGCAGACAGCTGCCGCCGTGTAAAATTAGAAACACCGATCATTTCTAATCTTGATTTAACAAAAATTCGTCATATGACCCAGCCACATTTTAAATCAGAAACATTTTCAATCGTTTTTGAAGCAGCAAAAAGGGGAGCGGGATTAAAAGCCGCCTTAGATGATTTATTCAACATGGTAGATCAAGCGGTAAAGGATGGGGTTTCCAATATTATTTTGTCCGATAAAGGATTGACTCAAGAATTTGCAGGGATTCCAGCGTTGTTAGCTTTAAGCGGGCTTCACCATCATTTAGTACGCCAAGGAACAAGAATGAAAGTCAGTCTCATTGTGGAAACGGGTGAAGCAAGGGATGTTCATCAGTTAGCGTTGCTTATAGGTTATGGTGCAGATGCAATCAACCCATATTTGGCCATTGCTAGTATTGAGGAAATGGTGGGAAAGCAGGAGTTAAAAATAGACTTAGAGCTAGCTGTAAAAAACTATCTTAAAGGTGCAACAGAGGGCATTGTAAAAATCATGTCAAAAATGGGGATTTCGACTATTCAAAGTTATCGTGGTGCCCAAGTGTTTGAAGCAGTTGGCATCGATACTGAGGTAGTTGAAAAATATTTCACTGGAACTGCGTCTGTGTTGGGCGGAATTACACTTGATGAAATTGCCGAAGAAGTATTGCTCCGCCACGAAATAGCATTTAATGAAAAAGACCAGGCATTAAAACCGGGTAGTGATTTTCAATATCGAAAAGATGGAGAAACACATGCGATGAATCCGGAAGTGATTAAAATGCTGAAAAATGCCTGCCGTACAGGCGACTATGAACTCTATAAAAAATATGCAGAAAAAGCGAATCATGACAAGCTTATTTTTGTTCGTAATTTGTTAGCTTTTAAAGAAACAAATCCGATTCCAATTGATGAAGTCGAGCCCGTTGAAGCAATTGTTCGCCGTTTTAAAACAGGAGCAATGTCATATGGCTCCCTTAGCAGGGAAGCCCATGAAACATTAGCAATCGCCATGAATCGAATCGGTGGAAAAAGCAACAGTGGTGAAGGTGGGGAGCATCCTGATCGCTATAAAGCGGATGTCAATAGTGATTCCCGACGCAGTGCGATTAAGCAAGTTGCTTCCGGACGCTTCGGAGTGACAAGTCACTACTTAGTAAATTGTGATGAAATCCAAATCAAAATGGCGCAGGGTGCGAAACCAGGCGAGGGTGGCCAGCTGCCAGGGCATAAAGTATATCCATGGATTGCAGAAGTGCGCAGCTCGACTCCGGGTGTCGGTTTAATTTCGCCGCCACCCCACCATGATATCTATTCAATTGAAGATTTAGCACAGCTTATCCATGATTTAAAAAATGCCAATCCAAAGGCTAGAATCAGCGTTAAGCTTGTAGCAAAGGCTGGGGTTGGGACGATTGCAGCGGGTGTTGCAAAAGCGCTGGCCGATGTCATTTTAATTAGCGGAGGTGATGGCGGAACGGGTGCAGCGCCAAGATCAAGCATTAAGCACGCTGGCATCCCTTGGGAGATTGGTTTGTCAGAGGCGCATCAAACGCTGTTATTAAACGGCCTTCGAAATCGCGTTGTCCTAGAGGCTGATGGGAAGCTAATGACAGGTAGGGATATCGTAATAGCTACTTTATTAGGTGCTGAGGAATATGGGTTTGCCTCAACTGCCTTAGTAGTTCTAGGCTGTGTGATGGTGCGGCAATGCCACCTTAACACCTGCCCGGTCGGTATTGCTACGCAAGACCCAGAGCTTCGCAAAAAGTTTCTTGGGAAGCCAGAGGATGTTATAAATTTCATGAGCTTTATTGCCCAGGATGTTCGTGAAATAATGGCGCAGTTAGGGTTCAGAACGATAAATGAAATGGTCGGACGGACAGATTTATTAACGCATAATAAACAAGCAAGCTCCCATTGGAAAGCAAAAAACTTAGATATATCGCCGCTTCTTTTCCAGCCTTCCATTGATGGGGAAAGGTATAACGTGCATAAGCAAGACCATGGTCTCGAGGATTCGCTTGATTATAAACAGTTGTTACGTGTTTGCGAGCCGTCTCTAGAGAAAAAACAGCAGGTATATGGTACCTTCCCAATTAAAAATAGCAACAGAACCGTAGGCACTATGTTAGGTAGTGAGGTTACGAAACGCTATGGTAGGGAAGGGCTTCCGGAAGATACATTACGCCTAAACTTTATTGGATCTGCAGGCTTGAGCTTTGGTTCTTTTCTTCCGAAAGGCGTTACGTTTACGCTTGAAGGGGACGCAAATGATTATATTGGCAAAGGGTTATCTGGCGGGAAAATCATTGTTCGTCCATCTGAAAAGTCTATTTTTGTTCCTGAAGAAAATACGATTATCGGGAACGTTGCCTTTTATGGTGCCACTTCGGGTGAAGCCTACATCCGCGGCCTTGCCGGCGAACGTTTCTGCGTTAGAAACAGCGGTGTAAACGCAGTTGTAGAAGGAATTGGTGACCATGGCTGTGAGTATATGACAGGAGGATGTGTAGTTGTCCTTGGCTCTGTTGGTAAAAACTTTGCTGCTGGCATGTCTGGAGGGACTGCCTATATATTGGCAGAGGATATAGCGGCATTTCGGAAACAGTGCAATCTTGAATTAATTGATGTTGGTCGATTGACAAATGACGATGACAAAAATGAATTACAACAGTTTATTCAAAATCATTTTCAATATACAAGAAGTGCTCGTGCTTCCTATATTCTAAATCACTGGGAAGAAAGCTTAACAAACTGGGTGAAGGTGATTCCGAAAGAATATAAACGATTTTTGCAGTTGAAGCAAGAAGGCATACCTAGGAAGAATTCGTGTCAACAAGCACAAAAATAGGGGCATAAGGAGGTATTCTATTTCCATTGTAGGAGGAAAAGAAATGGAAACGATAGATTATATTCAAGAACTATTTGCAGACAGAATTGGGGGCTCTGAATTTGGTTTAAAAGAAGAAATATATAAGTTCGAAAAAATAAAAAGAGCAAAACGGGCGGCAAACAAAGCAAATCCAACAATAAAATTGATTGATTTAGGTGTTGGGGAACCAGATGCCATGGCGGATAAAATGGTTGTGGAGAAATTAGCGGAGGAAGCATGCAAATCAGAAAACCGTTTTTATGCCGATAATGGAATTGCGGAATTCAAAGAGGCTGCTGCCGAGTATATGAAAGATGTATTTGGTGTAAGCAATCTTAGCCCGGAAACTGAAATTAACCATTTCATCGGTTCAAAGCCGGCGCTTGCAATGCTTCCCACCGCTTTTATTAACCCAGGCGACATCACCATCATGCCATCTCCTAATTATCCCATCTTAGGCACACATACTAAATATTGTGGTGGTGATGTGTTCACCATACCGCTTACAGAGGAAAATGGATTTTTACCCGACCTTGATATTATAAGTGAAGTTGTCCTACAAAAAGCAAAATTTATTTATTTGAACTATCCTAATAATCCGACAGGAGCGGTTGCAAATCGTACGTTTTTTGAAAAAGTTATTCAATTCGCGAGAAAAAATGAGCTAATCGTTATTCATGACGCTGCATATGCAGCCTTAGTTTTTGATGGTGAAAAAGCTTTAAGCTTCCTATCTATACCAGGTGCAAAGGAAGTTGGTGTTGAGCTACATTCTTTATCAAAATCATTTAACATGACAGGCTGGCGCATTGGTTTTATTGCTGGAAACGAAAAAGTCGTTAAAGCCTTTGCGACAATTAAAGATAATAGTGATTCCGGACAGTTTATAGCAATTCAGAAAGCTGCAGCCTATGCTCTTCAACATCCTGAAATCACTAAGAAAACTGCTGAAAAATATTCGCGGCGCCACGAAATGTTAGCCAATGCATTAAGAGACTGCGGCTTTCAAGCCAAAAAACCAAAAGGATCCTTTTTCTTATATACAAAGGCACCGAAGGGAGTTGAAAATGGTCCGACATTTAAGTCAGCTGAAGAATTCAGCCAATATTTAATAGTAAAGCATTTAATTTCTACTGTACCATGGGATGATGCCGGTCATTATGTAAGATTTTCGGTTACATTCCAGGCTGATGGTATCGAAGAAGAAAAAAGAGTTATTGATGAAATCAAATCTAGACTTAGCAAGACGAAATTTATTTTCTAATTGGGAGGAGGGTTGGAATGCAATTTACGAAAATGCATGGTTTAGGAAACAATTATGTATTCTTTAATCTATTGGAGATCCCAATGGAAAACATCGACTTTGCACAGTTATCAAGACAAGTATCTGATGTTAACTTTGGCATAGGCTCAGATGGAATCATTTTAATATGTCCATCTGAAAGAGCTGATTTTAAAATGAGAATATTTAATGAGGATGGGTCTGAAGCGAAAAATTGCGGTAACGGTCTCCGTTGTGTTGCCAAGTATTTATACGATCACAATTACGCTGTAACACCTACATTTACGATTGAAACATTAGGCGGAGATGTTTCTGTTGAAGTTGAAGTCGATAAATCAAGATTGGTTCGTTTTGTGACTGTTGATATGGGTGAGCCAAAACTACTGAAAAAAGAATTCCCGATGAAAGGCAATCCGGATTCCACAACAATAAACGAATCTCTTAATATAGGCGATATAAATTATTTGATGACTTGTGTATCCATGGGCAACCCACATACGATTATCTTTGTTGACGATGTAAAGGGAGTTCCTCTGGAGAGAATTGGTCCTATTATCGAAAATGCTCCTTTATTTCTTGAGCGGGTAAATGTGGGGGTTGTACAAGTGAAAAATCACCAAGAGATTGACTTTCGCGTATGGGAGAGAGGATCAGGAATCACGATGGCCTGCGGTACAGGTGCCTGTGCAGCGGTGGTGGCAGCTACCCTAATTCATAAACTAGATCGCTATGTTCCGATAACAGTCCATCTTCCTGGAGGGGATTTGACCATATGCTGGGACGAAAATAATCATGTGTGGAAGCGTGGGGAAGCCGCTTATATTTGTCATGGTGAGTTGGCATTCACCGACAGCCATTTTCATTGAGTCAAATTCAAAAAAACGGGAGGGAACGGTAATGAAATATACGAAAGAGAAAGTTTTAGAGTTAGTGAAGGAGGAAGACGTAAGATTCATCCGCCTGCAATTTACAGACCTTTTCGGGACGATTAAAAATGTTGAAATCCCAGTCAGCCAGTTAGGGAAGGCGCTAGATAATAAGTGCATGTTTGACGGATCATCAATCGAAGGGTTTGTGCGCATTGAAGAATCAGATATGTATTTATACCCTGATTTAGACACCTTTGTCATCTTTCCATGGACTGCGGAAAAAGGAAAAGTAGCCCGTTTTATTTGTGATATTTACCATCCAGATGGAACACCTTTTGAAGGAGACCCACGCAATAACTTAAAACGCGTCTTAGCGGAAATGAGAGAGCTAGGTTTTACCGATTTCAATCTTGGACCTGAGCCTGAATTCTTCTTATTTAAATTGAATGAAAATGAAGAGCCATCATTGGAGTTAAATGATCAAGGGGGATACTTTGATTTAGCGCCAACTGACTTAGGGGAAAACTGCCGCCGCGATATAGTATTAGAGCTTGAGGAAATGGGTTTTGAAATTGAAGCGTCACATCACGAAGTCGCACCGGGTCAGCATGAAATTGATTTTAAATATCAAAACGCACTGAAAGCTTGTGATGATATCCAAACATTTAAGCTTGTTGTTAAAACCATTGCCCGCAAGCATGGATTGCATGCGACATTTATGGCAAAGCCGCTTTTTGGTGTAAACGGCTCAGGTATGCATTGTAACTTATCTTTGTTCAAGAATGGCGTAAATGCTTTTTATGATAAAAATAGTGAGCTTGAATTAAGTGATACAGCTAGACAGTTTATTGCTGGAATTTTAAAGCATGTACCTAATTTTACGGCAATTACAAATCCAACTGTCAATTCATATAAACGTTTAGTTCCTGGTTATGAGGCACCTTGCTATGTTGCATGGTCAGCTAGAAACAGAAGCCCGCTTATCCGGATTCCAGCTTCTAGGGGGATGAGTACCCGTATTGAAGTACGCAGTGTCGACCCATCAGCAAATCCTTATTTGGCAATGGCAGTCCAGCTTGCAGCAGGTTTAGATGGCATCAAAAATAAATTAATCCCGCCAACACCTATTGACCGTAACATCTACGTCATGACGAGACAAGAGCGTATGGAAAATGGCATTGTTGATTTGCCTGCAACACTCGCTCAAGCACTCGAAAACTTAAAGGGAGATAAAGTGATTACAGAAGCGTTGGGAACCCATTTATTAGAGCATTTTATTGAAGCGAAGGAAATTGAATGGGATCTATTCCGTACAGCAGTACATCCATGGGAACGTGAGCAGTATTTGACACAATATTAATCAAGCGAAGCAATTTGGGGATGGGGAAAATTATCTATGAAAGAGTGATGACAAGTGTGTGGAATAACAGGATGGATTCATTATCATCAAGATTTAAAGCCACAATCAGGCTCAGTAAAAAAGATGGCGCAGACATTAGGGAAGCGGGGACCGGATGCTACCAATATTTATAGCGCCCCCCATGTTTTACTTGGGCATACAAGACTCATTGTTGTCGATCCAGCAGGAGGAGCCCAACCGATGACAAAAGCAAAAGCTGACCGAACCTATACAATGGTTTATAATGGTGAGCTTTATAATACAGAAGATATTCGCTGTGAACTATTGAAGAGGGGATATACATTTCAATCGCATTCAGATACTGAGGTTTTACTGACTGCCTATCTCGAGTGGAAAGAACAATGTGTAGAGCATCTAAATGGAATCTTTGCTTTCGCAGTTTGGGATCATCTGGCTGAGCAACTTTTTATTGCCAGAGACCGTCTTGGCGTGAAGCCGCTTTTTTACAGTGAAAAAAATGGCTCATTGCTGTTTGCTTCAGAATTAAAGGCAATCTTAGATCATCCGGATGTCAAAGCTGAAGTCGATCGTGAAGGATTACAAGAGATTTTTGGTTTGGGACCTTCCAGAACGCCCGGGCATGCAGTTTTTCGCGGGATTAAGGAGCTTAGACCGGCACATCTATTAATCTATAATCGTAATGGTTTAACCGTTAGGCGTTATTGGAACGTCGAAAGTAAAAAGCATGATCACTCATTGGCTGAAACGATAGACGTAATCAAATACCTTGTAACCGATGCTGTTGAACGGCAGTTGGTGGCCGATGTTCCTGTTTGTACATTTTTGTCTGGGGGTATTGATTCAAGCGCGATAAGTGCGATAGCTTCAGAATATTTCAAAAAAGCTGGTAGAGGGACGCTTCATACGTATTCAATCGATTATGAGCACAATAGTGAATTTTTTAAAGCAAATTCATTTCAACTAGATGAAGACCGACCATGGTTTCAAAAAATGGAGAAATACTTGGGTGTGGTTCATCACCCAGCCATAATCAATCACGCAGAACTTGCTACCCGCTTAGAGGATGCAGTACGAGTCCGTGATTTGCCAGGTATGGCTGATGTAGATTCTTCCCTACTCTGGTTTTGCGAACAAATCAAAAAAGACTACACAGTTGCGTTGTCTGGTGAATGTGCCGATGAGATTTTTGGAGGGTATCCATGGTTTTACCGCGAGGATTTATTAAATGAAGCTAGTTTTCCATGGATGAAATCAGAGGAAGAAAGGCGCCAGCTTTTGCGACCACATTGGCAGAACAAACTTGATTTAAAAAATTATGTGAGTACACGCTATCAGGAAACACTTAAAGAAGTCCCACTTTTAGCAGGAGAAAATGAATTAGAGGCACGACGCCGGGAAATGTTCTACTTGAATATGATCTGGTTTATGACGACACTCTTAGAAAGAAAAGACCGCATGAGCATGGGGGCAAGTTTGGAGGTCCGTGTTCCTTTTGCAGATCATCGCCTTGTTGAGTATGCATGGAATATACCGTGGGAAATGAAAATGCTGAATGGCCGAGAAAAAGGCATTCTACGAAAAGCCTTAGAGGGAATATTACCGCATGATGTACTTTACCGAAAAAAGAGCCCATATCCTAAGACCCATCACCCAGAATATCTGAAACTAGTAAAGAATATGCTAAACAACATTGCCGAAAATAAAACTTCCCCTCTACTTGAATTCATCTCAGAACAAACACTCAAAGAAATGATTTACTCTAACGGTTCTTCCTTTAAAACACCATGGTTTGGGCAGCTTATGACAGGCCCACAGCTTATTGCACATCTAATACAAATAAACATCTGGTTGGATCAATATAACATAAATATATTAGACAGTTAAAGAAGAGAAGATTAATAGAAAGAAGGGATTTTTAATGGATGAATTATATTTAGTGAATAGTGTTTGGATTATGCTAGGCGCCATTTTAGTGATTTTAATGCAAGGAGGATTTATTCTACTTGAAGCTGGTTCAACAAGAATGAAAAATGCCGGGCATATTGCGGGGAAAACGATCTTTACATTCGGCATTTCTTCACTTGTGTTTTGGGCAATAGGATATGGGTTTATTTTTGGAGAACATGCTAATCTTCTTGTGGGATTATCTGATTTCTTTTATTCCGGTTTTGAAAAGGAAGGATCAAGCTATTCAACCACTGTTTTCTTTTTGTTTCAATTAGCATTTGCAGGCATTTCGTTAACAATTGCCTTCGGTGGGTTTGCCGAAAGAGCAAAATTATCCGTCTATCTTCTATTTTCACTGCTTTTTTCAGCGACAGTCTACCCTGTTATTGCTCATTGGATTTGGGGTGGGGGCTGGTTGGCTGAGCATGGAAAACAGGATTTTGCCGGTTCTACTGTCGTCCATTTAACAGGTGCGATGGCAGCATTAGCAGCAACCATCATATTAAAGCCGCGGATTGGAAAATACAATAAAAATGGCACTGCCAACAATTTGTATGGTCATAATCAAGTATATACAGCACTAGGAGTCTTACTATTGTGGGTTGGTTGGTTTGGTTTTAATGCTGGCAGTACGCTGGGTGTTGAAAATGGCTTTTTTGGTTTTGTGGCTCTAAACACGAACTTAGCAGCTGGTGCTGGAGCATTTAGTGCTTTGATAATTTCATGGATTGTCTTAGGAAAATCTGATGTTCCAACGATGCTAAATGGAGCATTAGCAGGGCTTGTTGCCATTACAGCTTCCTGTGCTTTTGTTGAAACATGGGCAGCTGTTGTCATCGGCTTTTTAGCAGGGATTCTCGTCTTCTATAGCGTTAGGTTTATTGAGAAATGTAAAATAGATGATCCTATCTATGCTCTTTCTGTTCATGGTGCTGCAGGTGTATGGGGAACGCTTTCAACTGGACTTTTTGCCACAGAAGAATTAGCCACGGTTGGTAAACCAGGATTGTTTTATGGTGGAGGGCTAACGCAGTTGGGTGTGCAAGCGATGGGAGTCACCATTTCGGCTCTATATGCATTTGTTGTTTCCTTTATTATTTTGCTAGTTATAAAGAAAGTGATGAAAGGGATTAGAGTAACGGAGGAAGAAGAATTAATGGGATTAGATATAAGTGAACATGGCAGCTATGGGTACCCAGAAGCATTTGAATCAAAGGAGCAAAGAATAGTCTAATCTTTGCTAGATTACCGAAGGATGTGTTTGTGTGAATTCCTCGTACACACCATATAAATCGTTGAAAAAGTGGCGTGACAACCACGTTGCAACCCATCAGTTCAAGGCTGATGAGTTGCATCATTTTCATGAGCTTGTTTTAAAAAAAGTATATGCAATTACATTAGAAATAATGATATCAGAAAATGGGCTTCCACCATGTGAATTTACATGGTTTATGATGGGAAGTGCAGGAAGGTGTGAACAGGCTGTTATCAGTGATCAGGATCATGGCATAATATATGAAAAAACTAGTGAACAGGCCTCTATTTACTTCTTGGATTTTGGGAAAAGGCTTTGTTTAGGCTTACATTATCTAGGCTATCCATACTGTGATGGAAATGTAATGAGCTCGAATTCATTATGGTGCCAGTCAATAGCTGGATGGGAAGAGCAAATAAACAACTGGCTGAATGAAGCGTCTTGGGAATCCGTTCGCTGTTTGATTATTTTTTTTGATGGAAGAGCAATAGCTGGAGAGGCCGAACCCGTTTTAAAGCTAAAGAGACTCATCCATCAAGCTGTTGAAAAACATCCTCTCCTATTAGGAAGATTTCTTGAGAATACAATGTATATGGAAAAGTCAGTTGGCTTATTTAATCATTTTTTAACCGTTGGCCATGGCCCTTATACGGATTGTATTGATTTAAAAAGAACTGCATTTTTTCCTTATGTAAATGCTATTCGAATACTGGCAATCAAAGAAAATATTTCGGAAACATCAACGATTTTGCGCTTGGAGTCACTTTTACAAATAGCACCATACTATCAAAACTTGGAAATCTATTATGCGAATTTTGTCCATTTGTTGGGGATTCGCCTTCATCATGCATTTAAAATGAAATATGAAGAGATTCATTATCTTCAAGTAAAAAGACTTAGCAAGGGTGAGAGGCGTGCACTAAAACAAATATTAAAAGATGGTAGGAAGCTGTATCACTATGTAGGGTCCATCGTTAATAGGGTGATAAAAAATGAAATTTGACCCTTTTATTCACTGGATGAAGCAGATCCATAGTAAGCTGAATTCATCAATCTACGGATCGTTAGTGCAAGGCAATTCGCAACACTTGGCATTTTTAAGAAGTTTAGAAAAAGAAATACAAAGAAAAAGCAGCTTATATGCTCCGCTAGATGAACTAAATGTCGTTGTTTTTGATTTTGAAACAACGGGTTTTAATCCAGAAAAAGGGGATCAAATTCTCTCTATTGGCGCGGTAAAATTGTTGGGCTTGGGAATGAGTATTAATAATGCAGAAACATTTTATTCTCTCGTTCGATTTGAAGGTTGTTTATCTCCGGGAATTAAACAGCTAACAGGGCTTAAGGAGGAGGAGCTAAAGGATGCCCCTCCGCTTTCAGATGTACTTGTTCAATTTTATCAATTTGTTAATGGAGCACCTCTTGTTGCACATCATGCCAATCACGAAAAGAAATTTCTCCATCAAGCCAATTGGATGCTTTTTAAAACAGGTGTCAAACATAGAATTGTCGATACTTCGTTAGTATTTGCCGTTGCTTGTCCTGGTGCAAAACTAATCCGCTTAGAGGATTATTGTCAGCATTGCGGTCTGACAGTTCAGGACAGGCATCATGCATTAGGTGATGCCCAAATGACAGCACAGCTATGGTGTATATATGTAAAAAAACTCTATGACGGGGGTTGTGAAACTTTAAACGACATATACAATCGAATTGCATTATTATAGTCTCATATTGAGCCAAAATAAAAAAAAGCCGAAAAGGCTTTTTTATTTTGGCTGCCATTTATACAAAAATAAAATATAAAGTAAACAAGACAGCAAGTACATACATAATCGGATGGACCTCGCGGTATCGCATTTGCGATAATAACGCCAATGGATAAAGGATAAAGCCCAGTGCTATTCCTGTAGCAACACTATAGGTTAGCGGCATCATGATGATCGTAACAAAGGCTGGAAGGACAACTTCTAACTTAGTCCAATTAATTTTACTGACTTCCATCGCCATAAGAGCCCCGACGATGATGAGGGCAGGTGCCGTTACCTCCGGTGTAATTACTGATAAAATCGGTGAAAAGAATAGCGCAATAAAGAAACAAGCAGAAATAACAATTGATGTAAAGCCAGTTCTGCCACCGACTGCAATTCCTGCAGAAGATTCTACAAAGGAAGCGGTTGTTGAAGTACCAAAAATAGCTCCGAATACACCAGAAGTGGAGTCAGCAAGTAATGCTCGTCCAATATTTGGTATTTGATTATTCTTCATTAGACCAGCCTGACTGGCAACAGCGATAAGAGCACCAGCCGTATCAAAGAAGGCTACAAATAAGAAGGTGAAGATCACAGCTAATATTTGTGGGCTAAAGATATTGCCTAAGTTAGAGAAGACTACTCCAAAGGTTGGCTTAAGGCTCGGGATGCTACCCAACATGGAGGATGGAACATCAATTAAACCTGCAATCATCCCGATAATCGTTGTAATCACCATACCATAAAAGATTGCTCCATGTATTCCCCGCACTAACATAAGAACGGTTAGGATAAAACCAATCACAGCTAATGCAGTTAGGGGAGTGGTTAAATCTCCAATTGATACAAAAGTAGCTTTATTAGAAACGATAATTCCTGCATTTTTTAAACCGACAAAAGCAACGAAGAAACCGATACCAGCAGCGATAGCATGTTTTAAATCCTGGGGTATTACATTGATTATTTTTTCGCGGATTTTAAACAGGCTCAAAACTACGAAAATAATACTAGCTACAAACACGCCTGTTAGGGCAACCTGCCATTTAATCCCCATTCCAATACAAACAGAAAAAGTAAAAAAGGAATTTAGACCCATACTAGGTGCAATACCAATTGGAAAGTTTGCTAGTATGCCAATTAATAATGTACCAACAATAGCTGAAAGGGCAGTCGCTGTAAATACAGCACCTTGGTCCATACCAGTCTGACTAAGTATGATTGGATTTACAACCAAGATATAAGCCATGGAGAGAAAGGTCGTAATCCCGGCTAACGTTTCTTTCTTATAGGATGTATTTCGTTCTTTGAATTGAAAAAATTTCACCATATTAACTTATGTTCCTCTCGGTGTTAAATTTAAAATAAAATAAGCTTTGGTAAAATAGCTACCAAAGCTTATGATCTACAAAAGGAGTAGGAACGTTTCATTTCACTAATCCTTGTAGTCAAGCTATTTATGGTAGCTGGTAGAAACGTTCAAGCCATATTCCTGAACATATACAAGGTTATTTAATTCGTTATATAGAAATAATAGAATAAATCTTATCAAGGACTGGGAAGCTCGTCAATAGTAATTAATATTGTTGTTATTTTTCATTTATTTTGACAGATTGATAGTTTGGCCATTATATTTTCGTAAACACGATCCCGAGTATGGCAGAAAGAACGCCCAGTAATTGATATCTTTTTAACTTTTCTTTATAGAGCCAACAGCCACCAAGAACGACAATTAGACAATTTAAACTAACTATAGGGAAGACGATGCTTGCTGTACCTGTGTTTAAGGCATAGAAATAACTGCCATAACCAACCACGCTGATGAGCCCTACTAGAGACCCAGTTTTAACCTCTGGAAGCAGCCATTTCTCTTTTCCTATTAGGCTATTAATAGCGAGGTAGATGCTCCCGCCACCATACATACTGATTAATGTATTTAAAGAGTTAATTTGCAGATAAGACGATGTTTTCATAAGGATGCCCAATACTCCAAATGAAAAAATAGCAAAAATAATTCGACTTATCCAGGCCGTATATTCAATATCTCCTCTCGTTTGATTTGGAGAATATTGAATAACAACAGCTGATCCAAGCATTAAAATAATACCAATCCATTGGATTAGAGTAATATGTTCATGAAAAATCAAGGCGGCACTTAATATAGGAAAGAGAGTATTTGTCCCAATTAACGGAGATGTTAGGCTAGCCGGTCCTTTTTCGAATGCTTTAGACATTTGGATATTTCCATTTGCATTAAGGATGCCAATCAACGCTCCAAGACCGATCGTCAGTAAATTAAACTGAGCAATTCCAACAATTAATCCATAGCCAATAGATAAGAGAAAAGCTACGAAATAAAAGAAAAACTGTATATGAACCTTCGATAAACCCTTTCCTGTGCTCCATTTGAATATCATATTATTCAAACCAAAACACAGCATAGTTACAAACGCTGCTGCAATCCACACCTTTAATCCCTCTTTCTCGATTTTATTATTTGCTACTATTCTAATCCTGTAACTACTATTTCACAATACTTATTTACGTAATGCAATATATGGATATAAAGAAAAATAATAGGGAAAGATAGGGGTAAAGTTTTTGTATAGTATTATTATTTAGGAGGATTAATTGTGGTAAATTTACAAAACAATATGGAATTTGAAATTAAAAACAATTTTATGCCAAATTTATATAACTCTGACAGATTAAAAATATTAGAAGTCTCCTCAAATTGTGTTGTTGTTCAAATGGAAAACTCTAAAAGTCGTGGGGTTTTTCCATTGGATAATTTTCAATACTGGATTAGAAAAAACTCACTAGTTCATATTTTGGATGAAGAAGAAAGGATCACAAACATTGGTGAGTAAGTAATTCGTTAAAGTAGAAAAGGCTGACAATTTTACTTTTAGTCAGCCCTATTCGTTATATGAATTTATGTTTGAAGCTTTGTTATGAAGTACAATTCATTTTGAAACTTTTCCAGAAGCTGACTAAAGGAATAATTAATTAAGAAAGGATAAAGATTTTCAAGCGCTTCAGCATAGTTTTGACCTAACCCTTCCCTGAGGGCAGCATACTGGTGAAAGAGCAGCGCCTTCTCAAAATCAATGCCCAGTTCATGCAACCCTTTATACAGTTCTGCTTTGGGGATTTTTTTTATTTTAGTAAAAATCTTTTCATTTTTCTCAATGTATTTTCCCTCTAGATAGTGGATTACATAATCGGTATAAATCATTTGACCAAGTTGATCTGTATCCTTTTTACTATTATTAAAGCCGATTACTTGTTGGCTATTGTTTTCGCGAATAATAAACGTTTTATTGCCTTGTAAATGGGTAATAAAGCTTTTTACACTTTTATCAAATATTTTGTTAAATTGAATAATTTCATGTAGTTTAACAGCAAACTCTCGATGTTCTTCACCAACAACAAATAATCTGTCTACAATGGGCAATAATTTAAGAACTCCTTCGGAAAGTTGGCTTGATGCATCATAAATAATAATATCGTATTCTTTCTTCAATTGTTTCACTTTTCTTGTTTGCTCTAGTGAAGAAAATCTTGAAAATTCATGTATAAGATGATCCGATATCTCTTCTTTTTCCAATGTTCCGTAGGAAATAAATGCGACCGTTAATGCGGTGTTCATTTTTAACCAATTATAAATAGAAAGAGACAACTCCGTAACACCGGATTTAGCTTTTGGTGAATAGAAACCTACTAAATACATATTTTTCAATCACCTGCCTTTTTTACTATTATATTCATTAAGACAAGCAAATGTTTGGACAAACCACCTGTGAGAATGCTTCTGCAACATTAAGTATAGTTTGAAAAATTTTCCATCATTTTGCATATTCATTGGATTTCCATAATATTTTATTTATACATGGAGAAACTAGTTAGATGTGGGAGAGGTTTATAAATCTGAAAATTGAGACTTTTCAATTTTTATGTTATAATCTGTTTGTGGAATAAATAATAACAATTTTTGCCAAAATGAGAATGATTAACGAAGAGATAGGGAGGTATTTTATGTATCAAGTTAAAGAAAAAGAAAGATTATTCATTTATACGGGCCCGGATGGTTCTGGAAGAAAAACGATTGCGAAAATGGTTTCTACAGTCTTTGATATGGAGACTGTGATCTCTTATACGACCAGGCAGCCAAGACATTATGAAACAGACGGCGTAGACTATCATTTTGTAAGCGATGACATTTTTGCCAAGATGGAAGAAAAACAGGAGTTTATAGAAAGTGTTGA
The DNA here is from genome assembly GCF_054301215.1 of Schinkia acidoalkalinis. Next base: position 3,703,637 of record NZ_CP182573.1, read on the forward strand.
AATCGATGGATTTCACTATGGGATTCGCGAAGAGGATGTCATTAAAGCATTTGAAAACCATCAATTTGTATACTTAACATTAAATCCTGAAGGAACAGAGAAGCTAAAGAGAATGTATGGTGATCGCGTCATTCGATTATTTATCTATGCAGACCGTGAAACGGTTATAAGTAGACAGAGGGAACGACAAGATTTAGAGGAAGATATCGAGCGTCATTTAAATCATTACGATGAAACAATGAGTTATAAAAAAGATTGTGAACATTCTTTTGAAAACTTTGATTCACCGCAAGTTTCATTTCAGGTTAGTGAAGTGATAGAGAAATATTTAAATCGTAATCTTGTGCAAACAGATTACTAATTAAAGAAACAAGAGACTGACTCCAAAAAACGGGTCAGTCTCTTTTCAGATTGCAATAATTTATCTAAACTTCTTGTATTTCACTAAACATGGCTACGTAATTTTTAACTTCACCACCGTCATTTTTTACCGTATTAATGGTCAACCATGTTAAATAAAGTTGGCCGTCTTTTCTTTTATTCCAAACATGACCATTCCAAAAGCCTTTTTCTTTTACAGCCTGCCACATTTTTTCATAAAATTCCTGATTATGTTTTTCGGATTTAAAAATACGTGGGTTTTTACCAACTACTTCATCTTCACCAAAACCAGTTACATTTGTAAAAGCAGGATTTATTTTTTCAATTTTTCCATTTAAATCGGTAACCATAATTCCTTGTGTTGAGTGATCGATAATTTCGTTCGCCATTCCTAATTTATCCTGGTAGAACATCCAAATTACAATAATCAAACAAGCCATAGCCACTTGGGAAAGAGCCATATAGCCAATTGCATAGTGTCCGGTTAAATTAAACAAAAATGTTAACAATAAAGGCGGGAAGAAGCCACCCAATCCTCCCATGGCAGCAACAAGGCCGTTCACAATTCCACCTTGTTTAGAGAAATACATAGGTACTAACTTAAAAATAACACCATTACCGATTCCTGCAAAAAGTGAAATCGATAAGCAGCCTATTGTGTAATAAAGTAACGATGGGTTAAACGCGAGTAATACTCCTGATAATGTTAAAGCTGCAAAGACAAACATTAAAATCTTAAATGAATTAAATTTATCACCGAGCCATCCACCTACTGGGCGAATAAAAGTACAAAGAGCAATAAAGCCTGCTGTTCTTAATCCGGCATCCACTTTATCTAATCCAAAATTAGAAACGAGGAAATTCGGTAAATATACAGTGAATGTTACAAATACCCCGAAAGTTAAGAAATAAAATAAGCATAAAAACCAAAGTTTTTCATTTTTATATACACTAGCAAATTGTTCTTTAAATGAAGCAACAACTTTTGGTTCCTTTTTATCCCCTAATAAAAAATTTAACAATGCAATAATCAATACAAGGACGATATAGAACCGCACTGTTGTCTGCCAGCCAAATTGATTTGCTAAAACCGGTGCTGCAAATGTAGTAATGGCTGTTCCGATGTTACCAACACCGTATATACCATTTACAAAGCCATGGCGTTCCTTTGGATAGTACTTTGGTAGGGAAGTAACCCCTACTGAGAAGATAGCTCCACTTAGACCTAAAAACAGTCCGCCAATTAGTAAATCTGCAAATGAATCAGCGATGCTGAGATAAAAGATTGGAAACACTAGTAGTAAAAAACTAATCAAAAATAAGTTCCTTGCTCCAAAACGATTGGTCCAGAAGCCGATTGGTATTCTTAAGATTGATCCTAGCACAACTGGAATCGCAGTTACTAATGATAGTTGATTTGCTGATAATGTGATGTCACCTTTTATAAAAACCATTAATGACGATAAAATAACCCACACCATAAATCCAGCAATAAGACTAAATGTTTGCAGAGGCAATTGTATCGATTTCACCTTCATAATCCCCTTTCCTTACTAAAAAACTTACCATTAATTATCTGTGAATAAATATTCTCTTGCATGCCATCATGGTAATGAAAAATAAAAACTTTAAGATGTGAGGTCTCTCACACATTTTTTTAAGTTCATGAATTTGTCACAAATGGTGAATTTTGAACTATATTTTAACAATCTTGCCGGCTGTAAATGTGTCTATTTTGTGACAGGTGTCGATTTTGTGAACAACCTCACTGTTTAAAAGTTATCTATATTGTTTCATTGTCAGTAAGAAATGATTCAAAAAAAACATTCTAATACAAGATGTTTAGAAAATCAGATGTGAGGAGAGAGTTCTTATGAAGAAAAAGCGTTCGCCTTTACTTAATCGCTTAAAATATCTGACTCCTATTGAAAAACAAGCAAATAATCATAGTCAAACTACTTATGAAAATCGTGACTGGGAACAAGCGTATCGTAACAGATGGCAGCATGATAAAGTAGTCCGCTCAACACATGGTGTAAACTGTACCGGATCATGTAGCTGGAATATCTACGTGAAAAACGGGATTGTGACCTGGGAAGGACAAAATCTAAATTATCCGTCAACAGGTCCTGACATGCCTGATTTCGAACCCCGTGGATGTCCACGTGGAGCAAGCTTTTCTTGGTATATATACAGCCCGCTGCGGGTCAAATATCCATATGTCCGTGGAGTTTTACTACATATGTGGCGCGAGGCTTTGAAGACAAATTCGTCACCGCTGGATGCGTGGAAGAGTATTGTAGAAAGTCCTGAAAAAGCAAAGGCCTATAAACAGGCAAGAGGAAAGGGCGGCTTAGTTCGTGCAGAATGGGACGAGGTTTTAAAGCTTGTTTCTGCTTCTATTCTCTATACAATTATCAAATATGGACCTGACCGCAATGTAGGCTTTTCACCAATTCCGGCAATGTCTATGCTCAGCTATGCCGCAGGTGGTCGCTTTATGTCATTAATCGGCGGACCTATGTTAAGCTTTTATGATTGGTATGCTGACCTTCCGCCTGCATCACCACAAATTTGGGGTGACCAAACAGACGTACCGGAGAGTAGTGACTGGTACAATTCCGGTTATATTATGACATGGGGTTCAAATGTACCACAAACTCGTACACCTGATGCTCACTTTTTAGCAGAGGTGCGCTACCGTGGAACAAAAGTTGTTTCTATAAGCCCTGACTATGCTGAATCAACGAAATTCGCTGATGACTGGATGAAAGTTAAACAAGGCGCTGACGGTGCTTTGGCAATGGCAATGGGGCATGTTATTTTAAAAGAGTTTTATGTAGACAATCAGCATGACTATTTCATAAATTATGCGAAACAATACACAGACTTTCCTTTTGTTGTTACTTTGAAAAAAGATGGAGAACACTTTTTGCCTGACCGTTTCCTTAACGCAGTTGATCTCGGAAAAGAGGTCGAGAATGGTGAATTTAAGCCGGTTCTCTTTAATGAAAACAATGGCAAATTAGTCATTCCACACGGCACGATGGGTTCTCGTTGGGAAGGAAAAGCAAAATGGAACTTAAAAATGATTGATGAAGAAACTGGTGAAAGTATTGAGCCAAGACTTTCTTTTAAAGGTATAGAAGAAGGAATAGAAACTGTAAAAATACCGTATTTCTCTCATCAAGGAAATGAAGTTCTTTATCGGAATGTACCGGTAAGAAAAATTGAGAAGAATGGTGAGGTATTCTTTACAACAACTGTCTATGACTTGACTCTAGCAAACTATGGAATAAACCGTGGGCTTGGCGACGATGCTGCACAATCGTTTGATGATGACATTCCGTTTACACCAGCTTGGGCAGAAAAAACGACTGGAGTAAAGAAAGATCTTATTACAAAAATTGCTCGCGAATTTGCACAAAATTCACTTGATACAGATGGTCGTTCAATGATTATTGTCGGCGCTGGTATTAACCATTGGTTTAACTCCGATACGATTTACCGTGCTGTCTTAAACCTTGTTCTTCTCGTTGGTTCCCAAGGTGTCAACGGTGGCGGTTGGGCGCACTATGTTGGCCAAGAGAAGCTAAGACCTGCAGAAGGTTGGCAAACAATCGCAACAGCAAAGGATTGGACAGGACCAGCGAAATTACAAAACGGTACGTCGTTCTTCTACTTTGTGACAGACCAATGGCGTTATGAAGAACAACCGGTAAGTGAGCATATTTCACCAGTTTATGAAAAGGCTCGTTATGACCATTATGCAGACTATAATGTCATGGCTGCAAGACTAGGATGGCTTCCGTCTTATCCGCAATTTAATCAAAATAGTATTGATTTATATAAAGAAGCTGAAGCGGCAGGAGCAAAAACGACGCAAGAAATAGGCCAATATGTTGCTAAACAGCTAAAAGAAAGGAAATTACAGTTTTCGATTGAAGATCCTGATAATCCGATTAACTTCCCAAGAAATCTATTTGTTTGGCGTTCAAACTTGATTTCAAGTTCTGGAAAAGGTCACGAATATTTCTTAAAACACCTATTAGGTGCAACAAACGGATTATTAAATGATGATACTGAAAGTCTGCGTCCGGAAGAAGTGAAATGGTGTGAAAAGGCACCAGAAGGAAAACTTGATCTATTAATTAATTTAGATTTCCGCATGGCTGGTACAGCTCTTTATTCAGATGTCATTCTTCCAGCAGCAACATGGTATGAGAAACATGATTTAAATAGTACGGATATGCACCCGTTTATCCATCCATTTAATCCGGCTATTTCTACTCCATGGGAAGCTCGTTCCGACTGGGAGATCTTTAAATCAATGGCAAAAGCCGTTTCTGAATTGGCGCGAGAATTAGATTTAGAGCCAATGAAGGAAGTTGTGGCAACGCCGCTTCTTCATGATACACCGCAGGAATTGGCACAGCCGCTAGGTGCAATAAAAGATTGGAGCAAGGGTGAATGTGAACCTATTCCTGGAAAAACAATGCCGCAAATTCATGTTGTCGAAAGGGATTATAAACTCATTTACGATAAATGGATTTCTTTAGGTCCTAATGTGAAAAATTCACCACATGGTATTAAAGGAATCTCATGGTCTGCGGCAGAGGAATATGAGAAATTGAAAAATGTACTTGGTACCGTTAGCGGAGGTATTGCTGACGGCTGCCCAAATATTAATACAGCAAAAAGCGCTTGTGAAGCAGTATTGACGCTATCCTCTACTTCCAACGGTAGAATGGCTGTAAAAGCTTGGGAAGCACTTGAAAAGACAACGGATCTGGAGTTGGTGGACTTAGCTGCTGAGCGGGAAGAAGAATGCTTTACATTCGAGCAAATTACAGCACAGCCAAAAACGGTTATTACATCACCAGCTTTTAGTGGATCTGAAAAAGGCGGCAGACGTTATTCTCCGTTTACAACAAATGTTGAGCGATTGATTCCATGGCGCACTGTAACTGGTAGACAATCATTCTATGTTGACCATGAAATGATGCTGGAATTCGGCGAAGCAATGGCAACATTTAAGCCAATCTTACAGCCAAAACCATTCAGGAAAAGTCGCCCTGAAGTTGAGGGGAAAGAAATCATATTAAACTATTTGACACCGCATAACAAATGGTCTATCCACAGTATGTATTTCGATTCCCAGCCGATGTTAACACTCTTCCGTGGTGGACCGACTGTATGGATGAATAAAGATGATGCAGCTGAGGTCGGTATCGAAGATAACGACTGGATTGAATGCTTCAACCGTAATGGAGTTGTTGTAGCGAGAGCTGTTGTATCGCACAGACTCCCACGCGGAATGGCCTTTATGCACCATGCCCAAGACAGGCATATCAACGTACCAGGAACAAAATTAACTGGTAATCGGGGTGGTACACATAATAGTCCGACACGAATCCATATGAAGCCAACCCATATGATTGGCGGCTACGGACAACTTAGCTACGGCTTTAACTATTACGGACCAACAGGAAATCAACGTGACTTAAACGTTGTCATCCGTAAACTAAAGGAGGTAGATTGGCTTGAAGATTAAAGCGCAGATCGGAATGGTCATGAATTTAGATAAATGTATTGGCTGCCATACATGCAGTGTAACTTGTAAAAACACCTGGACAAATCGTCCAGGTGCAGAATATATGTATTTCAACAATGTAGAAACAAAGCCTGGCATCGGCTACCCAAAACGTTGGGAAGATCAAGAACATTACCGCGGCGGCTGGGAAGTGAAAAACGGTAAATTACAATTAAAATCAGGTACTAAAGTGAATCGTTTACTTAATTTATTTGCGAATCCAAACTTACCTGAAATTGATGATTACTATGAACCTTGGACATATGATTATGAAAATTTAACCGATAGTCCGGAGCGTAAAACACAGCCTGTTGCCCGTCCAAAGTCTTCGTTGACCGGAGAATATATGGAAATTTTATGGGGACCTAACTGGGAAGATGATCTTGCCGGTGCCCATGTAACTGGGCTAAGAGATCCTAACGTTGAAAAAATGGAAGAGCAAATTCGTACAGAATTCGAAGATGTATTTATGATGTATCTTCCAAGAATTTGTGAACACTGCATCAATCCATCTTGTGTAAGTGCTTGCCCATCTGGTTCAATGTACAAGCGTGATGAAGACGGCATTGTCCTAGTAGACCAAAATGCCTGCCGTGCCTGGAGACATTGTGTATCTTCATGTCCTTATAAAAAGGTTTATTTTAACTGGCAAACTAATAAAGCTGAAAAATGTACATTATGCTTCCCTAGAATTGAAGCAGGGATGCCAACGATTTGCTCTGAAACTTGCGTAGGCCGGATTCGTTATCTTGGTGTCATGTTATATGATGCAGATAAAGTGGAAGAGGCTGCATCTGTTGCCGATGAGAAGGACTTATATCATGCACAGTTAGGTATATTCTTAGATCCAAATGATCCTGAAGTAGTCAAGCAAGCAAAAGCAGAAGGAATTCCGATGGAATTTATTGAAGCGGCACAAAAATCACCAATCTACAAAATGATTATTGATTGGAAGATTGCGCTTCCACTACATCCTGAATATCGGACAATGCCAATGGTTTGGTATATCCCACCATTAAGCCCAATCATGAATATGTTTGAAGGTGTTGGAAGTACTTCAAATGCAGAAGATATCTTCCCCGCCATCGACGAAATGAGAATTCCGATTGAATACTTAGCAAACCTGTTAACTGCAGGCGACCAATCACATATTCGTAAAGTATTGAAAAAAATGGCAGTTATGAGAACTTACATGAGAAGCGTCCAAACGAATAAACAACCCAATGTTAATTTAATAGAACAGTTAGGACTATCGGAACAGGATATTAAGGATATGTACCGCTTACTGGCGATTGCAAAATATGAAGATCGCTTTGTTATTCCTGCCTCCCATCGTGAACAAGTGGCTGACCTTTATGATGAACAAGGAAGCTGCGGTTTAGCATTTGCAGGTGGTCCTGGCGCCTGCGGCACGTTGTAAGAAAAGTACAAGCGCCTTTTATTAAAGGCGCTCTACAAGCTATTAGTATTTTAAATATGAAAGTAGGTGAGATAGTGACCATAACTGATAGTAGGTTAACTTTTCAGCTTTGCTCCTATTTACTGGGCTATCCGAATCAAGAGTATCTTGAGTCACTACAAGATGTAGTAGACGAGGTTGAAACAATGTCAAATGCTGAAATAAAAAACGAACTGCTGACATATTGTCAGAAAGCAAATAAAAATAAAATCACTAACTTAGTTTCTAGTTATATTAACACTTTCGATTTTGGCAAAAAGACAAACTTATATATTACCTATATGTCTAATGGAGAACAACGCGAACGCGGCATGGAGCTATTATTCCTCAAAAACTATTACAAGCTACATGGATTTAATGTCACGGACAAAGAATTGCCGGATTACTTACCAATTATGCTTGAATTTGCCGGACTTATTGATGCAGCATCGGCTAAGCCAGTTTTTGAGCGGTACCTTACAAACATTGAAGAAATTTCTAAAAACTTAAATTCTGAATATAATTTGTACGGCCATCTTCTTAAAGCAGTATTGTTAGCTTTGGAAGAGATAGGCATTACTAACACTGAACAAAGGAGTGAAACTCTTTGATCAATCAATTTTTATGGGTTGTTCTTCCGTATATTATCCTAACCATTTTTATCGGAGGACATTTTTACCGTTATCAACATGACCAATTTGGTTGGACCTCCAAATCAAGCCAACTATTAGAGAAAAAACAGTTACGAATTGGTAGCAATCTTTTTCACTGGGGCATTATCTTTGTATTTGGCGGGCACGTAATGGGATTGTTAATCCCAATCGAAGTGTATGAGGCACTCGGGGTGAATGAGCATCAGTATCACTTAATAGCATTAATCGGCGGGGTTCCAGCTGGTATTGCTGCAACTCTCGGTATATTAATCCTTACAGCCCGCCGTATGAGTGTGCGTCGCCTTGTTTTAACAAGTACGAAAGGTGATTGGGTTACATTAATATGCTTACTTATTGTCATTCTATCCGGAATGTCCTCAACACTACTAAATATTAACTCCCATGGTTTTGATTACCGCACAACGATTGGGCCATGGGTGAGAAGTGTGTTAACACTCCGGGCTGACGCAAGCTATCTTGCTGAAGTACCAATCTGGTTTAAAATTCATATTATTGCGGTTATGGGTATCTTTGCCGCATGGCCGTTTACACGTCTTGTCCATGTATTCAGCGCACCGCTTCGTTATTTAACACGCAGCTATGTGATTTATCGCAAGCGCGAACCGAAACAACAAAGCCTTTAATTTTAATGAAAAAATCAAACAACAAAAGCCGTATGGATCGCTCCAGTACGGCTTTTACATTTTTATTACTATTAATAAATAATATTCCACAAGTCGATTATAGCTCCCTAAAGTGATTGGACACTGCAATAATGTTATGGAAGGCAAGTCTCTAAGCTGACACGAATAAACATCTGGGTATATCGTGGAAGTGGGACTATATTCGTGTTTATCAGCTTAGAGACTTCGATTGTACATAATAAAAATATTGCTACAAGTGTCCAATCAAACCCAATCGCTATAATCGACTTGTGGAATATTTCAAGATAGCAATAAATGCAGAAAAATAAATAAGGCCCAGCACTTAGTTAGTGTCAATGCACTAACTAGGTGCTGGGCTAAATCATTATTATTGAACTTGTGCATTAAATGACATAATCCAGATTGCTCCGACAACGATTGTAACAGAAAAGACAACTCCAAGGATTAATGCCATGACATTGTACCTTGGCTGTTCTCCATCGCGAATATGCATAAAGAAGAAGAGCTGAATAATAAATTGCAGTACAGCCGCAAGTAAAATACTGACAGCAGTTGCAGTTTTTGATAGTAAATGTTGTAAAACTAATACAATTGGAATGATTGTCAAAATAATTGAAATAACAAAACCAAGTGCATAGGCTTTGAGTGATCCTGCATGCTCATGATTAGACATTTACATCACCCCCATTAAATAGACAACAGTAAAGATAAAGATCCAAACTGCATCTAAAAAGTGCCAGTACAAGCTAATAATTGATACTTTTCTTTTCGTAACAGATGTGATTCCTTTTCTAGATAGTTGGATAATAAGTCCAATCATCCAAAAGATACCGAAAGTAACGTGAACTCCGTGTGTGCCGACAAGTGAAAAGAATGATGTTAGAAAAGCACTTGTAGAAATTGTAGCTCCTTCATGAACCATATTTGTAAATTCATTGATTTCTAATCCGACGAAAACAGCGCCAAGTGCAGCGGTAACGACTAACCAATTGATTAATGCTTTTTTGTTACCCCTGTTCATAGCTAGTACAGCTAAGCCACTTGTAAACGAACTAGTTAATAGAATAAAGGTTTCAATGACAAAGCCGGGAACATCAAATTCCTTAGCAGTAAATCCTCCGTTTGTATGGGTATGCAATACCGCATACCCGGCAAAAAACGTAGCAAATAACAAACAGTCCGTTACTAGAAAAATCCAAAAACCTAATACCTTTAACCCTTCCTGGTCAACATGGCCATGATCGTGGTCAGAAACATGAGCGGAAACGCCTTGTTGCATGTTTAAAACCTCCTAATTTGCAATTCTATGAACTGCATTTTTATTTCGTAAAGCTTTTTCAGTTCGTTCGATTTCTTCAACTGAAATATAATAATCCGTATCGAATTGGAAAGAGCGAGCGAATAAAGTGATGGCTACGCCAATTAGTCCAATTACTCCCATCCACATCCATTCAAATGTAAAACCAAACCCAGCAATGAACCAGAAGATTGACATGATGAAAGGAATACCAGTGTTCTTAGGCATATGAATTGGCTCATATTGTACTGGTTCTTCTTTGTATTCGCCGTTCTTCATTGCTTGTTTTTGATACCACCAAGCATCACGACCAGTTACTTTAGGCTGAATTGCAAAGTTATAGATTGGCGGTGGAGAAGGAATTGACCACTCTAATGTACGTCCGTCCCATGCATCACCAGTTACATCACGTTCACCGTGTTTGATGCTGTAAATGATTTGCCATGCTTGGAAGACAAACCCAATACCCATTAAGAACGCACCAATCGTAGAGATGAAGTTGAGGGGTGCCCAACCCATATCCCATCCCATTGATTCGTTATAGGTATAAATTCTTCTCGTCATACCCATGAAACCTAAAGCATATTGCGGCATGAAACATACATAGAAACCGATTTGCCATAACCAGAAGGCCCATTTTCCTAGACGTTCATTTAACTTAAAGCCGAATAGTTTTGGCCACCAATAATATAAACCTGCCAAATAACCGAAGACAACGCCGCCAATTAATACTTGGTGGAAGTGAGCAATAAGGAAATAGCTGTTATGGTACTGATAATCGGCAGGTGCAGCAGCAAGCATTACACCAGTTGCTCCGCCGACAAGGAAGCATGGAACAAAAGCCATAAACCAAAGCATTGGTTGAGTTACTCTAATACGGCCACGATACATTGTAAATAACCAGTTAAATACTTTAACCCCAGTCGGGATGGCAATTATCATCGTACAGATTGCAAATACAATATTCACATTTGCGCCGGCACCCATCGTAAAGAAGTGGTGGGCCCAAGTGTAATATGAAACAACGCTAATTGCAATCATGGAAAATACCATTGAACTGTATCCAAAAATACGTTTTTTCGAGAATGTTGCTACAATTTCAGAAAAGACACCAAAAGCAGGTAATACTACGATATATACTTCAGGGTGACCCCACATCCAAATAAGGTTAACCCACATCATTGGGTTACCACCGGCATCCATCGTAAAGAAGTGGCCGCCAAATAAACGGTCAATTGTCAACATGATTAATGCTACTGTTAAAATAGGGAATACACCTAAAATAGCAATAGAGGATGATAATACTGACCATGAGAACAATGGCATATCTCTTAAGCGCATTGTCGGTGTGCGCATTTTTAAGATTGTTACGATAAAGTTAATACCGGTCATTAAACTACCAATACCAGAAATCTGAATACCCCAAATCCAGAAGTTTTGTCCTGGTCCTGGACTGAATTGATTTTCAGACAAGGGCGGATACGCAAGCCAACCCGAAGCTGAAGATCCACCGATAACAAACGAAATATTAAATAACATAGCTCCAATAAAGAATAACCAGAAACTTACAGCATTTAAATATGGATAGGCAACGTCACGTGCGCCAATTTGCAATGGAACGACCATGTTAAATAATGCAAACATAAAAGGCATCGCCATAAATAAAATCATGATTGTCCCGTGTGTTGTGAAAATTTCATTATAATGTTCTGAAGCTAAAAAATGACTATTCGGAAAGGCAAGCTGGATGCGCATTAAGACCGCGTCCATACCACCGCGAAATAACATTACTAATGAAGAAAGAAGATACATGATACCAATTTTTTTATGATCAACGGTTGTAATCCATTCTCGCCAAAGCCAACCCCACTTTTTAAAATAGCTGAGGTAAAAGACTATCGCTAAACTAACGAGAACAATGGAAACATCGGCACCATAGATCATTGGATCGCCTGTAACAAAAAAATGCGTTTTTTCCATGAAAAGTTCCCTCCTAATTTTATTTACTCATATCCATATCGGTCATGGACATGTGATCCCCCATATGATTCATATGGTCGTAATACTTTCCACCGTTTTTATTTACAATATCTTCGAATAAACCTTTTGGATAGGAAGAGAAACTCATCTCTTTTTCTATACTTGGCTGTACTAATTTTTCATATCCTACATTTGTTAACGCAGGTGAGTTTTCCTTCACCTTATCTGCCCATTTGTTGAAATCTTCTTGAGTTACAGATTTAACTTTAAATTGCATATGGGCAAATCCTTCTCCTGTAAAGTTGGCGCCAGAGCCAAAGTATTCGCCTTCTTTATCTGCTTGAAGCCATAACCCCATGGACATGCCAGGCATTGTATATTCTTGTCCACCAAGTTCAGGGACCCAGAAGGAGTTCATCGGCGCGTCGGAAGTTAAAATAAATTGCACAGGCACGCCAGCAGGTATTTCTGCGTAATTGACTGTAGCAATATTTTTATCAGGATACGTAAACATCCACTTCCAGTTTAAGGATGTAACTTGTACCACCATTGGTTTGACATCATCTACAGGTGGCTTTGTTAAATTCAAAGTGGTTTTAGCTGTAAATACACCTAATATAGCAATGATGATTACAGGTATACCCCACCAAACAATTTCTAGTATTTTGCTATCTGCCCATTCAGGCTGATAAGGGGCTTTATTGCCCGGTTTATCTCGGTAACGTAGGGAAATATAGACGAAAATACCTATAACCGGAATAATGACGACAGCACATAAAATAACCGAGATAATAATTAAATCTAATTCTTGCTGGGCTACAGGCCCTTTTGGATTTAGAACGATATACTTGCTTTTATCGCAACCAGCCAAAAGAATCATGCCCAAAATGGCTAAAAAGGATGATTTAGCGGCTTTGATCCATTTACTCAAAGTAAGTGCCCCTTTCATTTAAAATACATTTTATAATAATCACTAGTTTAATAGTGAGAAATCGCTATATAAATATATCAAAAATATAATAAGTTGAAAATGTATTTTTAATGAAAATGTGACTTATGTCACAAAATGTTCATAATTGAAATCAAGTATTTTCCTTTCATGTAAGGATATCTTAACTATTCCAGAAAGGTTCCAGTATTTTTTTAATTTAATAGGAAAAAACGATAATTATTAAGGTTTACTTCACGAACGTTTATTCGTAAAATGAAGATAGTAAAATCGAGGTGACTATAATGCAATTCAGGAAAAACCTTCAAGAAATCATTGACCATTTACAAAATGAGGAAGAGTTTTCACAAAACATCGTAAACTGGCACATCATTCCCGAAAGGGCGGCTAGGACGGTCCCTTTTCCTAATTCAATAGATGAAAGGCTGAGGCTTGCTTTTCAAAATCGAGGCATTCAGGAGCTTTATACACACCAAGGGGAAGCATTTGAGACGACAAGAAAAGGAGAAAACTTTGTAGCAGTTACTCCGACGGCATCGGGTAAGACACTTTGTTATAATCTTCCAGTACTTCAATCCATCATTGAAGATCATGAGAGCCGTGCGTTATACCTTTTTCCAACAAAAGCGCTTGCTCAGGATCAGAAAAGTGAGTTAAATGAACTTATCCAAGAACTTGGGATTAACATCAATAGCTATACATATGACGGGGATACACCGGCGAATATTCGCCAAAAGGTACGCCAAGCCGGGCATATAGTAATCACCAACCCTGATATGCTACACTCAGCTATTTTGCCGCATCATACGAAATGGGTTTCATTATTTGAAAACCTTAAGTATATCGTCATTGATGAGTTGCATATATACCGTGGCGTGTTTGGAAGCCATGTTGCAAATGTAATCAGGCGTTTGAAACGAATTTGCGAGTTTTATGGTAGCAAACCGATTTTTATGTGCACTTCGGCAACGATAGCTAACCCAAAGGAATTAGCTCAAAACTTAATAGGGGAAAAGGTTACTCTAATTGATAATAATGGGGCACCAGCAGGAAAGAAGCATTTTGTTTTTTACAACCCACCAGTAGTCAATAAACCGCTTAATATTAGAAGAAGTGCAACGCTGGAGGTTCGGAAGATAGCAGGCGAATTTTTGAAAAATAAAATACAGACCATTGTCTTTGCTAGAAGCAGGGTACGGGTTGAAATCCTTCTCACGTATTTACAGGAGCTTGTACAAAAAGAGCTAGGTCCAAAATCCATTCGCGGTTATCGTGGTGGCTATCTGCCAAAACAACGGCGGGAAATTGAGCAGGGCTTGCGTAATGGCGATATTTATGGCGTTGTTAGTACAAACGCACTCGAATTAGGAGTTGACATCGGGCAACTTCAAGTTTGTGTCATGACAGGCTATCCTGGGACCATCGCCAGCACCTGGCAACAGGCAGGACGAGCCGGACGTAGACAAGGTGAAGCACTTATTATTATGGTCGCATCATCAACACCACTTGATCAATATGTCACCCAGCATCCCGAATACTTCTTTAATCGCAGCCCGGAAACGGCACGAATCAATCCTAACAATTTGATTATTTTAGTAGACCATTTAAAGTGCGCTGCTTACGAGTTGCCTTTTAAAGAAGGCGATACATTTGATGGGATCGAACTTGACGATATATTGGAATTTTTAACAGAAGAACAAGTACTGCATTTCAATCATGGCAAGTGGTATTGGATGAATCAATCATTTCCAGCCCATAATATCAGCCTGCGATCAGCGTCCCAGGAAAATGTTGTCATTATTGATCAATCAGATGTGGCCCACGTAAAAGTAATTGGGGAAATGGACCGTTTTAGTGCAATGACGCTTCTTCATGATGAAGCAATTTATTTACATGAAGGGGTCCAATACCAAGTCGAGAAATTAGATTGGGAAGAGAAAAAAGCGTTCGTAAGGGAAGTTGATGTCGATTATTATACAGACGCCAATTTAGCTGTACAGTTGCGTGTTCTTGAGGTTGATAAAGAGAGGAAAGTGGAGCAGGCATCGATTGAATTTGGGGATGTTACTGTCCAAGCGATGGCAACGATTTTTAAAAAGATAAAATTTGAAACCCATGAAAATATCGGTTCTGGACCAATCCATCTTCCCGAAGAGGAACTTCATACAAACGCAGCCTGGATTAGTTTAAATAGTGAAATAAAAGAATATATGTCTGAGAAAAAACTTGAACAAGGACTAGTTGGGATTGCGAACGTTCTACGAAATGTCGCGCCTTTACATGTGATGTGTGATCCTTCTGATCTCCATGTTGTGCCACAGGTAAAAGCTGTCCACAATGAGAAACCAACCATTTTTCTATATGATCGCTACCCTGGGGGTGTAGGTTTGAGCGAAAAGGTATATGAGATGATGGAGGAACTGCTGAACGAAACTGAAAGAATTATCTCACATTGCAAGTGTGAATCAGGCTGTCCGTCTTGTATCGGTATGGAGGGTACAGGGGAAGATGGGAAGCAACTTTCATTAAAGCTTGTAGAATTGTTTCGATGAATCCAAAAGGCTCCTATAATTCTATTAGTGAATTATAGGAGCTAAAATTTCAATAGCACTACAACAAGAGAATTTGGAACGATGAATTTATGATTTGTACAGATGATGATAAGTGAGGAGACTTTGAAGCGACAAATATCTTATAGATATGTTTGTTGGAAAGGTATGTTTACTCCTCATGTAAATCATCTGAATATGCCATTGTTGTTCTTTCCCTGCAATCTAAACACTCACATCGATTTCTTTCGATAACAGATAACTCTTCACCACAATTAATGCAACGATCACGCTCCATTTTTTTCACCTCCTTTATTTTAGAATCATGTTCTGTAAAATGCCTCCCATAGCAAAATACTCTAGACTGTGAACTAAGCACTAAGATGTAATCGCTTACATTTTGTGTTTTATAGTTACAACCAAATTCTTGTTAGGGATTATTAATATTGTACACAATAGGCTGAAAATTCGCAATAAAAAATTATTAAAGACTACTCCTTTCTAGATAGAGCGATACAATGTTCACAAATATGTTATAATTCTACTAGCATCTCAAGAATGATAGAGTTAAAAGTAGGTGAACTACGTTGACATTAAAAAATAAACTTAATCGTTTTAAAAAACATATAGTCAATAACGACGATGAGAAAGTGCGGGAAGTTGATGCTAGGAATGCAGAAGATATCCCATTTCTTGAAGAATGGCATGCCTTTCAAACGAAACCTTTTTATTTTGATGATCAATTTTCAATGATACGGGAGGTTTCCTATCCAATAGACTTTCTTCATGGGTCACACCGTTTTAGTGAATTAAATGAGGTTGTCAATCTTTGGGAGGAGAAAGCACTTGAACATCCCCTTTCATTTACGGGTGAAGAGCCTTCTCGGATGGTGTTTTTTGACACCGAAACGACAGGGCTTGGGGGAGGCGTTGGCAATACTATTTTTCTAATTGGCTATGCTCAAGTATTTTCGGATTATGTCATTGTAAAACAGCATTTTTTGCCGAATCCAAGTTGTGAGATTGCAATGTATCAAGGCTTTTTAACTGATATTGGAGACTATCATTCAATGAAACTGACAACCTATAATGGCAAGGCCTTTGACTGGCCACAGATTAAAACACGTCATACGTTGATTCGTGATGCTGTTCCCAAGCTGCCGGCATTTGGTCATTTTGATTTATTACATGCAGCTCGGCGTCTATGGAAAAATAAACTGCCTTCTGTTCGTTTATCCATCGTTGAAAAAGAAATTTTAAATATTGCGCGTGACCACGATGTTCCGGGATTTTTGGCACCGCTCCTTTATTTTGATTTTTTAAAGGACCATGATCCAAAAGGACTTCAGGGAGTTTTTACCCATAATGAAATTGATGTCCTGTCATTAATAACGTTGTATATTCATATTTCAAAGAAACTATTAAATCTCCCTTCACTTTCTATTAGCACAGAGGAGAAGTATGAAATTGCACGTTGGTTTGAGGCAGTTGGACAATTTAAAATTGCAACACATCTCTATGAAGAACTTACATGCAGCAGGAATCCAATTACTTATCAAGCGGGAAAAGCCCTCGCCGGATTGTATAAAAAACAAAAGCAGTATGATAAAGCTGAGCAAATTTGGACAAAAATAGTAGAAAACACAGCGACGGTTGATGTTGAGGTTGCGACTGAATTATCAAAAATTTATGAACATCAGCGTAAAGATTATGAAAAAGCATTATATTATGCAATGATTGCTTATAATGGATGGAAAGAAAAAGCAAGGATTATAAAAACGAAAGCAGATCAGGAAAAAGAGGCACTTCTGAAGCGAATAAATCGACTGCAAGACAAAATAAAAATATAACGGTGAAACGTTTAGTAAAAGGGCAAGTGACTATCATAAAATAGGTATTTACATTAGTACATGTCTCCATTCGAAATCATAGGTTATTAGTGTAAACTAACCAAAAACAGAAAGGAGATCAGAAGATATGTTTTATAACAGACCACCAGTAGTGTTAAGCCCAATCGTGAGTCCGACAAAACAATTCAATGTTCATGATACGGAGGTGTACCAAGTACCGCATATTCATCCTTCACATACAACATTCCACCATCACAAAATGTTTGAGCATGTACACACTTGCCCGCACACTGTTTCACATGTATGTGATGTTTGCCACCAGCATATTAATTGCTGTCCGGAACCAATGCCAAATATGTGTTGTCCGGAGCCAGGTATGGGGATGGGACCGGGAATGGCACCAGGATTTGCTCCAGGGATGGCACCAGGATTTGCACCAGGCATGATGGCCGCTGG
The DNA here is from genome assembly GCF_054301215.1 of Schinkia acidoalkalinis. Next base: position 3,721,448 of record NZ_CP182573.1, read on the forward strand.
CCCTTATCTATAAACCATATGTGTAAAAAATAAGTAGAGTAGGGCAAAACCTCCCGCACACGTTGGCGGAGGTTTTGCTTATTTCTGAGTAGGTGGATTATTTGAGTGTATATGCTATAACAGGCTACAAACCCCATGAAATTGGTATTTTTAATGATAATCATCCGGGGTTAAAATACATAAAATTAGCGTTAAAAAAGAATATTATTCAGTTATTGGAGGATGAGGAGCTAGAATGGGTGCTTATTAGTGGGCAATTAGGTGTAGAGTTGTGGGCTGCAGAGGTTACGATTGAACTTCAAGAAGCTTACCCTAATTTGAAACTTGCGGTCATTACGCCGTTTTTGGAGCAAGAAGTAAATTGGAAGGAGGAGAAGCAAGAGCATTATCAGTTTATCCTTGCCCAGGCTGATTACGTAGATAGCATCACAAAAAGAAAATACGAGAATCCATCCCAGTTTCGTAGCAAAAATCAATTTTTTATTAATAAAAGTGATGGCTTATTAATATTGTTTGATGAAGAAACAGGTGGTACTCCAACATATATGCTTGAAATGGCTAGAAAGAAACAAAGGGTTGATGGATTGTATAAAATCCAGACCATTACTCCTTATGACATTCAGGTTTTAGCGGAAGAGGAACGGATGGAGGATCCTGATTATTGGTCTTAACAGAGTCGTCTGTCCCATTGACAATTTACATATATTTTGAAAAAATAGAAGAAAATAATGTAGGGGTATCATGTAGAGGTGAATGTTCATGCTTGCAGATAAAGTTAAGTTAACAGCAAAGGAAATTTTAGAAAAAGATTTTAAAAGTGGTATAAAAGGTTATAACAAGGATGAGGTCGATCAATACCTTGATTTAATAATTAAAGATTATGAAACCTTTCAACAAGAAATTGAGTCTCTTCAACAAGAGAATTTACGGCTGAAAAAACAGTTGGAAGAAGTTCAAAGAAAGGGTTCAGCGGCACCTGCTGCATCAAGTGTTGGCACAGGAAATACAAATTACGATATCTTAAAACGTCTATCAAATTTGGAAAAGCATGTTTTTGGAAGTAAATTATTCGATTAAAATATATAAATCATCTGAACAAGCTTTTCGACGAAGCTCTTTCTAAACTTTGTTTGTTAGAAAGAGCTTTTTAGTTTTGAGCTGTTTGCGTAATGATGGTTTTGTTGCTAGACTAAACAAAGAATAATTTGTAGAATTTGGTCACTAGAGTTAATGGAGTAGGAGTTAAAAACATGGAGAAAATTACGTTAATTGCCACAGCTGCAATGGGCATTGAAGCTTTAGTTGCAAAGGAAGTAAGAGATTTAGGATATGAGAATGTAACGGTGGACAATGGGAAGGTAACATTCGAGGCAGACCCTTTGGCCATTTGCAGGGCTAACCTTTGGCTTAGAACGGCAGACCGGGTCAAATTAAAAGTCGGAGAATTTAAAGCGACGACCTTTGATGAATTATTTGAAAAAACAAAGGCACTGCCTTGGGGAGATTTTATTCCTGAAGACGCCGAATTTCCAGTAATCGGCAAGTCGGTTAAATCGAAGCTTTTTAGTGTGTCGGATTGTCAGGCTATTGTCAAAAAGGCAGTTGTTGAAAATCTAAAACAACATTACCATCGGACAAGCTGGTTTGATGAACAAGGGCCATTATTTAGGATTGAAGTGGCTTTGCTAAAGGATATAGTAACGCTGACACTTGACACTAGCGGCATAGGCCTGCATAAGCGTGGATATCGTGCCGACCAAGGTGTGGCACCGTTAAAAGAAACATTGGCAGCAACCCTTGTAATGCTCACAAATTGGACACCAGATCGGCCATTTGTCGATCCGTTTTGTGGTTCAGGTACAATTCCAATTGAGGCGGCTCTCATTGGACAAAACATTGCTCCAGGATTCAACCGCGAATTTGTTTCACAAGATTGGCATTGGATTGAAAAGAAACATTGGGACAACGCCTTTCAAGAGGCGGAGGATTTAGCTAAATATGACCAAGCTTTAGATATCATTGGCTCTGATATAGATCACAAAATGGTGGAAATGGCAAAAGGAAATGCTATGGAAGCAGGCTTTGCTGATGCTATTCAATTTAAACAAATGCAGGTTAAAGATTTTACAACGAAAAAGGAATATGGCGTCATCATCGGCAACCCACCATATGGAGAGCGGCTCGGAGAAAAAGAAGTAGTCGAGCAAATGTATAAAGACATGGGCAAGGCGTTTGCACCATATGACACTTGGTCTATCTATATGCTGACATCCCACCCGGATTTTGAAAAATTATATGGTAAAGAGGCAACGAAAAAAAGAAAGCTGTTCAATGGATTCATTCAAACAAATTATTTTCAATATTGGGGTAAACGACCACCTAGAGCATAACCTCAGGTGGCGTGACCAAAGGTCTGCAGCGGTAGGGGCCCTGCCTAGAGGCTCTTACCGCAGCATGTTTACATATGTATAGGCAAGAAATGAAAAAAATCCTACACATAAAGCCATTCCCGCTATAATTTGAGCAATATCCTTCACCATAAATAGGGCAATATCAGCTGCTTCCAGCATAAACATCCCTCTCAATCATATTTTATTATTATCATTAACATATATTTACAATATAATCATTCGAAGAATTAATTCGTGCAGATGATAATTTGTTAGCAACCTGCCTATAATGGTAGAATGCATAAAAATATATTTTGAAATCAAAATGAACTATAATTTCATCTATATGGAATCAGACTATTGAAAATGGGGGCATGATGATGGAACAATCAGTAAAAAAGACAGAAGCTGAATTTTTAGAGTACGTAAAAAAAATGATGGCCTACAATGAAGCACTGAATTTAATTTTTTGGGATATGCGAACAGGCGCGCCGAAAAAAGGGATTGAACAACGTTCTGAAGTGGTTGGAATGATTTCACAGGAAGTTTTCCAAATGTCGATCTCAGATGAAATGGCAAACTTCATTTCAAGCTTGGAAAACGTAGAGGACCTTTCTGAAATTACGAAAAAAGCAGTTGAAGAGTGTAAAATGGACTATGACCGCAACACAAAAATTCCGAAGGAAGAATATAAGGAATATGTCATCCTGCAATCAAAAGCGGAATCAGTGTGGGAAGAAGCAAAGGATAAAGCTGATTTTGAAATGTTTCGTCCTTATTTAGAAAAATTGGTTGAATTTAATAAAAAGTTTATTGGTTACTGGGGACCTGTAAAAGAAGGTGGTAATAACTACGATATATTATTGGATGAGTATGAACCTGGGATGACGGTAGCGATTTTAGATGAAACCTTTGCAAAATTACGTGATCGAATTGTACCGCTCGTTCAGAAAATTGCGAAGTCTGAAAACAAACCAAAGACAGGCTTTTTATTTCAAACATTTCCTAAAGAGCAGCAAAAAGCTTTCAGTATCGAGGTTTTAAAGCAAATGGGCTATGATTTCGAAGCGGGGCGACTTGATGAAACCGTTCATCCATTCGAAATTACTTTAAATCCAGGCGATGTAAGGGTGACAACGAAATATGTTGAAAGCGACTTTAGGGTTGCTGTTTTCGGAACGATTCATGAAGGCGGTCATGCCTTGTATGAACAAAACATATCCAAAGATTTAATCGGGACACCACTATGTGAAGGTACATCAATGGGGATTCATGAATCGCAATCACTTTTTTGGGAGAACTACATCGCAAGGGACTATCACTTTTGGGACTACTTTTATGAAAAAATAAAAACATATGGGAATGGGCAATTTGATGCTGTATCAATGGACGATTTCTATAAAGGAATTAATGAATCAAAGCCATCCTTAATTCGTATTGAAGCCGATGAATTAACCTATCCGCTTCATGTTATGGTACGTTATGAAATTGAAAAAGGGTTGTTTAATGATGAAATTGCGGTAAAGGATTTACCGGCGATTTGGAATCAGAAGATGGAAGAGTATTTAGGGGTCAAACCTGAACATGATGGAGAAGGGGTACTTCAGGATGTCCATTGGGCAGGTGGCAGCTTTGGATATTTTCCATCTTATGCATTAGGCTATATTTATGGAGCTCAATTTAGAGCAGCAATGCTAAAAGAACTTCCAAACTACCATGAATTATTGAAGTCCGGGAATTTGCAGCCAATTAAAGAATGGCTAACAAAGAATATTCATCAATATGGCAAATTAAAAAAGCCGCTTGAAATCCTACAGGATGTTACTGGAGAAGGATTGAATCCAGACTATTTAATTAACTATCTTGAGGAAAAATACGCAAGTATTTATCAACTATAAAAAACGATAGGGGCTACACCCCACAATAAAATATTTTATTGTGGGTGTAGCCCCTTGTGATTAATTTCATGGAATTTCTTATTGACGTCCGATAACATTAGTATAACCAGGTGATCCTGGAGGTGCATTTGTAATCATATCTACAAATGGGATTGTGTAAGCAAATAAGATTAATACAAATGTTACTGCAATCCAAATTTTGAAGTTATCAAAGACCACTGGTACTTTTTCAGCATTCTCATGAACGGTACCAACAGGGAATTCTTCTTCTCCTTTTGGAGCAAAGAAGGCAAGGTTGATAAAGATGATAACCATTAATAACGCAGCAATGAACAATAACGTTCCGCCAACTGCTTGGGCAATTTGGTAAGGAATCCAAGCTAGGGAATCTTCGTTGCCGGCATATGTTGAGAAAGCTGAACGACGTGGTGCTCCGAATAATCCAGCCGCGTGCATTGCTGATGACATAAATACCATTCCGATTGTCCATAACCAAGTTTGGATAAGTGCAAATTTATTCATTTTTGTAGTTAGTTTACGACCTGTAATAGATGGTACCATCCAGAATGTAATACCAAAGAATGTTAAAGCACATGCTGATGCAACCGTTAAATGGAAGTGACCTGTAATCCAAATCGTATTATGAACAACTTGGTCCATTTGGTGAGATGCATTAACAATACCGCCGGCGCCACCAGGGATGAATAATAACATACCCATGAATGGAGCTAGGAAACGAGCATCTTTCCAAGGGAGCTTTTTCCACCAACCGAAAATACCTGTAGCACCTAATTCACGTCCACGCATTTCAAATGTTGCGAACAATGAGAATGCAGTCATTAATGACGGAATTACTACTAAATAAGTTAATACAACCTGTAAATATTTCCAGAATGGATCAATACCTGGCTCAAGCAATTGATGGTGGAATCCAACTGGCATTGAGAATAACAAGAATAATACGAAAGAAAGACGAGCTAATGAATCACTAAAGATTTTACCACCGATAATTTTAGGTATAATTACATACCAAGTCATGTAAGCAGGTAGTAACCAGAAATATACTAACGGGTGACCAAAATACCAGAATAATGTACGGCTGATTAAAATATCAATTGTTGGAACAAGTCCTAAAGACCAAGGAATAATTTGTACTAAAACAGTTGTTGCTAAACCTAAGCAAGCTACTAACCAAAGAATCATGGTAGCTACACCCATAAAGCTTAAAAGCGGTGAAGTTTGCCCAGGGTTTTCTTTTTTCCAACGTGCATGGCGATGGAAGATTGCAAAACCTTCTACCCAGCTACCTACGACAACAAGTGTTAAACCGATGTAATGTAGTGGATGGGCCATTAAAGGTGCATACATTGTATAAAGGACAGAACCTTCACCAAGTAATACGAATGTTGCAGTAATGGCAACACCAATTGTCATCATCCAATAACCAATCCAAGCAGTGCGGCGTTCACCCGCTGAGTATGTTCCACAAACTTTACTTTGTGATGCTTCAATAAATCCGATAATAAAGAAAGTAGTTAAGACAAGACCTAATAGTACACCATGAACTGTAAGAACTTGATAATAAGTGATGCCGGCAGGTAAGGTTACTTTACCTGAACGTACGAGCGTTTGAAGCAAACCTGCTGTTGCACCTAGAAATAAAGCGATAAATGCAACGTAAAGGTGCGCCATCGTAAGCTTTGCGTCTTTACTATTAATACTAGCGATGCCTTTCATTATTCAACCACCTCCACAGTTGCAAACATTAAGTGGTGACCAAGACCACAATATTCATTACATACGATTGTATATTTTCCAGGCTTTTTAAAAGTAGTTTCAACTGTGTTAATATAACCAGGCTCTAACATCATATTTGCATTTGTACCTGCTACTTCAAAACCATGGATAACATCTAGTGTAGTACCAATAAAGTTTACTTTTGAACCAACAGGGATTTTAATTACCTTATCTGGTCCAACATCGTAGTTAAACGCAGAAGCAACTACAACTAATTCGTATTCCTTTTCTCCAACCTGCTTAAGTCCGGGTTTATCAAATGGTGCTGTTGTTTTCACTTTAGCTGGGTCAACTGTAACCAGACAGCTTGGCGGTTGATTTCCCATGTAAAATGCACTTACTCCAATTGTGATTGTGAATGCAAGCAGTGATACAATCCCGAATAGCAACCAAATTTTTTCATACTTATGAATGTGCATGGATTCTGATAACTCCTTTCAAATAGTCTATTAACGTGATAAGAATAAATTAAAAATTCCAATCCAAGTACCAAGAAGAATAAGTCCGAGAATACCTACTGATAGCAAAGTGCCCTTTAATGAACCTGAATCCTCTACTTCAGTCTTACGATGCGTTTCAAGTTTTGCCATTTCATCACATCCCTTCCAAGAAATTGGTTTATGAAGTAAAACTTACATTATGCTTTTATATTACAAAAGAAACAAATCGAATCCATCACATTTTGACATTTTTCACAAAACGTTCACAAGTAATATAAAAACTATTGATATAGTGGAAACTGTTAAAATATTGATACAGTAGGTTTTTTTATGAAAAAGTTGTGAACAGATTGTGAAAAAGTAAGTGAAATATTCCCTTTCTTTTTTTCAAAAATTGCGTTTAAAATAAAGAAGGAAATAACAGGAAAAATGTTATTTGGATAGTAATTATAGGAAAAAGTATAAAAAGTAAGTTCATTGGTTAAGGAGGATTTTTATTTATATGAAAAGATTACAGGAAATTTTAGAGCACAATGAACAGTTTGTTCAGAGTAAGGAATATGAACAGTTTAAAACAACAAAATATCCAGACAAAAAGATGGTCATTTTAACATGTATGGATACTAGGTTGACAGATCTTTTGCCAAAAGCTATGAATATAAAACATGGCGATGCAAAAATTATTAAAAATGCTGGAGCACTTGTATCCCACCCATTCGGTAGTATTATGAGAAGCATATTGGTTGCCGTCTATTCATTACATTCAGAGGAAGTATATGTTGTTGGTCACCATGACTGCGGGATGACGGGATTATCAGCAGATCATATATTGGATGAAGCGATTTCAAGAGGCATCTCAAGTGAAAAAGTTGATATTTTACGTCATGCTGGAATCGATATTGACCGATGGTTATTAGGATTTTCTAACGTCGGTGAGAGTGTCGAAGAATCTGTAAGCCTAATTCGCAATCATCCGCTTTTTCCCAAAGAAGTTCCTGTCCACGGTCTAGTTATTAATCCAGAAACAGGCAAATTAGATGTGATTGTCGATGGGTATGAAAAACTAGATGAAACTGAAAAAGAGAACAATGAATGAGACATTCTATCTATAGAATGTCTTTTTTTACTATCAGAATGTAAACCTTTTCTCGTGGATAGTATAAGAAAGAACATCAACTTTCGCTATTATGGGCGAAAGTTGTGAATTTTAACGTAGGAGTGGATAGCAGATGCATACGATTTGGAAAGGTTCCATTAGCTTTGGTTTAGTTAATATACCGATTAATTTATTTGCGGCAACCGAAAACAAAGATATTAGCTTTCGCTCGATTCATAAAGAGTGCCATAGTCCAATTAAGTATGAAAAAGTTTGTCCTGTTTGTAATCGTGAAGTTCAAAATGATGAAGTGATCAAGGGGTATGAATACGAGCCAGGGAAATTTGTTGTGATTTCAAATGAAGAGCTTAAAGAAATTGCTCCAGAAAGCAATAAAACAATAGAAATTATTGATTTTGTCAAGTTGGAAGAAATTGATCCGATTTACTTTGAAAAGTCCTACTTTCTCGGCCCGCAAGACAATGGCCTAAAATCATATCACTTGTTAAAACAGGCAATGAACAAGACCGGAAAAATTGGACTTGCCAAAATTACAATCCGTTCTAAGGAAAGCTTAGCGGCCGTAAGAGTTTATCAAAATGGCTTATTACTTGAAACTATTTTTTATCCCAATGAAGTTCGTCATCTTGAACAGGTGCCGGGGATTGACGAGGACATAAAAGTCGAACAAAAAGAGATGGATATGGCAACCCAGCTTATTGAGCAACTGACAACACCGTTTGTACCAGAAAAATATACGAATGATTATCAATCAGCATTAATGGAATTAATCGAAGCAAAGGTTTCTGACGAGGATATTACGATACCGAAGGAAGCAACGAAATCAAATGTAGTAGATTTAATGGCAGCATTACAGGCTAGTATTGATCAAACAAAACCAATCATACCAAATCGCAATCAGGAGGAAGCGCCAAGGAAAAAGAAAACGCTGAATGTAAGGAAGAAAAAAACGAGCTGAGGGGAGTTGAGGTGAAAGCTCAATGGTAACATTAAGGCCGATGCTGCCAACATTAGTAGAAAGTATACCAGAGGGGTCCGACTGGGTATATGAGGCAAAATACGATGGCTTTCGAGCTTTACTTTACCTTTATGAAGATCGTATTGAACTTATAAGTAGAAACTTGAAGAACATATCCAACGCGTTTCCGGAAATTACGAAGGATATAAGAGCGAAAATTGATATTCTAAAATACCATCTTCCTTTAGTGTTAGATGGAGAAATTGTTATATTAGAATCACAATACCGGGCCAGCTTCGAAAAAATTCAAATTAGGGGGCGTTCAAAAAATGGAAGCAAGATTTTGACATTAGCAAACGATTTTCCTGCCCATTTTATCGCTTTTGATTTACTTATGATCAGCGGTGTTCCTATTATGGAAAAACCTTTGCAAAAAAGAAAAGAATCTCTATTGGATGTTTTTAATGAAATAGAGTTGCATTGCAATGGAAAACCAGGGTATGATTCCAAACTAAAGAATATTCAATTTTTTAATAGTAGTGAGGAAATTTGGAGGAAAATTGTCTTTGAAAACGGGGAAGGGATTGTAGCAAAGCGGATAAATAGCACGTGGGTTGAAGGAAGCAGGACATTGAATTGGCTGAAAGTAAAAAATTGGCGAAATGCGAATTTCTTTATCCTTTCTTTTGAGAAACAAAATGGATATTTCCATGTCGGATTGCTCAAAGGTGGCGCCATTTTTGATGCAGGCTTATTTCTTAACGGAATGAGTGAAGAGGAAATATTAGCCTTACAAAAAATTATCAAGGCAAATGCGGTGAAGGAGGACTCCCAGTTTATTTATATAAAGCCAAGTATTTGTGTTGAATTGTATTTTCTTGATTGGTACAAGGACAAAATCAGACAACCTCGGTTTTCACGGTTTCGATTAGATTTAACATGGGAGGCATGTACATGGGAAGAAGCACGGAAGCAATCAATGAACTTGTTATAGCGGACAAGTGTGTCCAACTGACAAATATAACAAAAGTACTATGGCCGTCCCGGGGGATTCGTAAAATTGATTTTTTAAATTATTTGTCTGTTGTTTCTCCTTACATGCTTCCTTATTTAAAAGACCGTTTATTAACAACGATTCGTTTCCCTGATGGCGTTCAAAAAGAAAAGTTTTACCAGAAAAATTGTCCAGATTACGCCCCGGACTTTGTTCAGTCATTTCATGAAGACGATACAGATTTTATTATTTGCCAAGATCAGGCAACTTTATTATGGCTGGGGAATCAATCCGCCATAGAATACCATATACCATTTTCTACTATTCATTCAAATAAACCATCGGAAATTGTGTTTGATTTGGATCCACCTTCACGCAGAGATTTCAAACTTGCTGTAGAGGCCGCCTTTTTGTTAAAAGAAGTGTTTAATAAATTACATTTAAAATCCTTCGTGAAAACGTCTGGAAATAAAGGACTGCAAATTTATATTCCTTTACCAGATGACACATTTACTTACGAGGATACGAGGGTTTTTACTGCTTTTGTTGCCCAATATTTAGTTGAAAAAGAGCCAAACTGGTTTACAACGGAAAGACTAAAATCAAAACGAGGGAATAGATTATACGTAGATTATATTCAGCACGCGGAAGGTAAAACAATTGTCGCTCCCTATTCTTTAAGAGGAAATGACGATGCACTGGCTGCGACACCGTTACAATGGGATGAAGTAAATGAAAAACTTCATCCAGATGCTTTTCCGATGGAATCGATAGAACGGAGACTAGAAGAAAAGGGCTGTCCCTTCAGGAAAGAATTTTTCGAAGCGAAACGGAGCCAACCTTTAAAGGTTGTCCTTGACCATTTGAGGCTGACATAATGATCATATTCAGCCTCTCTTGGTTTCAACGTTGGTTTCTATTTTCCTTCTACCATTAAAATAATTTGGAGTTCGCCAAGTTCATTTATTTCCACCGGTACACGAAAGGCACGTTCAAATCCATAAAGTTTGGAAGCTCCAACCATCACTGTTGGTGGAGTAATATCGATGTCTACGCCTTGTTGTGCAACAATTGTACATAGATTCCCCGCAAGCATATTTCCAAGTTCACCTGTAAATGATTGCAGCATTTCTCCTTCTAGAGGCATTCCAAACATGATTTCTCCAATTTTTCCAAAAATATTCGCTTTACTTTCAATTACTAATCGCCCTCTAACGTGGCCCACCATTCCGATAAGAACGCCAATCTCAGTTTGCTCCAAGGGTTCAGTCATAAGCGAAGGTTTTCCTATGCTAAGTGTAGTAGGGATAATTCCTCTAACTGATTCGATTGTTCCATTTAGTACATGAGTAATTTTCTCTCCAATAGACAGTGTAACCACCTCATTTTGCGATACATCGTATGTATTCGTGAATAGGTACATGATATCATAAAAACAGCAGGAGTAAATTACTAATCTATAACATTCACTAATTTTTAATTACATTGCAAAATTTTTACAATGTAATACTTTTATAAATCGGTTATAATAAAACTGCACAACAAACCTTCAAAACGTCGGTATTCTATCTAGAAACCGTTTATCAGCCTCTCTATTCTAGAGAGGTTTTTTTTGTCTAAAAAAATCAGTTATTGGAAATTATAGCTAGTAAATGAACGAAAGAAGAGGATCATTTATGGCTAAGATTGCATCAGTAGGTCTTTGTATACCTCCATATAAACTGACACAAGAAGCAACCGTTCAATTTGCTAGAGAAATGTTTCAAAATTCTTTTCAGGAAATAGAGCGCTTATTAAAAGTTTTTGAAAACGGGCAAATAAAGGAGCGGTATTTTTCGATGCCACTTGAATGGTTTTATGATGAACATTCATTTGCAGAAAAAAATAATATTTTTATCGAAAAAGCCGTCCAATTTGGAGTTAGCGCCATAAAGGAATGTCTAGAAAATCCAACCTGTCTAGAAAAACAAGTTCCCTATGAAGAAATTGATGCTATTTTCTTTATCTCTTCCAGTGGTTTATCTACTCCAAGTATTGAAGCTAGAATCATGAATAAATTGCCATTTCAAGAGCATTGTAAGCGTATTCCTATTTGGGGGTTAGGTTGTGCTGGAGGAGCTTCCGGACTTGCTAGAGCTTTTGAGTATTGCAAAGCATATCCAAAAGCCAAGGTTCTTGTTCTTTGTGTGGAGCTTTGCAGTTTAACCTTTCAAAAGGATGATCACTCTAAAAGCAATCTAGTGGGAACCTCATTATTTGCGGATGGTGTGGCCTGTGCCTTGGTTTGTGGACCAGAGGCTGCCCTCATAAGAAAAAATGACAATCAATATCTACCGGCTATTTTTGCGACTCAATCAACGTTAATGGCCGATTCTGAAAACGTAATGGGGTGGGATGTAAGGGATGAGGGCCTTTTTGTTATTTTTTCAAGAGATATTCCATCGATTGTGCGTACATGGGTGCGCGATAGTGTTGAAAAATTTATGATTGAGCAAAACCAATCTTTAAAGGAGATTCATCACTTTGTTGCACATCCCGGTGGTAAAAAAGTATTGGAAGCCTATGTTGATGCCTTGCGGTTACCTCCCGATAAAATCAAGATTCCTCTGGAAGTATTATCGAATTACGGGAATATGTCTTCGGCGACGATTTTTTATGTTCTAAAAAAATTTTTAGAAAGTCGGGCGCGTCAAGGGGAACTAGGGTTGGCTTGTGCAGTTGGGCCGGGTTTTAGTTCTGAATTTTTATTATTACGTTGGGAATAGAGGGATTATTGTATGTTTTTTATCATTTTTGTTTCATTGGTTATCCTACAAAGGGCTGTTGAACTTCGAATTGCCAAGAAAAATGAAGAATGGATGAAAGCAAATGGTGGATATGAAGTCGGAAATGGGCATTATAAATATATTGTTCTTGTCCATGTTCTGTTTTTTGTTTCATTAATGATGGAGGTGGTTTTATTAGAAAAATCGCTTTCAGCATTATGGATTTTGTTTTTACTATTTTTTACATTGGCACAAAGTTTACGGGTTTGGAGTTTATTGTCTTTAGGCCGTTTCTGGAATACAAAAATTATCATCGTATCAAATGTAAATATCATTTCAAAGGGACCATATAAATTCATTCGCCATCCCAATTATTTGGTAGTTGTTATTGAACTATTGGTGATTCCGCTCATGTTTAATGCCTTTTGGACAGCGCTTATTTTCACTTTATTAAATATGATTGTTTTAAGCATACGAATCCCAATTGAGGAAAAGGCACTAATAAGGGAAACTGATTATAAAGCCGTATTTCACCACCGTTCCAGATTTGCGCCGACGAGGGAACGTCTATAATAGAAATCTCGGACAAGATGTAAACGATTTCGATAATTTTATTGAAAATGGGTATCAATGGTGATAATATAAAAGTATCGGGATAATGATAATAATTATCACTATCAGTGTGGTATTAAATGGAATGGGTGGTGTTGTGAAATGGTATTCGCCTTTATTTCAGCTACATTTATAAGTTGTGGTTTTCTTATGTATTATATTCTGCGCAAAGTCGACCCGCGGACACGTTCTCATTAGATAAATTTTGTTGGTGGATGGGTAGGCTTGTTTTTTACATACTTATGATTCAATATTGAAAAAATTTTAAGACATGATAGAGTAGCATAGTGACGCTCTTCGTGTCTTTTTTGTACGACAAATTTCTTCCTTTTTGTGAAAAATAATTGAGCAATTGCCCGACAATTGATAACATAAAATAAAAAAGCAATGTTGCATAATAATGAGAGGAAAAATACCAACTATGATAGAAATGAATCGTTTAGCTGCACTTTATCTAGAATTACAGGAAAAAGGAGACACAGACAACGCTGAAAAAGTAAAGCAGCTTGTTGAAAAGGTAAAAAGCAATGAATTTATGATTGCATTTTGTGGTCACTTTTCTGCGGGAAAGTCGACAATGATGAATTACTTTATGGGTAAAGAAGTACTACCTTCGAGCCCGATTCCGACGAGTGCCAACCTCGTTAAAATTAAAAAAGGGAAAAGCTATGCGAGGGTTTACTATAAAGAAGGTGCTCCCGTTGAATTTCCAGCACCCTATGATTATGACGTCGTAAAAAGCTTTGCCAAAGATGGAGAAAATGTAGAAGCAATTGAAATTAGCGATGAAGATATCACGCTTCCAGAAGGTGTTTCTATTATGGATACACCGGGGATTGATTCCACTGATGATGCGCATCGCATCTCAACAGAATCCGCCCTCCATTTAGCAGATATCGTTTTATATGTAATGGATTATAACCATGTTCAATCTGAACTAAATTTTTCGTTTACAAAGACATTAAAGGACAGGGAAAAGCCAGTCTATTTAGTCATTAATATGATTGATAAGCATAATGAAGCTGAATTAAGCTTTGCTTCTTATAGAACCAGTGTCATTGAGGCATTTAAAAGCTGGGGCGTAAATATTGATGGTTTATTCTTTACATCGCTTAAAGATTTAAACCATCCACTGAACGAATACAGTAAGCTTGAGCAATTTTTGAAAAATCAAATTGATAATAAAGATGAACTCTTGCTTAACAATGTCATAAATTCTTCTAGACCGCTGATTGAAGATCACTTGCAGTACTTTGATCATGAACATGAGGAAGATCGTCAGGAGTTTGAATCGCAATTAGATGATTTAGAAGAAAATGAGCGGAAGCGGGTTCTTCAAGAAGTGGCTGAGCTCGATACAAGGAAAGAGACGTTACTGTATAAAAAAGATCATCTGAAAGAACAATTTGGCACTGGAATTAAGAAGATTATGGATAATGCCTATTTAATGCCGGCAACTACAAGGGATTTGGGTCATTCATTTGTAGAGGCATGTCAGACGGACTTTAAAGTAGGATTCTTATTCTCCAAAAAGAAAACGGAAGAAGAAAGAAAAGCTAGATTACAAGCTTTTTATGAAAGTATTAAAAAACAAGTCGAAGCACAGCTTGATTGGCATCTGAAAGATTTTACTGTGAAATTTTTCAAGGAAAATAATATTGAAAATGAAGCGTTTATAAATACTATTTTTGAAGAATTAACAGTAGAGTTTGGTCCGGATTTGTTGGAAGGCGCCATTAAAAAAGGCGCGGGCTTAACCGGTGAATATATTTTAAATTATACAAATGATGTTTCCAATGAGATCAAACGCCTCTATAGAAATCGGGCGATGGATAAGTTTGAGGAAGGCGCAGTTTTCATTAATGCCGTGATTGACCGTGAATTAACTGAAGTCGAAGCTAAATTAGCTAATTATACTCAATATAAACAGGCGGTTGATGGATTAAAGGGACTGCAACAGAAAAGAGATCATCTAGAGAATGCTTTGTTAAATCTTTTGTCTGAGCCGCTTGAGTCTAATGTTTTGGAAAAAACGGATACCTGGTTAAAGCAATTTAAACAAGTTAAACCAACAATCGAAATAAAGCAAATGGAAATGGTCCAAAAAGAATCAACAGAGACTAAAACTGAAGTGGATGAGCAGCAAGTTCAAATTGTTGAAAATGTTGTAAACGAGCCAGTTCTTTCAAGTGAAAGCTTTAATGTTAAAGAACGTTTGCAAGAAACAGTAAATAAATTGAAAACAGCCATTGGTTCCTTAAATGGAATTAAGGGTATTCATACACTTGCTAGTGATATGGCGGCAAAAGCCAATCGCTTGCATGATCATCGTTTTACAGTAGCTTTATTTGGAGCTTTCAGTGCTGGAAAATCATCTTTTGCCAATGCGTTGATTGGTGAAAAACTATTGCCTGTTTCTCCGAATCCAACAACAGCAACCATTAATAAAATATTGCCGGCAAGTAAGGAACATCCACATGGAACGGTTTTGGTAAAAATCAAAACGAAAGAGCAAATCTTTAAAGATGTGGAGCAGTCCCTTGCGTTATTCCAAAAGAAATGCCATTCCATGGAGGATGCTCTTTCCGTCATCAATTCATTATCATATGAAGGAAACGATCCGAAGGAGAAGCCGCACTATTCGTTTTTGAAGGCAGTTCATATCGGCTATGATTTTATTGCCGAACATTTAGGCGAAATCTTAACGGTCGATTTGAAAGCCTTTGAAGATTATGTTGCCAAAGAAGAAAAATCATGTTTTGTTGAATGGATTGAGCTTTATTATGATTGCCCATTGACAGAGCAAGGGATTACATTGGTAGATACGCCGGGGGCTGATTCAATAAATGCGCGCCATACTGGAGTTGCTTTTGAATACATCAAAAATGCCGATGCCATTTTGTTTGTAACGTATTACAATCATGCCTTCTCTAGAGCAGACCGCGAGTTTTTAATTCAACTGGGCCGTGTTAAGGAAGCTTTTGAAATGGACAAGATGTTCTTCGTCGTGAATGCCGCTGACTTAGCAAAGTCTGAAGAAGAATTAAAAATAGTAGTTGATTATGTTGGCGATGAGTTGAAGAAATTCGGCATTCGCTTCCCGAGGATTTATCCGTTATCTAGTAAGCTTGCGCTTGATGAAAAGCTGCAAACGAAGGAAGGTCAACCTGTTTCTGGAGAATCGAAAATTGATATATTTGAACAGGCATTCCACTCCTTTATTATGAATGACTTAGTGGAAATTTCGATTCAAACAGCACATGAAGATTTGAAGCGCTCTGTTGCTTCACTTACTAATATTATTATGACTGCAAAAGAAAGCGATGAAGTAAAACAACAAAAACGTCTTAAGGCCGAACAAGCAAAGCAGCAAATGCTTGATCATCTTCAGGCTAGAGAGTTTAAAGTTGAGGAGCGCTCATTAGCACAGGAAATCGAAGAGCTGCTATATTATGTCGCTCAACGTATTTTCTTCCGCTTTAATGATTTTTATAATGAAGCCTTTAATCCATCCTCACTTCGGGATGATGGACGTGACTTGAAAAAGGCCATTCAAGGCTGCTTGGATGAACTTGTTGTAAGTATCGGCTTTGACTTATCACAAGAGATGCGGGCGACATCACTCAGGGTCGAAAACCATCTAAACAAATTGTTAAAAGAAGTACATGTGAATGTTGAATCCATGATAGATGGTATTCATCCGATTCCATTGTTACCAATTGAAGCGCGTCACTTTGAAACAATGGAGTTTGCGAATGCGTTTGAAAATCTATCACGTGATCCTTTTAAATCTGTGTTATCCATCTTTAAAGGGCCAAAATCCTTCTTCGAACAAGGCGGTAAGATGAAAATGAAGGAAGAGTTGGAACGCTTACTGAAAGAGCCTGTACATTCTTATATCGAACAGCAGACGGCCCAATTTGGAGATGTTTACCAGTCCTATTTACAACAGCATGTAGGAGAGGTTATTACTGGAGTTACAGTAGAAGTGGATGATTATTTTGATGGCTATTTTGCAGCACTATCAGAAACGATTGATATTGAAAAGTTAGAAAGTGCAAAGGCGCAAATTCAAGCAATTATTTAAGAGTTTATAAGATTGCTAGCTTTGGATGAATAGATGAAGATAGTCCGTATAAGGATAGAGCGCTTGGTAAAGTACTTATACGGACTATTGCCTTCCATACACTAATACACAAGGGGAAGCTGAACATGGTAGAAGCAAACAATGAAGACTACAAAAATTCAGAGCGTTTTATAAGTGCATTTAATACGATTTCCAGTGAAATCGAAAAAATAGTAGATGCCCGTGGTCATGTTCCGTTTTATCGTTTAGTCGATATGGCAAAGAAAAAAAACGGTTTAATCATGGCCTATAAAGATGACTTGAAGGAATTGTCCGAGCTTAGAAATGCAATTGTCCACGGTCGTTACTATCCGGCTTTAACGATTGCTGAGCCCCATCTTTCAGTAGTTGAATTAGTTGAAAAAATTGCTGCCGAATTATCAAAACCAAAAACAATTATTCCGTTTTTTGCCCGCAAGGTAAAAACATTTCAAAAGTCAGATCATTTAACTGAAGTGTTAAAAACGATTAAAAAACATGGCTATTCCCAATTCCCAGTCTACGATAACGAGAAGTTTGCCGGACTTTTAACAAACCAAGGAATTACGATGTGGATTTCCCAAAACATTGACAAAGGCCCGGTCGAAAATTGTTTAGATGCCAATTTAGGCGATGTCATGTCTTTTGAAAAAATTAAAAGAAATTATATCTTTATGAACAAGGACCAAACGATTTACGATGTTCGTGAAAAGTTTTTAAACCATTTCGATACCTTTGCCACAAGGCTAGAGGCGGTATTAATTACTGAAAATGGACATTCAGATGAAGAATTGCTCGGATTAGCAACACCTTTTGATATGGTGCGGATTCCGTTTTTAACGTAAACTTTTATAAATCAGGCCACAATGTTTTGGACATTGTGGCCTGATTTTGTCATTTGGCTTTTCATTTATTTAGATAATTTTTTATTCAATAACACATACAGTGCAGACATATCCTCTTCGCCAAGCTCATTTTCAATAGCATCTTTAAGAATATCCGTCAACTGTGTTCCAATCGGCAATTCCATATTTACACTATCTGCCATTTCCTCAGCGAGCCGCATATCCTTATGCAATAGCTTAATCGCAAATCCTGCTTCAAATTGGTTTTTCGCAATAAAATTATTATAATGGCGGTCATAAATACGGCTTTGAGCATAGCTATTATTCAAAATAGTAAATAGCAGATCTAGGTCAACTCCCATTTTTTTGCCTAACGTAACAGCTTCACTCACGGCCTGTGTATGGAATGCTACCATTAAATTATTAATCAGCTTAACAACAGAGCCACTGCCAGTATCTCCGATATGATAAATATTTTCTCCCATCACATTAAACAGCGGGAGGACTTTATCAAAAATATCTTTTTTTCCGCCAACCATAATTGTCAATGTACCATCTGCTGCACCGAAATTTCCGCCGCTGATCGGTGCATCCAAAAACTCAATGCCTTTTGCACTAGCAGCCTTTGCAATTTTTTCATTTAACCCTGGTGCAACCGTACTATGGTCCACTAAAATTAAGCCTTCATGGCCGTTTTCAATTAAACCCTCTTCACCGAAATAAATATTTTCAACATCGACAGGAAGTGGAAGGCAAGTTAAAATCACATCGAGCTCCCTAGCCATTTCGGCAACGGACATTCCAATCTTACCGCCTGCTTGGGTAAAAAGATCTTCTTTCCCGTTGCTGCGATTTTTCCCAACTACATCATAACCTGCTTTTACTAAATTTTTTGCCATTGGTAAACCCATATTCCCAAGTCCAATAAAACCGACTTTCATGTATACATATCCCCTTTACTAGTAAAAAAACTTGTGCAACTATTACAAAAATCACTTTATTAATACTGTTATATAATATTTTTCGCTTTAAAAATTGATAATCCTCCAATTTTTTAGAGGAAGTTTGACATCTTTGGTGAATATTAAAATTATGAAAGTTTTTTGTACATATTAGCTTTTTCATATAAAATAATTATTATAATAGAAAGTTATTGAACAAAGGGGAGACAGACAGTGAGTGTACATCACGAAATAAGCAAGCATTCTGAAAATCAGCATTACGTAGTAAGTAGGTTTGCAGAGTTAGACCAGCTAAGAGAAGCATACATAGAAAAAGCTTTAGAATTGTGTAAAAAAGGGGAGCCATTTTCAACAGATGAAATTAATGCAGTTACAAAGGAAATGAATGAGTTAGGGAAAAGAGGGATTGTGACCTCCTTACCGGTAAGAAAGCTCGTTACAGTTGAAATGGTGAAGGAGTATGTTGCAAAAATAGCAAAATAAAAGGATGGTAGGGGAGTGGAGAAGTTTGAAAAATATAGTGAATGTAGATTGGCTTTATGAAAATCTAGGGGATCCATCAATACGCATCATCGATTGTCGGTTTGTTTTAGGAAACCCAGGACATAGCCTTGGTTTATATGTAAAAGAACACATCTCCGGTGCATTTTATTTTGATCTAGAAAAAGACCTAGCAAGTCAAGCAAAAGAACATGGCGGTAGACATCCAATGCCAGAATTGGACCGTCTTATAGATAAACTTGGAGCAGCAGGCATTGATGCAAACACGAAAGTCATCGCCTACGATGACCAAGGCGGCATGATGGCATCACGCTTTTGGTGGTTACTTAAATATTTAGGCCATGACCAAGTGTATATTTTGGATGGTGGTATGCGTAAATGGGTAGAAAAAGGTTATCCCGTTACAGATGAAATTCCTTCTGCTCCACGCAAGGAATTTCAGGCAAGCATTCAACATAACCTGTTAAGCAGCGTGGAAAAAGTAAAGGGAAATATTGAAACAAAAAAAGCATACCTCATTGATTCTCGAGTAGAAGATCGCTATGCAGGTCAAAATGAAACAATTGATAAAAAAGCAGGACATATCCCTGGTGCTTTAAATTATTTCTGGAAAGATTGCATCAATGAACAAAACGAGTGGAAACCACTCGCTGAATTAAAAGAAAGATTCAAGCGTTTTAAAAACGATGATCAAATTATCGTTTATTGTGGATCTGGAGTATCTGCCTGTCCAAATATTGTTGCCTTGAATGAATTAGGATTTGAAAATGTAAGGCTTTATATTGGAAGCTGGAGCGATTGGATTACATACACTGATAATCCAATTGCTGTTGGAATGGAAGCATAAAAAGAATAATAGATTTGAGAGAGGCTGACTCATAAAGGACGGAATCCCATAGTAATGTGGATTTTACGTCGTTTACTAGAGTCAGCTTTTTTATTTTAGTAAAGAAGAATCACCCTGAACTGGAAGAAAAATGACATTGAACGTCTTGTTGAAAAGTTGTTTAATATAACTTGTGAGGCACGACAGTGACTTAAATCTAACTAAACAACGTGCTGATAAACAAATCATTCATGATGAAGTAACTAGTTGCCTGTTGAATTGTAAATGAGCTGGAAATGAGTTACTATTGAATGCGTGATTCAAAAATGTTTTACTAGTATAGTAAGTTTTGAAGTTAGTAGAGAAGCTCACCAATGATAGATAAAAAGAAAACAAGTGAGAACATTATAAAACCACATCAGGAGGAATTCATACATGTCAAACCAACCAAAAATGAAAAAAGTTCTTAATGTGATGACAACTGCAGCATTAGTAGGTGGCGTAGTTGCACCAATCGTAGCACCAATCACTGCAAATGCAGCAAACAGCACGAACTTAGTAGATAAAGTATTACATGTAGATTCAGATTATTCAACTCCAACTGGAGCATCAGCAAATAATCTAATCATCAAAGAAGATGATGTGAATTTTGCGACTAATGATACATTCCGTTTAACATTACCAGCAGGTGTGAAATGGATCGATACAGAGTATGAAGGAAAAACGTTTACTGGCAAAAATGGAGAAAAATTTGCAGTAGTTCAAGTAACAGATCAAGATTTAGAATTAAAAGTTGATGGTACTTGGAGTGGTACAGGATCTGTTTCAGTTCCAATGTTCTTTGAAGTAGACGGAGCTGAAGGAGAATTAAAAGTAACACTTGACGCAAAAGGTTCATCATTAACATCAGGCCAATATACATTTGCAGTCGTATCTAATGGTGATACTGCAACAACAGTTTCAGAAGTAAAAACAATTGGTGATGGAGATGCCATTGGCACAATCCGCATTGATGAATTAGCACTAGGTGCAATGGAAGCAGGTAAAGTGACATTAACATTACCAACAAACTTTAAATGGACTGGAACACCTGCTGCAAGCTTCGGTAAAGCAGAGGTTGACCCAAATAACGATAGAAAAGTAACAATTACAGTAGATGCTGCAGATCTTTCAACAACTAAACTAAATACGTTATATATTTCTGGCTTAGCAATCGATGCTGACAAAGATGCAGCTTATGGTGACATTGAAGTACAAGTATCTGGTGATGGAATTACAGACCAAGATATCGTTGTAGCAAAATATGCGGACTATAGCTCTGCACTTTCATTAGAAGATGAAGTGCCAACATTAGTAGCTGGTCGTGACAACACAGACAAGGACGATTTAGAAACAGCAGAAATTCTTATTAAAGAAGATGTCGCTGGTTCATGGTTAGCAAACCGTGACGTTCAAATCGAATTCCCATCATGGGTAAAAGTTGTAGGTGTAGACGTAACTGGAGTTAAAAACTTTAAAGATGCAGACGCTGAAGCAACACTACAAGACGCATTTAATAAAGAAGTAGCAAAAGGCGACAGCAACGAAATCGAATTAAGCTCATTACCAGCAGGTGATGGCAAACGTGAAATGAAAGTGAAGTTCTATGTATCTACAAAAGCAGATGCACAAGGTGACATCACAGCGAAATTCAGCGGTAAAGCCGGCATTAACGGAGATCTAGTAGTAGCTAAAGCTGTAGCACCAGTTAGCGTAGACATCGCTAAAGCTAACGTAAAAACAGGTATTAAAAACCAAGCTATCGGTGATATTACAGTAACAGAAGCAGCGAAAGGTGCGTTAGTTCAAGATGGTAAAGTTGAACTTCGTCTAACTGATGGAGTAAAATTCAGCGAGAAGCCAGAAGTAAAAGTTGTTGAAGGCAACCTAGACATCGATGAAGATTCAATTTCTTATGATAACGGTGTACTTTCCTTTACAATCGATTCTGAAAGCACACGTGCAAGTAAAATCCAAATTTCTGGCGTAAAGTTAGACCTTGACCGTGCAGTTCCACAAGGTGATATTGATGTTGAAGTGGGCGGTAATGCATTAGTTCAGAACGCTGACTTAGATAAAAATATGACAAGTGGTGAATTCGACAAAAACTACGTTGTGAAGAAAGCAATCGCAACAGTGGTAACACCAGCAGACGGTAACGCACGTGTAGGTGAAGTCGTATTCAAAGTTGGACAAACAACTTACACTGAAGCAGGCGTAGAAAAAACAATGGACGTAGCACCATTCATCGAAGCTTCACGCACATACCTACCAGTTCGTTTTGTAGCGAAATCTGTAGGTGTTGAAGGAAGCAACATCCTATTTGATGAAGCAACACGTCAAGTAACAATTATTAAAGGTGACCGCATTGCCCAATTAACAATCGGTAGCAACATCTTAACAGTTAACGGTGCACAAATTAAGATGGATACAAAAGCACAAGTAGTAAATGGCCGTACAGTTCTTCCACTACGTGCAGTGGCAACAGCATTAGGTGCACAAGTAGATTGGAACGAAGCTAGTCAATCTGTAACTGTAAAATAATAATTCTTTAAACTAAAGGGAGAGATCATAATGGTCTCTTTCTTTTTTGATTAGACAAAGAAAATATTAATGTGGTCAATTGGAAATCATGAATTTATGCGGACAAACAAGAAGATAGTCTCACCTCCCCGAAATGACCAGATGTTTATTTGTGTCCATAAAAAACTTGCCTAAAAACAAAAAGATAGTTCAATTACTTACTGGTTGGCTAATGGAATATTACTATAATTTCCTTATAAGGAATAATCAATCTAATATGGAAGTTAAATGACGTTGAACGTCTAGTTGAAAAGTAGTTTAATATAACTTGTGAGGCACGACAGTGACATGAATCGAACTGAAAATACGTGCTAAAAAACAAATCAATCATGAAGAAGTAACTTGGTGCCTGTTGAACTGTAAATGAACTGGAAATGAGTTACTATTGAATGTGTGATTTAAAAATGTTTTACTAGTATAGTAAGTTTTGAAGTTAGTAGAGAAGCTCACTAATGATAGATAAAAAGAAAACAAGTGAGAACATTATAAAACCACATCAGGAGGAATTCATACATGTCAAACCAACCAAAAATGAAAAAAGTTCTTAATGTGATGACAACTGCAGCATTAGTAGGTGGCGTAGTTGCACCAATCGTAGCACCAATCACTGCAAATGCAGCAAACAGCACGAACTTAGTAGATAAAGTATTACATGTAGATTCAGATTATTCAACTCCAACTGGAGCATCAGCAAATAATCTAATCATCAAAGAAGATGATGTGAATTTTGCGACTAATGATACATTCCGTTTAACATTACCAGCAGGTGTGAAATGGATCGATACAGAGTATGAAGGAAAAACGTTTACTGGCAAAAATGGAGAAAAATTTGCAGTAGTTCAAGTAACAGATCAAGATTTAGAATTAAAAGTTGATGGTACTTGGAGTGGTACAGGATCTGTTTCAGTTCCAATGTTCTTTGAAGTAGACGGAGCTGAAGGAGAATTAAAAGTAACACTTGACGCAAAAGGTTCATCATTAACATCAGGCCAATATACATTTGCAGTCGTATCTAATGGTGATACTGCAACAACAGTTTCAGAAGTAAAAACAATTGGTGATGGAGATGCCATTGGCACAATCCGCATTGATGAATTAGCACTAGGTGCAATGGAAGCAGGTAAAGTGACATTAACATTACCAACAAACTTTAAATGGACTGGAACACCTGCTGCAAGCTTCGGTAAAGCAGAGGTTGACCCAAATAACGATAGAAAAGTAACAATTACAGTAGATGCTGCAGATCTTTCAACAACTAAACTAAATACGTTATATATTTCTGGCTTAGCAATCGATGCTGACAAAGATGCAGCTTATGGTGACATTGAAGTACAAGTATCTGGTGATGGAATTACAGACCAAGATATCGTTGTAGCAAAATATGCGGACTATAGCTCTGCACTTTCATTAGAAGATGAAGTGCCAACATTAGTAGCTGGTCGTGACAACACAGACAAGGACGATTTAGAAACAGCAGAAATTCTTATTAAAGAAGATGTCGCTGGTTCATGGTTAGCAAACCGTGACGTTCAAATCGAATTCCCATCATGGGTAAAAGTTGTAGGTGTAGACGTAACTGGAGTTAAAAACTTTAAAGATGCAGACGCTGAAGCAACACTACAAGACGCATTTAATAAAGAAGTAGCAAAAGGCGACAGCAACGAAATCGAATTAAGCTCATTACCAGCAGGTGATGGCAAACGTGAAATGAAAGTGAAGTTCTATGTATCTACAAAAGCAGATGCACAAGGTGACATCACAGCGAAATTCAGCGGTAAAGCCGGCATTAACGGAGATCTAGTAGTAGCTAAAGCTGTAGCACCAGTTAGCGTAGACATCGCTAAAGCTAACGTAAAAACAGGTATTAAAAACCAAGCTATCGGTGATATTACAGTAACAGAAGCAGCGAAAGGTGCGTTAGTTCAAGATGGTAAAGTTGAACTTCGTCTAACTGATGGAGTAAAATTCAGCGAGAAGCCAGAAGTAAAAGTTGTTGAAGGCAACCTAGACATCGATGAAGATTCAATTTCTTATGATAACGGTGTACTTTCCTTTACAATCGATTCTGAAAGCACACGTGCAAGTAAAATCCAAATTTCTGGCGTAAAGTTAGACCTTGACCGTGCAGTTCCACAAGGTGATATTGATGTTGAAGTGGGCGGTAATGCATTAGTTCAGAACGCTGACTTAGATAAAAATATGACAAGTGGTGAATTCGACAAAAACTACGTTGTGAAGAAAGCAATCGCAACAGTGGTAACACCAGCAGACGGTAACGCACGTGTAGGTGAAGTCGTATTCAAAGTTGGACAAACAACTTACACTGAAGCAGGCGTAGAAAAAACAATGGACGTAGCACCATTCATCGAAGCTTCACGCACATACCTACCAGTTCGTTTTGTAGCGAAATCTGTAGGTGTTGAAGGAAGCAACATCCTATTTGATGAAGCAACACGTCAAGTAACAATTATTAAAGGTGACCGCATTGCCCAATTAACAATCGGTAGCAACATCTTAACAGTTAACGGTGCACAAATTAAGATGGATACAAAAGCACAAGTAGTAAATGGCCGTACAGTTCTTCCACTACGTGCAGTGGCAACAGCATTAGGTGCACAAGTAGATTGGAACGAAGCTAACCAAACTGTAACTGTAAAATAATAATACTTTAAACTAGAGGGGGGAGATCGTTATGATCTCTTCCTTTATTTTTGGTGTCATCCCTTATGAATTCTTGAGAAATTTAATGGAACTGGAAGCCCATTTCTGCTGTGTTCCATTAGCAGAATATCGTAGTTAGAGGTTATTTAGATAGTTGGTTAGGGTAAAGAAGAAAAAACATCCTTATCTGGAAGAAAAGTGACATTGAACGTCTCGCAGAAAAGTAGTTTAATATAACTTGTGAGGCACGACAGTGGCTTAAATTAAACTTAAATAACGTGCTGATAACTGAATCAAACATGAAGAAGTAACTTGTTGCCTGCTGAACTGTAAATGAACTGGAAATGAGTTACTATTGAATGTGTGATTCAAAAATGCTTTACTAGTATAGTAAGTTTTAAGGATAGTTAACAAGCTCACTTATAATAGAAAAAAAGAAAATAAGTGAGAACATAATAAAACCACATCAGGAGGAATTCATTCATGTCAAACCAACCAAAAATGAAAAAAGTTCTTAACGTGATGACAACTGCAGCATTAGTAGGTGGCGTGGTAGCACCAATCGTAGCGCCAATCACTGCAAATGCAGCAAACAGCACAAACTTAGTAGATAAGGTAGTACATGTAGATAATGATTATAAAACAGGTGATACAGCAACAAATAATATTATCATCAAAGAAGATGATGTAAACTTTGCATCTGACGATACATTTCGTTTAACATTACCAGCAGGAGTTAAATGGATAAAAGAAAAATATGCAGATCCAATAAAAGGAACTGATGGAGCACAATTTGATGTAGTACAAGTAACAGACCAAGATTTAGAATTAAAAATTGCCGGAGAACGTACCAACTTATCTAAAGCTGAAGTAAAAGTTCCAATGTACTTCGAAGTGGACGGGGCAGAAGGTGAATTAAAGGTAACACTTGATTCAAAAGGATCAACATTAACTTCAGGTCAATACACATTTGCGGTCGTATCTAATGGTGATACTGCAACAACAGTATCAGATGTGAAAACAATCGGTGATGGCGATGAAATCGGCACAATCCGCATTGATGAATTAGCATTAAAATCTATGGAAACTGGTAAAGTGACATTAACATTGCCAACAAAGTTTAAGTGGGAAACAAAACCAACAGTAACTCTTGGTAATAAGACAATTGATGCAAATGATGTAACTATTACAGATAATAAATTAACAATAACAGTAGGCGATGGATTCCTTGCAACTGATAAGCTAAATACAATGTATATTTCAGGTTTATCAATTAATGCTGATAAAGATGCAACTTACGGTGATATTGAAATTCAAGTATCTGGCGATGGCATTACAGACCAGGATATCGTTGTAGCAAAATACGCTGATTACAGCTCAGAAGTATCAGTGAAAGACGAAGCTCCAACATTAGTAGCAGGACGCAACAACGCTGATACAAAAGATTTAAAAACAGCTGAAGTATTAGTAAAAGAAAATGTAGTAGGTTCATGGTTATCAAACCGCGACGTACAAATTGAATTCCCATCATGGGCAAAAGTTGTAGGATATGAAATTTCCGGTGTAAAAGGATTTGAAGCAGGAGCTGAAGATGCACTTAAAGCAAAATTCAACACAGAAATCAAAGGTGACAGCAACGAAATCGAATTAAATGCACTACCCGGAGCAGCAACTGGCAAAACACGTGAATTCAAGGTGAAATTCTACGTATCAACAAAAGCTGATGCGCAAGGGGATATCACTGCGAAATTCAGCGGAAAAGCTGGCATTGATGGTGAAGTAGTTGTAGCTAAAGCTGTAGCACCAGTAAAGGTTGAAGTAGCAAAAGCTGACGTAAAAACAGGTATCAAAAATCAAGCAATTGGTAACATCACATTAACTGAAGCAGCGAAAGGTGCGTTAGTGAAAGATGGTACAGTTCAACTTCGTTTAACAGATGGCGTGAAATTTAGCGAAAAGCCAGAAGTAAAAGTAGTAGATGGTAACCTAGACATCGATCAAGATTCAATTAACGCGGATAATGGTGTATTATCATTCCAAGTTAAATCTGAAAGCACACGTGCAAGTAAGATTGAAATTTCAGGTGTGAAATTAGACCTTGACCGTGCAGTAGCACAAGGTGACATCGAAGCAGAGGTTGGCGGTAGCGCATTAGTTCAAAATGCTGACCAAGCAACTGGTACTGCATTTGTAGGAAGTTTCCAAATTGGACATAAGAATTATGCTCCAGAAGCTCCAGCAGCAGATGTAAACTATTTTGATTTAACAAATTCTTCAATCGAAGTTGGTGAATTCGACAAAAACTTCGTTGCGAAGAAAGCAATCGCAACAGTGGTAACACCAGCAGACGGTAACGCACGTGTAGGTGAAGTCGTATTCAAAGTTGGACAAACAACTTACACTGAAGCAGGCGTAGAAAAAACAATGGACGTAGCACCATTCATCGAAGCTTCACGCACATACCTACCAGTTCGTTTTGTAGCGAAATCTGTAGGTGTTGAAGGAAGCAACATCCTATTTGATGAAGCAACACGTCAAGTAACAATTATTAAAGGTGACCGCATTGCCCAATTAACAATTGGAAGCAACATCTTAAAGCTTAACGGTGCTCAAATCAAAATGGATACAAAAGCACAAATTGTAAATGGCCGTACAGTTCTTCCATTACGTGCTGTAGCAACAGCATTAGGTGCACAAGTAGATTGGAACGAAGCTAGCCAAACTGTAACTGTAAAATAATATATAGTTAGAATTTCCCTAAGAGTCCAGCTTATTCTGGACTCTTTTTGTTATGTTTTCCCACCTCTAAGATTGAAGAAAAATCGAATACTAAAAGAGAACGATATTTTTTAGGAGGGAAAGACAATGGGCAGATCCAAAAATGCAAATCCAAATGCGATGAGAAACAACAACGCAAAACGGATGGAGGAACGTTCTCGAATTGAAAAATTGGGATCCTATGCTGAACAGGAACTTGAAAAATTAGAAAGCCACCAAATTAAGAAATAACTACATGTATTGGCAAAGAACTATATTTGCAATATAGCGTTTTCTTCGATATAATAAAAGTAACCTACGATGTTAGTGACTCTACTGTGTCTAAAACCGATGCTATTTTTAAGGGAGTTCTACATTTTGACCCTGACGTCAAGCCTTGTCCATTGCGACATGAGGAAGATGAAATGGTTAATGCGAACACCCACCTGCGAGAGCGGGTTTTTTAGGCATACAGGGCACGGCATATGTGGGGGTTATAAACACAAAACAAAACCTCGGCTATTCATAGCCGAGGTTATCTTTTTGCCCGAAAGCATTAATGGAATATTTAAATCTTAGTGTTGCTTTTCTTAGCTTTTTGTTCTAATTGTGATTTAGGATTTGGTGTGAACCCTTCCTCTGAATAACCTTGCTTGTTTACCGCTGGTGCGAACTTTCCGCGATTGGTATCTTTCGTCATTGATTATCCTCCTAATTCTAATAAAATATGCCTTCCTGCAGTATTACTGGGAAAGACCCTTATATCAAATCTTCAATATTTTTTCCGGAAATGACTAATAATATGACCATGATTTCCTTCTTAGCCAATTGGAGGTGTGTCCATGAATAGAGGAATTACAACAGCTCTTTTCTCTATAGGTTTTGCCCAGTTTATGAAGATTCCGATTAAAAAGGTTCGAACGGGGAAGTGGGACTGGAGCGTATTTTTTGAAACAGGTGGGATGCCGAGTTCTCATTCTGCAGGCGTAGCCTCATTAGCGACATTTATCGCTTTAAAACGCGGAATCACCACGATTGATTTTGCGTTATCTTCAGTTTTTGGTTTGATTGTCATGTATGACGCTCAAGGAGTACGCAGACAAACAGGGGAGCTGTCGGTTCGTGTCAATGATCTTTATGAAGAAATCAATCGGTTGAAAGAGGAAGTTCAAAGCGCTGAAGTCCATGAGAAAGAGGAAGACAAGGTAAAAGAAGCACTAGGCCATCAACCGGAAGAAGTGGTCGGGGGTGCATTACTTGGTGTTGCCATTGGTGTGCTAAGTTTTTTAATACAAAAAAATAAATGTAAAAAACTACAAAAGATTTGTCGAATTTTCGAATAAATGTATAGTATAATTAAATATGTTCAGGCTTCAGTGATAATAAAGAGGAGAATGATCATTTTATTATGCAGGCAATTTCTACAAACGATTACTTAAACCATTTGCAAACGAAAGGGTTTTCCTTCCGTGAAGATAGTCTTGGCTTTATAGAATTTGGAAAAATGTATACGGCTTCGTCAGATAAAGTGGTGAATCTAGCAATAGAAATTACGTTGAAGGCTCAGCTTGAATTCGATGGGAGCTTTTTTATTGCGATTTTAGAAATGTTTAAAGCGCACAATATCTCCAGTAAGAAAGCGGCTTATAAGCTTTTGAAGGAACGGAATATTTTGTAGAAACTTCTGCTATTTGGCGTCTTTCATTAAAAAAAAATCCCTAAGAAGGTAACTCCTCCAAAGGGATTTTTTTATGCAATTCAATTTATCTAGAAAGAATTACTTCACTATTACTTGCTCCTGGCGGCACCATTGGATAGACGTTTTCTTCTTCCACAATATCAAATTCTAAGAGAGCTGGTCCCTCGGAAGTAAATGCTTTTTGAATGACATCTTTCGCTTCTTCGGCATTTTTTGCTTTAAAGCCGGCTATGCCGTATGCTTCAGCCAGCTTTACAAAATCAGGCGAAGAAATCTTAACAGATGAATATCGGCGGTCGTAAAATAGTTCTTGCCACTGCCGAACCATGCCGAGATAGCCGTTATTAAGCACGATAATTTTAATAGGAAGCTTTTGGATAAAAGCAGTGCTTAGCTCCTGCAAATTCATTTGGAAGCTACCGTCTCCGGTAATACAAACAATTTGCTTTGTTGGCATCGCAACTGCAGCACCAATAGCTGCTGGAAGTCCAAATCCCATTGTTCCTAACCCACCAGATGATAGGAAAGTGCGAGGCTTCGTAAATTTATAATTATGTGCTGTGAAAATCTGGTGCTGTCCGACATCTGTGACTACAACGGTGTCATCATCTGAAAATTGGTCGACTAGCTGTAATACTTCTTGTGGCTTTAAGACACTGTTTACTTTATCGAAGCGAGGCACTGTGCGTTTAAAATTTGTTACTTCCTCTACCCATTCTGCACAATTCTCCACAATTTCTTCAGCATTTACTTGTTTAGTTAGCTCTTCTAAAAAGTCATGAACATCAGCGACAACCGGAATATCAATATTTACAATCTTATTAATTTCGGATGCATCAATATCAACTTGAATTTTTGTTGACTTCGGTGAAAAACCGCTCATCTTACCTGTTACCCGGTCACTAAAACGGACACCAAGGCAAAATAAAACATCACAGTTATGAACAGCTTTATTGGAAGCAAATGTACCGTGCATGCCGAGCATCCCTAAATATAGGCTGTGTTTACTATCAAAAGCTCCAATCCCCATGAGGGTGCTGGCGACAGGAATCCTTGTTTTTTCAACAAAGTCAGCCAGAACCTCTGAGGCTTCGGAAAGAATAACACCGCCGCCAACTAATATGACCGGTTTCTTCGCCTCAGATAATGATTTTAAAACATTTTTAACTGCATTTTTGCTAACTGCTTTTTTAGGTTTTTTATTTTCTATAACTGATGGTGCTGTTTCAAGATTTAAATTTTCGGCATTCTCAATTAAAATGTTTGCTGGAATTTCGACAACTACCGGTCCTGGTCTTCCACCTTCAGAAATTGTCCGTGCTATTTCAATGGAGGCAGGCAAACTTTCTATTTTACTTACTCTAATATTATGTTTAGTTACAGGGACTGTTAAACCGTTGACATCAACCTCTTGGAAAGAATCTTTGCCAATTTTTTCATTTTCTATTTGGCAGGCGATGACAACCATTGGTACTGAATCACTAAAAGCGGTTGCGATGCCTGTAATCGCGTTAGTAACACCTGTTCCTGCACCAATTAAGGAAAATCCTGCCTTTCCACAGGCTCTTGCATAGCCGTCGGCAGCATGGACAGCCGCTTGCTCATGTTTCATCTGAATAAACGTTATTTCTTTTGTTTCAGCTAGTTTATCAAAAATTGGCAACAAGATCTCGCCGTGACAGCCAAAAAGTTTATGTCCACCTTGCTGTGCAATTGAGTTAAGGAGTAGGCTTGCTCCGTTATACTCTTGTTTAGTTAAAACCATCCCAAAACAACTCCTTAAATTTTGACTATTTTTTAACAATTTTAAATAAACAGACAAGAATTGTATGTGATAAATGTCATATTTATGTAACTCATTTTGCCTCATAACTACGTTTACTGCGAAGTAAGGTTTCAAACACTTTTTGCGGTAATTCAGCTAGAATCATTCCGACAAAAATTAATAAGCAGCCTAAGAGAGCTTTACCACCAAGACGTTCATTCGCCCAGAAGTAGGCTGTAATCGCCGCAAATACCGGCTCCATTGCAAAAATTAAGGCAACGCGTGTTGGCGTCGTATACTTTTGAAAGTTGGTTTGCGCTAAAAAGGCAAGCGCTGTTGCAAAGAAGGAACAAATGACAAGAGCAGATAAAACAGTAGTGTTTCCCACCACACTTGCGTCAAAAGCCCGCTGCCAATCTTCGAAAAGAAAGGCTGAAATTCCGCTTAGTAATGCAACTGTTAGAATTTGCACAATGGTCAGCCATAACGTGGAGTAAAAAGGGGTGTATTTTCCAGTAACGATAATATGGGCGGCAAACGATATCGCGCAAAAAAATACTAAAATATCACCAAAATTTAGTGCTGAACTGTCGCCCAACGTTAATAAATATAAACCAATTGTTGCGACTCCAACGCCAAAAATGGCAAAACGCTTTGGCGTTTCTTTTAAAAATAAAAAGCCGAAGAGAGGCACTAAGACAACACTTAAGCCGGTAATAAACCCTGCTTTTGAGGAGGTTGTATGTAAAAGTCCAAATGTTTGTAGTAGATAGCCGGCAAAAAGCCATGTACCCATTATAAAGCCTGATAAAATGAGTTTTTTATTTAATTTGGATAATAAATTCCGTTTAAAAATAAATAGCCAGGCTAGAAGAAATAGACCGGCAAGACTAAACCTAACGGCATTAAAAGTAAATGGTTCAAGGAGTGCAACCGCATTTTGCACAAGCACAAAGGTTGATCCCCATATAAACGTAACGAATAAAAGACTTACATCTGCAAATATTTGCTGTTTTTTCATTAATTCTTGATGCTCCTTATTTATTTAATTGAATTGCTTTTCTTGCAAGCTCGTCTGCAACTGAATTTTGACTGCTTGGTACCCATTTTAAAAAACATAAATCAAATTGATCCATTAACAATAATGCTTGATCAAGCCAAATCTTAAATTTTTCTTTTTTCGCATAACGTTTTTCTACAGCACGGTCAACTGCTTGTGAATCTGTGCGGACAGATATCACTTTATAGCCGTTTTCTTTGCAAATTTCCATTGCCTTTACTAAAGCAGCATATTCCGCTTCATGATTTGACATGACACCTAAAGGGATAGAATAGCGTTCTACAACACCATTATTATTTATGAAAATTCCAGCACCTGATGGTCCTGGATCACCAGCACTGGCACCATCAATATAAACTTGAATCAAGAGATCATCTCCCATCGGAAAAAAATTCATAATTGATATTCTATCATAATTTTCTAAATTAAGTTAGTGAAATGTAAGAGGTTTGAATTTGCCAAGATTATGATAAAATAAGCGTAAACTGTCGAAAGGGGATTATGTTGTGAAGGTATCAATACATTGGACTTACAAACATCCAAAAGGCAGACAGATTGAATTGACTTCAGATTTTTTGCCAGCAAACGAAGCACTATTTCTTGCAGAAGACTTTGAGAAAACAGGTCGAACGAAAGAACTCATGTTTTATGATACACGAGACCAATCATGGACGAAAAAAGAATTACAGCAATTTGTAAAAGGGATTGAAACAGAGCCTCATGATATTGTTGCATTTTTTGACGGAGGCTACGATCTTGAATCAAGGAAGGCCGGTTTAGGTGTGGCTATCTATTTTACGCAAAATAATAAACAATACCGCGTCCGTAAAAACAGTTTATTTGAGGAAATTAAGTCCAATAACGAGGCGGAATATGCTGCGTTTTGGCTTTTGCTGCAAGAACTTGAGACTTTAGGTGTTCACCATATCGATGTAACATTTAAAGGGGACTCACAGGTGGTATTAAATCAATTAAGCGGTGAATGGCCTGTCTATGAAGAAGAATTCATGCCTTGGATAGACCGGATTGAGGAAAAAATGAAAAAGCTAGGGATTATGGCTAGTTTCGAGCCAATTTCACGGAAGCTAAATAAAGAATGCGATCAACTTGCATTCCAAGCATTAAATGGAATAGAAATTGACAGTCGCTTGGATTTGCAAAATGGGTAGTAATCTGAAAAATTCGTCCATGAATTTTACAAAAGATGGAGGTGAGTGGATGGATCGAAAAGAAGCCATTGAGAAGGTCGGAGAGATTTTGGATACATATTGCAACGGTTGTTTTTTAGTCCATCATCACCGTAAGGAATTCGGCAAAAAATATGCACAACGCTTTTGTATCCATCAATGTACTGTCGGAAGCGACCTTAAAAAGTATGGAAAAATCCTTTCCTAACGAATTCGAACAAAAATAAAAAAGCTGATTAGGCAACCGTTATTGGTCGCTAATCAGCTTTCACTTTTTAATACAAACGTTGTTAGCGCTTAGCTTCCTTTAATTGCTCTGCACAATCATCCAAAAGAGATTGCTGCTTGTTTAAAAATTCATCATCGACACCTGTTGCATTTCGCATGGCATCCTGAAGATGGCCTTTCGCAAGATTCACAGCATCAGTAGCCGCTTCCAGCTGACCTGGTTCCATGCTCATCGTTGCAGACCCAACCATTTTTTTGGCAGCATCAATGGAAAGCTCAACTTGTTTTAAATCATTAAATGGTTCTCCCATATGTATTCCTCCTTAAAAGACAAGTTCTACATATAGATTTTGTTTATTGTGGGAATTTCATTCATTAAAAACAGAAAAAGACCACCCATAGGGCAGTCTTTTCATTTATAGGCTTATTCATTAATTTTAGGGTTCAAATTAAGCTTTTGTTACGTTAGCTGCTTGAGGACCACGAGCACCTTCAACGATTTCGAAAGTTACTTCTTGACCTTCTTCTAAAGTTTTGAAACCTTCAGATTGGATTGCTGAGAAATGTACGAATACATCGTCTCCACCTTCAACTTCGATGAATCCAAATCCTTTTTCTGCATTAAACCATTTTACTTTACCGTTTTGCATATTTATTAATCCTCCTAAAAATCCTGCACGAAAGTGCTCGAAAATATATATCAACTACAAATCGTGAGTTGATTAGTAATAATATAGCATTTACCAATCAAGAAAACAAGACAATAAAAAAATATTTAATAAAAATTGTCTTTGAGTATTTCCTCCCACTTATAACCATTTAGCTTTCCATATTTTAGTTTATAAAAATTTGTAAAAGCAAGAAATAACAGCATTCAACGATGTTCAACAGTATTCCGCAAACAATAGTAATCATCTTTTAATAGTGATAAAAAAAGTATACAAGAAAAATAAAATAAAAATATTTTTGAATTCATTTCTTTTGAATGAAACTTTCCATCTTTGAATACGTCTAAATAGTATGGAGGAAAAACTTGTCTAAGGAGGGAAATTATGATGAAGAAAAAAGCAATTGTATTTAGCTGTATGCTAGTATTACCACAAATGGCCGCAGTTCCTTTTGCAAGCGCAGCACCACAGACAATGGAATACAGTACGGGAAAAGTGGCGTCTGATGCTGTGAAAATGAGCCCTGAACAAAGTCAAGTGGTAGCAGCGAAAGTTACCAAGGATCAAGCGATTGAGATTGCGAAAGACTTTGTAATAGTGCCTAAGGATTACACACAGCAATCTGTCAGTTATCAAGGTAATTGGTACCCAGGTAATCGTACAGTATGGAATATTAACTGGAATCGGCAAACTGAGCAAGGCTATGGAAATATTTCCGTTACAATTGATGCTGAAAACGGAACGGTCATATCAATGAACAACTGGGAGGATACATACAATCAAGAAGCTTCCTATCCTCCAAAATTTAATTGGGAAAGTGCGAAAAAAGTTGCTGAACGATTTTTACAAGAAAAAGTACCACAAAAGGCTAGTATCGTAAAGTTAGATACTACAAATCTTGCTAATCAAAAACCGCCATTACAAGGGAATGCCAACTACTATTACTCATTCGCTCGTGTTGAAAATGGTATTCCATTCCAAGACCAATTTATTTCAATCACCGTTGACGGAAACGGTAAAGTAGTCGGCTATGAATATCGTTGGTCAGATGACTTAAGCATCCCAGCTGCTTCAGGAATGATTTCACAACAGCAAGCTGAGCAAAAAATAAAAGACGGTACACAAATTCAATTAAAATATCAAACAATTTATAATTACCAATTGCCGCAGGCAGAGCAAAAACCAACTGTAAAATTAGCTTATGACAGCCGTTTTAATTATCCATACATTGATGCGAAAACTGGACAATGGCTTGACTTCAGCGGAAAACCAATCGATATTAACAAGCTGCCAGCAAAACTTGAACCGCTTGCAGCTGGGAAACCAACACAAACAACTACCGTTAAAAAAAATATAACTCAAGAAGAAGCGATTCAAATCGCGAAAAAACAATTTGATATTCCGGCGAGCGCAGTCCTGGAAAATGTTAATTTTAATGATGAAGACCAATATCAAAGGTTTCCGGTTTGGAATTTAAATTGGAGACTCGGTGAACAGTCCCAACAATGGATCAATGTCTCTATTAATGGTCATTCTGGACAAATCACGAATTATTATAAGGAAGACCAAAGCAGATATCAACCATATAGTGATAATCAGACAGTCAAACAGGCTGTTAATTATGAACAAGCACTTGTAAAAGCGAAGGAAGCTTTGAAAACCTTTGCACCTGAGCTTCTTAACCAATTAACGTTCGACCCAGTACGAAATCCAAAGCCGGAAAATCCAGATAAAATGAGGGAGTTTTATTTCACCTTCCATCGCCTTGTTAATGGAATCGTTGTTGAAGATCAGTTTGTAAATGTAACTGTAGGAACGGAAACTGGAGAGGTCTTCCAATATTCTCAAAGCTTGGACCCGGAAGCTAAATTCCCAGATGCAAAAAGCGCTGTTTCAGTAGAGAAAGGGAAAGAAGCTTATTTCGATAATTATACGATTGTCCCTAAATATTTATATATTGAAAATGTTGATTATTCTACACCAAGGCCAATTTATTCCGCGCCTAAAGTAAAGCTTGTGTACCACTTAGCAATGAAACCGCAGGATCAAGCTGTTTATCTTGATGCGACGAAAGGTAAATGGGTATCAATCGAAACAGGCGAGCCAATCCGAGGAAACATTGTGGCAAAGGATATAAAAGGTCATCCAAATGAAAAAGCGTTACAGCTGTTGATTGATTACTATGCGATTGATGTTGATGACGCTGGACTTGTAAAACCAGATGAAGATATTACGAGAGGCGAAATGGTGAAAATGCTCATGCTTGTCACCAATCCAGACCCATATTACTATAAAATGAACTTTGTGGGTGGAGGTAGACCGGCAACCTTTAACGATGTAGGAAGTAATTCACCATATTATGCTTATGTGGAATCAGCAGTTCAGCAAGGGTTAATTGATAAAACAAGTTCAGAGTTTAAACCAAATGAAACGGTAACTCGTGAAGAATTGGCAGAAATGATTGTCAAGGCCATGAAGTTAGATAAGCTTGCCGAGGTCCCAGCATTATTCAATATCAATTTTGCTGATGCTGAAAAAATCACGAAAAAAGGTCATGCAGCCATTGTTCATCATTTAGGCATTATGCCTGCAACGAATAATAATTTTGAGCCTGTGAAAAAAGTAACACGCGCGGCCGGAGCTCAAGCCTTTTATCAATTTTTACAAGAACGTGGGAAATATAATCGTTAGAAAGTAACGATTCTTTTTATCAAAAAAGCTGCTAAACTAATAGGTAACTAGTTTAGCAGCTTTCTATCATATAAGTTTCTTAATATTGAAATTATCCTCCAACAACGCCCAGTTTTGTGGATAGTCATATCCCAACGCCCAATAACTGACACCACGTAGCTTAAATTCCTTCACTAAATCGAATTTTGCCTGGGCACTTCGAGCATCTTCAAACCAAACTTCATGCTGTTTCCCTTGATCATCTACATAACGGAAAAACGGAGATTGTGCCCTTTCATCATATTGGATTGTTGCGCCGTGGGTTACTGCAAGCCGCACTGCTTCTTGAACACCAAAGGTTCTGGCTGATTGCCCCTTTACATGAGGGAGCACCCAGTCGCGTGCATAGATTTGGAATCCTAGGAAAATTTTTTCAGGAGGCATAACGCTTACAGCGTATTCGATGACGCGCCTCATTTGATTAATCGGTGAGATTGCTTGTGGCGGACCAAGACGGTACCCCCATTCGTAGGTCATGAGGACGACAAAATCAGTAATTCTCCCGTGGGCTGCATAATCATGGGCGGTATATAGCAGGCCTGATTGCTCGGCGCTGGTCTTTGGTGCAAGTGCACTTGAGACAAAATAGCCTTTTGGATGAAGACGATTAACAGCAAGCTGCATAAAGCGGTTATAATTTTCACGATCTGCAGGTAGGACGTTTTCGAAATCAATATTCAAGCCGCGGTAGCCTTTTTCATCCATTACTTTAAGAGCGTTTGTCAGCACTTTTTCGCTTAGCTCTTGATTAGCTAAAATGGTATTCGCTAAATTGGAACCAAGTGAGGTGGACGTAAAGTTGGTAATCGCCATCATTGGGACAACCCTTTGTGAATACGCGGCAGTGATTGCCTTGTTGTCAGGAAATGGCTCCAATGTTCCATCCTCTTTAATTTTATAGGCAAAAGGGCTTAGATATGTTAAGTGGCGGCCAACCTCACTAATGGATGCAGCAGCAGCATCCTCACTTCCTTGATAGGTGTAAGCATTGACTTCAATTGTCGGTTTTGGACTTGGAATCAGTAAGCGTGTACCAATATAAAGAAGATTTGGATTTTGAATTTGATTTAAGCGGATAATGGTTTGGACCGTAGTACCATATCGGCTTGCAATGGCTGATAATGTGTCGCCAGATTGAACAACATGGACGCGTGGTGGGATGATGAGCTTGGTCCCGGGATATACAAGATTAGGATTTGTTAGATTATTAGCCTGGATTATATCATTAGTTGTTACACCATTCTGTTGTGCAATTGACCATAATGTTTCACCTGATGAAACAACATGTGTTGTGTTTGCTGTTGGAACAACCAAAGATTGACCAATCACCAGCTGATTTGGATATTGCAATTCATTTATTTGTACAATCGAATTTGTACTTACGTTGTAACGATTAGCAATCTGCCAAAGCGTTTCCCCGCTTCTTACAACATGGATAAGCAATAGGATCACCTCCAACATCTTTCGATAATGTACTATATTATGCAAGAATGAAGATTGTGTATTTTGTCTACTCTGTAAGATTTTTTAGATGAAAAACCCCGAGATGTGCTATAATATAGACTTCTTCGGTCATAATGACATTTTTTAAGGAGATGGTTGTCAAAATGGTAGCTGTCATTTTAACTGAAAAACCCTCTGTTGCGAAAAACATTGCTGATGCACTGAAAATAAAGGGAAAACAAGATGGTTATTATGAAGGAAATGGCTATTGTATAACATGGGCATTTGGCCATCTATTACAACTTTATGATGCAAAGGATTATGAACCATCGATGAAGAGTTGGAGGATGGAGAAATTTCCATTTATCCCGGAAAAGTTTCGCTACAAAGTGAAATCCAGTCCGAAAAATCGTGACTTTAAGGATGCTGGTGCTGAAAAGCAATTAAAAACGATATACCGTTTATTGAAACGTTCAGATGTTGATACAATCATTTCTGCGTGCGATTACGACCGCGAAGGACAAATTATTGGTGATACGATTATCTACAATTTAAAAGTGAACAAGCCTGTTTATCGTCTATTATTAAATGAATGGACGCCTGATGAGGTATTAAAGGGCTTACATGCACTTAAATCAAATCATGAATTAAAGCCGCTTCAGGATGCAGGGATTAGCAGGCAATGGGCAGACTGGATCATTGGAATTAATCTTACATCTGTTGCCACTTTAAAATACCAAAAAGGCAAGGGACAAGCTTTAAATATCGGTAGAGTATTATTGCCAACTTTGAAGATTATTTATGACCGCGATCAGGAAATCAAAAATTTCGTGCCGGAAAGCTACTATAAATTAAACGCGACATTCCGTACTTCAAAAAATGAATATTATGAAGCAGTTTATCAAGAGGATAAAGAAGATAAGTTTAAAGACCCCAATCATCTACAAATTATTGAGCAACAAATAGAGGGAAAAAAGGGGAAAATTCTAGATAAACAAATAGAGCGTAAAAAAGAATATCCCCCTTATTTATTTAATCTTACAAACCTCCAAGGGACAATCACAAGCAAATTCAAGGGATGGACATCCGATAAAGTATTAAAGGTGGCGCAGGGGTTATATGAGAAAAAGCTTATTACATACCCGCGGACCGCTAGTGTCGTGTTGGAGGAGAGCCTAGTAGGCAGGGCCGCGAAGGTTTTAGAAAGTTTAACAGAAGGACATCCATTGAAAGATGAAATTACCTTTTCAAAACTAAAACGTGTCTTTGACAATTCAAAGGTAGAGAGCCATAGCGCAATCATTCCAACGTATTTGAAAGCGAAGTCGCTTACGAGTGATGAGGAAATCGTTTATTCAGCAATAAAAAATCGCTTCATTGCTCAGTTTATGCCGATTGCAGAATATGAAGAAACGAAGATTATCACAAAAGTTGAAGATGTACTAGGTATTTTCTACTCACAAGGGAAAGTGGAGCTTGTCCGTGGTTGGAAAAAGGTGGAGCAGATTGAATCAAAGGATACGATTTTGCCATTTGTTGAAGTAAATGAAGAGGTTGACATTGAAAAGCATGAGATGACTTCCCATGTAACCAAACCACCTAAGCACCATACCGAAAAAACATTACTCCGCGTCATGGAAACGTGCGGAAAAAGCTATAAAGAAGAAGACAGTGAAGAAATGCTTGTGGCCATTTTAAGCGGTTTTAGCATCGGAACTCCGGCAACAAGGGCGGAAACGATTAAAAAGCTGAAAGATGTTGGCTATATTACAACACAAAATAAAAATTTGATCTGTACTGATGTTGGGCGGAAGCTTGTTGAAACCTTTCCTATAAAAAATTTATTTGACCTTGAATTTACCGGCAAACTTGAAAAAACGCTGGCAGATATTGAAAAACAAAAATATGCCAAAGATGCCTTTCTGAAGGTAATCTTTGATTTTACAGTAGATTCAGTTTCAAAAATAAAGGCTGATCAAGAAGTCACGATCCAAGAGGTAGTGTCTGAGAAAAAATCAGTGGAATCATTGGGGAATTGTCCCCTATGTGGTCATGCAGTGATTGAAGGCCAAAAAGGGTTTGGATGCAGCAATTGGAAAAATGGCTGTAAATTTGTGGTTTGGAAGAATGATAAATTTTTAGGGGCAATGAAAAAGAAGCCCACGAAAACGATGGTAAAGGCGCTTTTAAAAAACGGCGTTGCCCATGTTAAAGGATTCACGAGTAAAAATGGCAATAAATTTGATGCTAATTTACGTTACATCAAGAATCCGGATAATGCCTATTTCAGTTGGAAGATGGAGTTTACGAAGGAAAATGGGTAAGTAAGGAAATGGAGGCACACAAAATTGTTCTGTGTGCCTAACGTTCATTTTGCCCTTGGTGCACTAGTAAAAGCGATTTTTCTATGTGTACCATCGCAAAAAGGTTTTTTCTCTGAAGCGCCACAGCGGCATAGTGAAAAAGTGGATCCGACCTCAAACTTTTCTCCGCTACCATCCACTAATTCAACATTGCCATTTATGCGGATGGAGCCATTATCATTGATCTTAATGATTACATTTTCGTTCTCCAAATTATCACATCCTTTTCGCATATTAATTAACTTATATTCAAGAACGGTTTAGGAAAGAATCCCTTTTCGAAATAATTGTGCAACGGCATGGGCGCGATTTTGTCCGCCAAGTTTTTGTATCGCAGTCTTGACATACTGTTTAACGGTTAAATCACTAATTTTCATTGAATCTGCCATTTCTTTTGTAGTTTCTCCCCAAGAAATTCTTCGCATGACTTCAAATTCCCGATTACTTAAAAGGTTCGAATCCTCCATGTAAGAATTCTCGATGATTTTTTCACTTAATTTTCCAAACATTGTTAGCGATGTAAGCAGTTTATCGTCAACGTCTACCCCCTCATTAAATTCCGTACTACAAATATAACCAATCACAACAGATCCCATAAACAGTGGTACAACTACTACAGAACTAATATGGGAGCCGATGACATACTTGCAACTTGTTTGTTTAAGGTATTCAATCCCAGAAACGTATTTTGCCTTCTTTTCACGAATAGCAGCCCAAATGACAGGTAGTGATCTTACATCATCGCGCATTTCTCTAATATGTACTAAACCTGTAGCTGTGACCAAAAAGATTCCTTCCGCAAGATAACCAAAAGGTGAATATCTGAATAAATAAGCGTTTCTCATCGGAAAAAGTTTCATATAGACTTCAAGCATTTGATACAGTTTTTCTTCGTGACTAGACAAGTGTTCCAGTTTTCGTATCTGTTCACGCATGGAGTATTCAGAAGGCATCTAATCATCCCCTTTTTAGGTAGTTAGTACATCCTATAATAGGAATATTCTTGTTATTCCGAAAATAATAAAATAATTATAGACAAGTTATAGAAATTTGTTCTTTGAATGTAACCAAACGAAAAGTAGGAGGTAAATTATGGCTCAATTAGACCCGAAAGCAAAAGCTTATCTTGATTTGTTTTATCAAATGCCATTGCTTCAAACAATGGAGCCACAGGCTGTTAGGGATATGTTCGCCCAAGCTCCTGTTCCGGAAATTGAATTAGCTTCACTTCGGAAGGTGGAGAATCGTTACATTCCAGTAGCTGAGGGGGTAAACATTCCAATTAGAATTTATACGCCGGAAGGGGAAGGGCCATTTCCTTTATTTGTTTATTACCATGGCGGCGGCTGGGTGATTGGTGACTTGGAAACAGCTGATGCCAGTTGCAGAATGCTGGCGAATAAACTAGGAAGAGTTGTCGTATCTATTGATTACCGACTAGCTCCTGAATATAAGTTTCCAATTCCAGTACAAGACTCATATGCAGCACTACAATGGGTGAGTGAAAATGCTGCGGAAATAAATGCAAGCGCTTCCAGTATTGCTGTTGGAGGTGATAGTGCCGGTGGAAATTTATCTGCGGTTGTATCGATGATAGCAAGGGACCGTAAAGGACCGAAGATTAACGCGCAAATCCTTATTTATCCTGTTACTGATTTAGGATATGATACGGGCTCCTATCAACAATTTGCGGAAGGCTATGGCCTCGATCGAGACTTAATGATTTGGTTTGGCGATTATTACATTAGAACGGAAGAGGATGCGAAAAACATTTATGTTGCCCCATTATTAGCTGAAAACTTGGGTAGCCTTCCTCCAGCATTTGTCATTACAGCAGAATTTGATGTACTTAGGAATGAAGGACTGGCTTACGCAAACCGTCTGACAGAAAATGGCATTAAAGTGGAGGCTGTTTGTGAAGAAGGGTTAGTTCACGGTTTCTTTACGAATATGGCTGTGTTCCCGGAACGAATTGAAGGGACTATTTCTAAAATTGCTCAATTTCTAAAGGAGGTAAAATAAAATGACAAATGTAAACTTTGATGCGATTGTAATTGGTGCAGGATTTTCGGGGATGTATATGCTTCATCTTTTACGTGAGGCTGGATTTTCTACTCGCGTCTATGAGAAAGGCGATGGCGTTGGTGGCGCATGGTACTGGAGTAGATACCCAGGAGCTCGTTGTGACTCAGAAAGTATCTACTATAATTATATTTTTTCAGAAGAGCTTTATAAGGAATGGACCTGGACTTCCAGATTTCCAGAGCAGCCGGAAATCCTTCGTTATTTAAATTTTGTTGCTGACAGGCTTGACCTCCGGCGAGACATCCAGTTTAACACAGAAGTGAAAGCGGCACATTATGATGAAGCCGAAAATCTTTGGAAGGTTCACCTAAAAGACGGCTCACCTGTCACTGCAAAATATTTAATCACAGGATTAGGCTGTCTATCTGTAAACGCAACGAATGTCCCGAACTTTAAGGGCTTAGACAGCTTTGAGGGTGAGTGGTACCATACCGGAGCATGGCCACATGAAAAGGTTGATTTAAAAGGGAAACGGGTCGGTGTAATCGGAACGGGCTCAAGCGGAATACAGACGATTCCAGTAATAGCGCAAGAAGCAGCCCATCTAACAGTATTCCAGCGGACTCCACAGTATAGCCTCCCGGCTGCAAACTATCCTTATAGCGAGGAGTTCAAACAGCAAACAAAAGAAAACTTCCATGAGATTGCTAGTCAAATGCGTGAATCGATAGCAGGATTACCAATTTGGGCGACTGATCGCTCAGCCCTAGATGATACACCGGAAGAACGCCAAAAGGTATACTCTGCTGCTTGGGAGAAAGGCGGTCCTGCATTAATGTGGGTCTATAATGACCTCCTTACGAATGAAGAAGCAAATGAGTCAGCAGGTGCATTTGTTCGGTCAAAAATACGAGAAATTGTGAAAGATCCTGAAACTGCAAAGAAATTAATGCCAACATACCATTTTGCCACAAAACGAATCGTATTAGATACGAATTATTTTGAGACGTATAATCGTGATAATGTTACATTAGTAGACGTGAAAAGTGCACCAATTGTAGAGGTTACCCAAAAAGGAATCCGTACAACAGAAGAAGAGTATGAACTGGATATCATTGTTTTTGCAACAGGCTACGATGGTATGACAGGACCACTATTAAAAATTGATTTCCGAGGTAAAAATGGGGTTTCGTTAAAGGAAAAATGGGATGGTGGCGCAAAGGTAAACACATACTTTGGTCTAGCAACCGCAAGCTTCCCTAATATGTTTATGGTTACAGGTCCTGAGAGTCCATCGGTATTAGGAAATGTACCAGTTGCCATTCAACAGCATGTCGAATGGATTGCAGATTGCATCAAGTATCTTC
This sequence comes from Schinkia acidoalkalinis, assembly GCF_054301215.1. Next base: position 3,766,233 of record NZ_CP182573.1, read on the forward strand.
GTGACCATGATATTCGAACAATTGAGGCAAATGTAGAAGCAGAACTGGCTTGGAGTCAGCAGTGTGGGGAGTTGGCGGGTGCGACGCTTTACACAAAGACGGATTCTTGGTATACAGGTGCAAATATTCCTGGCAAACCGCGCGGCTTTCTGATTTATCTCGGTGGGTATGCACCATATAATCAAATGATTCAAGAAGTAGCGAGTAAAAACTATGAAGGCTTTACATTAAGTAGATAATTTTAAAAGGGCAGGTTACGCTTGCCCTTTTATGCTTCTTTTTTTCTTATAAGAGGAAACAAAAAACTCTCCCAGTAATAAAGAAATAAATAGAATAATCACGATCCATTCAGATGCATCCATTACTTGAAATGGACTTAAGGCGTTGTGTACGGCTGAATGTGCATCAAATCCTTGATAAAGATCAATCCCAAAAGATAAGGCCATTAAAGGGACAATAGTAAAGAAAAAAATTCCAATTTTTTTCACAGCCATCACACTCCATTGATTATTTTCCCCACTTTCGCTCTTCCTATTATGAATAGTTCAGGATAAACTCGGAATAATAAACGTATGCTGGATAGTTTGGAAATTAATGCAAAAGGAAGGTATTACTAGATGCCCCCATTTTTCAAACGCCAAAAACAACTACAAAAGGTAAATAATGGTGGTGGAAACCTCGAAATACCCCCGAATAGTGACTTTCAATGCCCACTATTTGAGCGGCTATTTGATAATCTTGAAAAAATTAAGCAACAAACAGGAAATAGTCCTGATATTATCACAAGAGAAGTAAAAATAGGAAATAATTTCGAAATCAATGCCGCTATCGTATATGTGGAAGGAATTGTAGACGGTCAAACCATTCATGATTTTTTATTGGAATCACTCATGAGAAATCCTATGCTACCGGAAAAGTTACGACAAAAAGAAGCATTAGAGGTGATGAAGGACGAGCTTCTCCCAATAGGAAATGTGAAATTTGTTGGTGATTGGGAGGTATTGTTTACATCATTAATGTCTGGGGCAACGATCATCCTTCTTGATGGTGGAAAACTGGCAATATGTGCAGACACCAAAGGGGGAGAAGTACGGTCTGTTGAAGAACCGAGCAGTCAGGTGACAGTGCGCGGCCCGAGGGATGGATTTACGGAATCAATTCGGACGAATACCTCGCTTGTGCGGCGCCGGATTCAAAGCCCTGATTTATGGTTGGAATCTATGAAAATTGGCAGGGTGACGAAAACAGATGTTGCGATAATGTACATAAAGGGAATCGCAAAGGAAGAAATTGTTGAAGAAGTGCGCACCCGCTTAAAAAGGATTGAAATAGATGGGATCCTTGAGTCAGGGTATATTGAACAACTTATTGAGGATCAAACTTTTACAACATTTCCGACCCTTTACCATACAGAAAGACCTGATTCGGTTGCGGGAAACCTCCTTGAAGGCAGGGTCGCGATTTTTATAAATGGTACCCCGTTTGTTCTAATTGCACCTGCTTTATTTATTCAGTTCTTTCAATCAGTGGAGGATTATTATGCGCGTTTTGATATTTCAACAGCCGTACGCTTTTTACGCATTTTAATCTTTTTTATTTCGGTCATTGCACCATCTGTTTATATTGCCGCCACTACTTTTCATCAGGAGATGATTCCAACCCAGTTATTGATAGCGGTGGCTGCCCAGCGCGAAGCAGTGCCTTTTCCGGCTTTTGTGGAGGCAGTAATGATGGAAGTCGCCTTTGAAATACTACGGGAAGCGGGGATTCGTATGCCAAGAGCTGTTGGCTCAGCCATTTCCATTGTAGGTGCCCTTGTCATCGGCCAAGCAGCAGTTCAAGCCGGGATTGTTTCACCTGCTATGGTCATTGTCGTCGCAATTACAGCAATTGCAAATTTTGCAACCCCAGCGTTTTCCATTGCGATAGCGGCCCGGTTGATTCGCTTTGTTTTTATGATAGCAGCCGCAGCCTTCGGTTTTTACGGAGTTGTCCTTGGTCTTATAATGCTGGTCGTCCATTTATGCGGTTTACGTTCTTTTGGAGTCCCCTATATGTCACCGTTTGCACCGTTCATACCCTCAAATTTTCAAGATACGATTGTGAGGGTTCCATGGTGGGCATTCAAAAATAGGCCACAATTAATTACTGATCAAAATGTAATCCGAGAGGGGCATAATCAAAAGCCAAAACCACCTCAACCGCGCCAAATGGAAAATCGCGAGGATACTGAAGGTGATGACAGTGAAGCATAGAGGGACCTTTCCTTTTTTTATATTAACAATAATTTTTCTGCTTTCGGGGTGTTGGAGCCAAAAGGAGTTAACAGATATAATGTTAGTTTCTGCGCTTGGAATTGACAAAAATGAGGAAGGAAAGTATGTTTTGACCTTACAACTTATAAATCCAGGAAATGTGGCAACAGGAACACAGCCTAGCGGACAAGCATCCCCTGTTACGGTTTTTTCAAGCACCGGCGATAATATTGTTGAGGCGAGCAGGCGTGCAACGAAAAAAGTCTCGAGGAGGTTGTATTATGCCCATACGAATTTAGTAGTTGTTAGTGAGAAATTGGTAAGGGAGGAGGGACTAATCAATGTATTAGATGCACTGGAACGAGACCCTGAATTTAGAACAACAACGACAATAGTGATTGCCCAGGGTAGAGCTGCAGGAGATATTGTGAAAATTATAACGCCGGTTGATAAAATTCCCGCCAATAAAGTGATCAAAACATTGCAATCCACAGAAAAAAGGTGGGGAGAATTGATAACAGTCAATATTCAAGATCTCATAAATAACAGTGTATCACCTGGCATAGAGCCAGTTATTAGTGGTTTTAGATTAAAAGGAGATGTTGACAAAGGAAAGAAATTGGCTGAAAACCAACAAACCACGCCTGATGTAACACTTGAAGCAAGTAGTCTAGGTATATTTAAAAATGGAAAGCTTATTTCCTGGCTTCAAGGTGAAAAGGCAAGAGGGGTCGTTTTTCTTCGCAATAAACTTACTGCTACTGCGATTGCTGTTGATTGGAAAGGGAAAAAACAATCTATCGTATACCAGATTGTACGACAAAAAACAAAAGTTTCAGCCAGAAAAACAAAACAAAATTTACCAGCCATAACGGTTGAAGTTCGGACGGAAGGGGATATTGGTGAAGTTTCAGTTCCAATCGATTTAACAGACCCAACCATTATAAATGAAATAGAAAAGATAATCGAAAAAGAAATAAGGAAAGAAATACAATCAGCTGTGCAATTTGCACAAGAGAAAAAAACGGATGTCTTTGGGTTTGGTGAATCCGTCCATCTTGCAGACCCAAAAGCATGGAAGAAGCTAAAAAACGACTGGGATGATGTTAATTTTCCGCAATTGAAGGTAAACGTAAAAGTGGATGCTTTTATCCGTCGTACGGGAATTAGAAGCAAACCTTATTTTTCTTCTATGGGAAAAAGTCAGTAATAAAAGGAGGGTGGCAGGCTATGGAGAAAGCGAAGATTAGTAATTACCAACTCTTTGTGCTAATTGTCATGTTCGAATTAGGGAGCGCATTATTGGTACCGACAGCAATCGAAGCAAAACAAGATGCCTGGCTTGCCATTTTACTTGCCATGGTAGGGGGTGGCGGCTTATTTTTAGTTTACTATCGCCTTTACCAATATTATCCTGACGCACCATTGACTGAATTTATTCCAAAAATAGTCGGAAAAATAAGTGGACGGATTGTTGCCTTTTTGTATGTACTTTATTTTGCGTATTTAGCAGCAAGAGTACTGCGGGATTTCGGAGGCATGCTCATTACCATTGCTTATCCAGACACGCCCTTATTAATTGTTAATACATTATTAATGCTTGTCATTATTTATACCATCCGAAAAGGAATTGAGGTATTGGCAAGAACGGGGGAGCTTTTTTTTATTCTAATTAATTTCCTTTCTATTACTGGCTTTATTCTTATTGTAATTTCAGGTTTAATTAATTTGAAGCAATTGCGGCCTGTACTTGAAGAAGGGTTTGCACCGGTAATGAGTAGTGCCTTTACGCAAACCCTGTTCTTCCCATTTGGGGAGGCCGTTGTTTTTGGAATGATCCTTCCTTATTTAAATAAACCAAAACATGCGAAAATGACAGGGTTATTAGCGTTAGGATTAACCGGGATTAATTTGGCCTTAGTGATGGCAATTAATATAAGTGTGCTTGGTGTTAATCTAACGGAACGGTCACCATTCCCCCTACTTTCGACCATCCAAACAATCAAAATAGCAGATTTTATCGAACGGTTGGATGTTTATTTTATGATTGCGATGATAATCGGGGGCTTTTTTAAAATCAGTATTTTCTTTTATGCAGTTGTTGCAGGAATGGCTAGTTTGTTCAATATTAAAGAGCCGTCTAAGATTACATATCCACTGGGACTAGTAATTTTGTTTTTATCACTTACAATTGCCGGTAATTATGTGGAACATATTTATGAGGGCATTCAAGTTGTCCCTATGCTTCTTCACCTTCCATTCCAAGTAGTTATTCCAATTTTATTACTTCTGATCGCTTTTCTAAAAAATAGACCCAAAACATAGTATTGATCTTTTTGGGTTTTTTCCTTTCCGCAAGTTTACTCCCATTTATTTCAAATTATTACTGGTAATTTCCCCCATGAAAAATTATGAAACAATCAATATATCAGGGAATGGAATACTAATCCAACATCGTTCCATGAATTGGAAGGACATTTTCAATTGAATGTCTGTTAACCTAGTAAGTGTCAAAAAAAGCTCTAGGAGGTTAACTAAATATGAAAATGTTGAAAAAAGCACTTATGGTGGGTACTCTTTCATTATCATTATTTGGGTTAAACTCCCAAGCTAATGCTGCAATGATTACAGTCCAACATGGAGAAACCTATTGGAACATCGCTCAAAAATATGGGTTATCAGAAGAATATTTAAAAAGTATAAATGATAAATCAAGTGATAGATTACTTGTTGGACAAAAACTAGTGATACCTAGCGGGATCATTTCTACAGCGGATAAAGACCTAATGGCTCGTCTTGTTTCGGCTGAGGCAAAGGGGGAACCTTATGCGGGAAAAGTTGCAGTAGCTACGGTCATCCTTAATAGACTCGATAGTGTAAAGTTTCCGAATACAATCAAAGGGGTCGTTTATCAAAAGGAAGGTGGACACTATGCCTTTACGCCAGTACAGAATGGCACCATTTATCAACCTGCTGATAAACTCTCAAAAAAGGCGGTAGAAGAGGCAATCTCATTTAGAGGTAAAGGAAATGGATCCCTTTATTTCTATAACCCTGCAACTTCTACAAGTAGCTGGGTATTCTCACGCGAAGTAACGGTATCAATAGGAAATCATAGATTTGCTAAATAATGTAAACCCTCTTAATATGAAAGAGTATTAAAACCATCCCAAACAAAAAACGACTGTTTCCATTAAGAAACAGTCGTTTTCCATCTTCCAACTTAATATCTAGCTTCTTTATTGCGTAGTGCAAACGTAATAAATGCACTAGCTATACCTGCTGTTATGACATTGACTATTGTCAGTACTACCGCACTTTCTGAATATTTTTCAAATAACCAATAATACACCACAAGCCAAAATATTCCCAATAAAATGGATATGATACTTCCAATCACGGGGATGATATTTATGACAAGTGCACCTATACATATGATCAATAGTTTGATTCCTCCGCTATTACCAACTGTAAACCATTTTAATTTTGCATCAATAAGCTCACCGACAATATAAGCGTTCCCGATTGGAATAAAAGCTAACCATTCATTACCTATCTCAGCACGCTTAGCCATCCTGTACAAACCAATGGCACCAAAAATGTAAGGAATAAATAGTAAAAGAAGTATAAGGAAAAGAGTTCCCATACTATACGCAAACAAACTGGCAGCCTCGTAATCACTCATTTTACACCCTCCTCAAATAAAAAATGTAAAATAACGAATCTCTATATTATAGATAGTATAACTTGATTTATGATAAAAATTTTACCCTTTTCTTTACAAATAAAGGAATAATTTGGAACAGTTTTCATACAAATGGTAACTATAGGTGAATATTGTAGTGATAAATTCGTGAAGGCGTGATTATGATGAAAGGGGTTATTATTGCTGGTGGAAGAGGAAATAGATTACGTCCGCTGACAAATCATTTGCCGAAACCGATGATCCCCATTTTAGACAAACCGGTGATGGAATATTGTATTGAACATCTTAAAAAGCACGGAATCACAGACATTGCGGTTACTGTTCAATATTTATCTAGAAAAATTATAGATTATTTTGGAGATGGCCAAAGGTTTGGAGTAAAGCTTACTTATTTCAAGGAACATAGACCTTTAGGAACAGCAGGAAGTATCAAAAATGCGGAAGAGTTTTTAAATGAAACATTTGTTGTGATCTACGGTGATACCATCTCGAACTTTGATTTAACAAAGGGTATTCAGTATCATCAGGCAAAAAGAGCGCTTGTTACAATCTTTATGACAACTGTTCAAAATCCGTTGGATTATGGAATTATTAAAACAAATGATATAGGTAAAGTAACCCGATTTTTAGAGAAGCCTTTACTGCTTGATGTTTTCACGAATCAGATCAATACGGGTATTTTTGTCATGGAACCAGCCATATTACATTATATAGAGAAAGAGGAAGTAGTAGATTTTAGCTTAGACCTTTTCCCAATGTTATTGAAAAAAGGTCTGCCAATATTCGGATTTAAAACTTCAGGATACTGGTCAGATGTGGGGAATATTGCTAAATATGAGAAAACAGTCCATGACTTAATAGATGGAAATATTAGAATATCCGGCTAGCTGGAAAGTAACCAAATAGTTTGTAAAAAACGAACATTATTATCAATGCGTTTAATAATGTTCGTTTTTTATTTGACGAGGGGTTGATATTTTGATATATTATCTAAGGATTGTTTAAAAGATACGATAATGGTGAATGACAGGGGGAATTTTGATGCAAAACAATTATGATGTAATCGTAGTAGGTGCAGGGCCTGCTGGCATTTTTGCATGTTATGAACTTACTTTAAAGCTACCAAATGCAAGCGTTTTATTAATAGATAAAGGTCATGATATATACAGCAGACGCTGTCCAATATTAGAAAAAAAGATTCAATTATGTCCACCAGCTGCTGGGCGTAAAGAATATGCTGGATGTTTACCAGCCTGCTCAATCACGAACGGTTTTGGCGGAGCAGGTGCTTATTCAGACGGAAAATTCAATATTACAAGTGAATTTGGCGGTTGGATGACCGATTATTTATCTCAATCAGAAGTAGTCGAATTAATTAAATATGTGGATGAAATTAATTTAAGTCATGGTGCAACGGAGACTATTACGGATCCGCTAACACCTGCGGTAAAGGAAATTGAGCGTCGTGGCTATGCTGCTGGTTTAAAGTTATTAAGAGCACAAGTGCGCCACTTAGGAACAGAACAAAATCTAGAAATTATGCAAAGCATTTATGAATATTTAAAAAACAAAATCGATATGCGTTTTAAGGCGGAAGTTGAAGATATTATTACAGATAAAATAGATGGCAAGTTTAAGGTAACTGGCATTGAGCTAAAAGATGGTGAAGTTTTACATGCGAAAAAAGTTGTCATCGTCCCAGGCCGTGATGGTTCCGCATGGTTAACGAAAATATTGAAAAAGCGTCGTGTAACTATGTTCAATAATCAGGTGGATATCGGTGTCCGCGTTGAAACATCTGACATTGTCATGGAGGAAATCAATAAGAATTTATATGAAGGAAAGTTTGTATTTAATACATCAGTTGGGACAACTGTTCGTACTTTTTGCAGCAATCCTTCTGGACATGTTGTTGTTGAAAATCATACTGGCATTATGCTCGCAAATGGACATGCCTATAAGGATCCAAAACTAGGAAGCCATAATACGAATTTTGCGTTGTTAGTTTCCCATAAATTTTCTGAGCCATTCAACGAGCCAACAGAATATGCTCATGAAGTTTCAAAGCTGGCAAACCAATTATCAGGCGGGGGAATTATTGTACAAAAGTACGGGGATATACTAAAAGGCCGTCGTTCAACGCAAAAACGGATCAAAGAGGGCTTCATTGAGCCAACACATAAAGAAGCGGTACCAGGGGATTTAGGATTAGTGTTGCCATATAATACTATGAAAAGCCTTATTGAAATGACAGAAGCATTAAATCATGTAACGCCTGGTATAGCTTCAGAACACACATTGTTCTACGGTGTTGAAGCTAAATTTTATTCTGCAAGACCAAACTTAAATGACAAGTTCGAATCAGACATTTCAGGATTGTATCTTGGCGGGGATGGCGCTGGTATTACCCGTGGATTGGCACAGGCAAGCGCCTGCGGCGTTTGGATTGCCAGGGATATCGTAAGTAAGATTACGGAATAAATGGGCCAAAAAATATTATATTCGATGAATTGAATTTTCATTAACAAAAAATTCAAAAAAGTAGTATAATGAGGTGGACTAAAAAGGGGAAATGGGGGCATTCTTTTGACAGTAGTTCAATCATTAAAAACGGCCGATTTATGTGATCAATATTCTGATCGTATCTCAATCTGTCAATTAGAGTTTAAATCTTTTGGAAAGAAAAAACGTTTTTCTGGTCCAATTGCCACAGTTGAGGTATTTGAAGATAATGTGTTAGTCAAGGAGATGCTAAAGACGGTCCCAGAAGGAACTGTTCTAGTTGTAAATGGTGGGGGTTCGAGAAATTGTGCAATGGTTGGAGATATACTTGCATCGATTGCAGTTGACCGTAATTTAGGGGGCATCATTGTGAATGGTGTAATCCGTGACAGTGGTGAAATTGATGAGATGAATATTGGTGTTTTCTCCCTTGGCACGATGCCATTAAAGAGCAAAAAAGAAGGCTTAGGAAAAACAAACGTACAAACAAAGTTTGGCGGTATAACATGGATACCCGGTGAATATGTGTATGCAGATGAAGATGGTGTCATCGTATCACCAACACCATTAACATTACCATAATTAAGATGAAGGCAAACGAAGCGGCTCAGGTCGTGGCGTTTGCTTTTTTTCTTTTCAAATCGATAATATATTCCATAAGCCGATTATTGCGCCCGGGTTTGATTGGACACATTCAGAAATTTTATTATACGTACAATCCAGCTTATGGAATAATGCTAAGAATTATAAATTATCTATTTTATAAGAATATTATAATAATATAATGCGAGATTGAGTCAAGTTTGTTATAGTTAATAAAAGGGGGGATTACAGTGCGAGAATTAGTAGGAGTATGTCAAGACTGCAACAAAGAAATTTATTGTGAGAACGGGTTTTTAAATGGAATTGTAAAAGAAGACGGGAAATTAATTTGTTTTGGTTGCGAGGAAGAAAAAGAGAAGTAAGATAAAGAGAGATTATTCGTGTATATTTTTACAAAAAAAGGCTGATTGAAAAGCGTCAGGCATGTTCGCATGACACTTTTCAATCAGCCTTCTACTATTCATTTATTGATTATGTTCAATGAACAGTTGATCTATTAATCCATTAATAAATCCAACATCACTTGTAATTAATAGAGCTGGGAGAAGTGCTAAAACAGCTAGAACCGTAAAGTTAGGAATAACGACGACTTTCAAAAGCTTTGTCATAAAACCACTTCCTTTTCCCTTTTTACAATAATAGCAAATACTCGTCCGAATTTCAAGAATATTCAGATACAAAATGTAATGTTTTTATAAGTTTTTTATAAAAATAGAAGAAGGTAATAAAAAATCAGTGCAATTCACATGCACTGATTGTAAGTGGAAAAGGAATTACTCCCAAATATATGGAGTTTCCTGATATACGTAATAATTCAGCCAGTTTGTGTAGAACAGATAGGCATGAGCACGCCACAAGTTCATAGGCTCTTCATTTGGATTATCGTTCGGGAAGTAATTTACTGGAACCTCAATATCTAGTCCTTTATTCACGTCACGCAAATATTCGTCTTGTAGAGTAGTAGCTTCATATTCTGGATGTCCAGTGATGAAAAATTGCTTGCGATCCTTTGATGCTACAAGACAAACTCCTGCTTCATCAGAAAAGGAGAGAATATCAAGATTTTGCACTTTATCAATATCCTCTTTTTTAATTTCTGTATGTCTTGAATGTGGAACAAGATAAACTTCATCAAACCCACGAAGAATCCTTGATTTTCTTAAAAATGTTTTATGTTTATATACTCCAAACATTTTCTTTTCTAAAGGATATTTTGGAATACCATAATGATAGTAAAGACCTGCTTGCGCACCCCAGCAAATATGGAGCGTTGAGGTTACATTTGTCTTTGTCCATGCCATAATTTCAGTTAATTCATCCCAATAATTTATTTCTTCAAAATCCAACAGTTCAATTGGAGCACCTGTAATAATCATCCCATCAAACTTCCGTCCCTTTATTTCATCAAAGGTACGATAGAAATTTTCTAAGTGTTCTTGCTTCGTATTTTTGGATTGATGTGATTGTGGGTACATAAGTGTTATATTAACTTGTAATGGTGAATTACCAAGTACTCTGAGAAGATGCGTTTCGGTTTTTTCTTTTAACGGCATCAAATTTAAAATAACAATATTTAAAGGGCGTATATCCTGTTTATATGCACGTTCCTCGTCCATTACAAATATGTTTTCACTTTCAAGTATCTCTTTTGCAGGTAAATCCTTGGGAATGTTAATCGGCACTTTCAGTCACTTCCTTTTATATCTGATTAATTAATTATAAGAACATTAGAAAAATTGTTCAATGAAAAAGTTCGTAAGTTGTCCTTATTTTGTTAAAATAGGTTAGAAAAGCACAGGGAGTGACGAAAAGTATGTTTGATCCTACCATTTTTGACAATCTAAAGGTTGTAGCGGAAGGGGCGGTTTATGACCTAGACCTTCAAGGGGAAATCCTTGTAACAAACCGAGTCGATCAAGTTAATCTTGCCAGTCTTTCAAGAAAATTTTCCATTACGTTTAGGGAAGCGGGTCAAGAAGAAAATTCGGTTCATGGGGAACTGCGCATTTACGCAGGGGCCCACGATTTATCAGCAGAAATTTTAGGGAAAGATATAGAGAACCTTGGTTGCTATATTGAGGTCGTATTTTTCGTAAACATATATGTTGTGGAAGAGGATTGTGAACTGATCCGACTGACTTTGTTGGATATTTGGGGGAATCCGCCAACCATCACACAAAAAATCTCGTTTGCATACACTCCCGAGCAGCCTAAAGAGTGGATGGATACGATTATTTTAAAGTTTGAGAGAAAAATTGGCGAAGCGCAGGTTGACGATTTGCCGGTAATCGTTGATTATATGGTAGAGTCCATCGACCGCTTGAATGGATTATTTTAGTACGAAAATTATATAGAAAAGAAACAAACAAAGGAGCAATTAAAAAAATGGAATTTTTGACGACTATGAAGCCGTTCTTAAAAGAAGCTTGGCAAAAAGCCAGCTTTGAACAACCAACCACCATTCAAGAGAAGGCCATCCCGCCTATTATGGATGGGACGGATATTATTGCAGAATCACCAACGGGAACAGGAAAAACATTAGCCTACTTGCTCCCGATTTTAGATAATATTGACCCTGACATAAAGGAAATTCAGGCTGTTATTTTATCGCCAACAAGGGAACTAGCGATGCAAATTCATCAGGTTATTCAAACCTTTACATTGAATAGTGGGATCGTTAGCGGGGCCTTTATTGGTGGTGTAGATATAAAGCGGCAACTCGATCGCTTGAAAAAGAATCCTATGCTTATTGTTGGTACACCTGGGAGAATCAATGAGTTGATTGATAAGAAAAAAATGAAGATGCATAAGGTAAAAACCGTCGTTGTTGATGAAGTTGACCAAATGGTGGCGCAACGATTGAACTTTGATGTGAAAATGATAATCCAATCTACCATGAAAGATCGCCAGGTTTTATTTTTCTCAGCAACGATTTCAGATGAAGTCCAGAATTTTGCTAAACAAGTGATGAGTAATCCGCAATTTCTTCAAATTGAGCGGGAGAAAAATACCTCTGTTGACCATATTTATTTTGTGAGCGAACGCCGTGACAAAGTTGAGGCGCTTAGACGTATTTATCGAATGGATGAAAAGATAAAGGCACTTATTTTTATCAATGATTCCTTCCATATTGACGAGCTCGCGGCAAAATTTAAGTATAAAAAAATTCCTATCGGTGTTTTACATAGTGATGCTAATAAAAAGGAACGTGCAGCCGCGATCCAGCAATTTCGCAGCGGCAAAATACCGCTTTTACTAGCAACAGATATTGCTGCTAGAGGTATGGATATACAAGGGCTTACCCATGTGATCCATTTGGATATGCCTGAAAAAATTGAGCAATATATCCACCGCTCTGGCCGTACAGGTCGGATGGGGGCAAAAGGGACCGTTATTTCCTTGGTTACACCAGCTGAGGAGAAAATCTTATTGAAATATGGGAAGGAATTGGGCATTTCCATCACTAGAAAAGAATTGTATGGTGGTGACGTCGTTGATGAGAGGCCAACTCAGGACCGAGGTTTTGGTGCTGATAAGCGTCAAAACGCGAGAGGGGAGTCCAAGCATGAAAAGCGCCGGAATAAAGACGGAGAAAAAACTAGTTTTGGTGCTAGACAAAAAGGCCGTGATGGTGCAAAGCGAATGAATAATCCGTCCCCTAAGGCTAGAAAGGAATTTAGTCGTAAGACTGATACAAAACGATAAAATAAGAAGAGGAACTCGTTTCATTTCTAGCGAAGCGAGTTCATTTTTTTGTTAATACATATTGAATTTCTGATGGCGAAATCATTGTAGCATTGATTAGTGTATAGCCAATACTTAAAAACCTAGCAAGAGTTTCTGCGCATGTTGGATGTGTTGGTTCAATTGGCGCTTCTAGACTCGTGCTGATGCTGAGAAATTGGTTTGTATACGGATTGCACCTTAGTAAAACGATATGGTGCCCACGCCGTGCCGTACCAATCATCGTTTTGTGGGACTGCGGCCTATACATGTTGTTTCAACTCCTTACCTTGTACTCCGTGACGACTAGCCCTCTGCAGCACCATCTGTGTATAGGCATCACCTTTATATTAGTATATGGCCCAAATTGAGTAATAGTTGAATGATTTTGCTAAAAAATGATAAGATTTCATTGAACCTATGTCTTTTACATAATTAAAAGGGGTCATCATAATGGACAACAAAAACAGACTAATTGAACAGGCAAGACTATTTGTACGTGGAGAGCTTGCGAATGAAGCAAGTGGCCACGATTGGTGGCATATTGCTCGCGTCTCGAAAATGGCAAAGCATATTGCCAAAATAGAGGGCGCCGATGTTTTTATATGTGAGTTGGCAGCTTTACTCCATGATATTGCCGATGAAAAGTTAAATGCAGGCGGAGAGGACGCCGGCCTAAAAAGAGTACGAGAGTGGCTTGAAGGCCAACAAGCAGATCATGAAACAATTGAAACAATTATTGAAATCATTTCAACCATGTCCTTTAAAGGCGGCAATCGTCCACCCATGCGTACACTGGAAGGAAAAGTTGTTCAAGATGCAGACCGATTAGATGCGATTGGAGCGATTGGAATTGCCAGAACATTCGCTTACGCGGGAGCACACGGTGATTTAATTTATGATCCTGAGTTACCGCCGCGTGAAAAAATGACAAAAGAAGAATATCGCACTGAAAAAACAACAGCTGTTAATCACTTCTATGAAAAACTATTAAAATTGAAAAATTTAATGAATACAAATACAGCCAAAGAAATGGCTGAAGCCCGTCATCAATTGATGGAGGAGTTTTTGCAAAAGTTTTATCATGAATGGGAAGGAAATTTAGAATGAATATATTGTCGGTTGAAAATTTGTCAAAAAGCTTTGGTGATAAAACGTTATTTTCAAATATATCCTTTAGCGTTGCTGAAAAACAGCGCATTGGTATTATTGGCGTTAATGGCACTGGTAAATCAACGTTATTGAAAATATTAGCAGGTCAGGAGCCGGCGGATTCTGGTGAAATGACGAAACCAAAGGACTATAGCATTGAATACTTGGACCAAAATCCTGAATTTGAAGGTAGTGGTACCATATTGGATGAAATCTTCTATGGCGATACACCGCTTATCCGTTTACTTAAAAAATATGAAGAAACGCTTCTCGCCTTGCAGGCTGATTCACAGAATGAGCGGAAGCAGGACGGCCTTTTAAAGGTACAACAAGAAATGGATGCCATGAATGCCTGGGATGCCAGCACACAAGCCAAATCAATTCTGACTAAGCTTGGCATTGAAGACCATTCCCAAAATGTAAAACAGTTGTCCGGGGGACAAAAGAAACGGGTGGCAATTGCAAGAAGCCTCATACAACCGGCAGACTTGCTAATACTGGATGAGCCGACTAACCATCTTGATATCGAGACAATCGAATGGCTCGAGGAATATATCACTCGTTATCCCGGATCCATCCTCTTGATTACCCATGACCGCTACTTTTTGGACCGAGTTACAAATAGAATTTTTGAACTTGATCAAGGAAATCTCTATAGCTATGAGGGGAATTATTCGATTTTTTTAGAGGCGAAAGCAATCCGTGAAGAAATAGAAGCAGCTAATGAGGATAAGCGTCAAAATCTATTAAGGCGTGAATTGGCTTGGATGCGGCGTGGGGCCAAGGCTCGGACAACAAAACAAAAAGCTAGAATTCAGCGCTTTGAACAACTGCAAAACCAAGGCGGTCACCGTCAAAAGGAAGACCTTGAGATTGCGGTTGGTGGCAGCCGTTTAGGAAAAAAGGTATTTGAAATTGAAAATATTACGAAAACGTATGAACAAAAAGCAATTATTAAAAACTTTTCATATATCGTGAAGCCCTTCGAACGAATTGGGATTGTCGGTGCAAATGGCTCGGGGAAAACATCGCTTCTAAATATGCTTTCCGGAATAAGCTCACCAGATGAAGGTGTTATAGATATTGGGCAAACCGTTAAAATTGCGTATTATACGCAAGAAAATGAAGAGATGAACCAAGACCAACGCGTTATTGATTATATAAAAGAAACAGCACAGGTCATTAAAACAATGGACGGCAAGGAAATTACCGCCTCACAAATGTTGGAACGGTTTTTATTTACACCGACGATGCAATACACGTATATTAAGAAGCTATCTGGAGGCGAACGCCGACGCCTGTATCTTTTAAAAATACTTATGACTGAGCCAAACGTCATTTTACTTGACGAGCCAACAAATGACCTTGACATTGAAACGTTAACAATTTTAGAAGACTATTTAGATGATTTTCCTGGCGTTGTTCTCACAGTTTCTCATGACCGCTACTTTTTAGATAAAACGAGTGATCTCTTGTTTGTGTTTGAAGGAGATGGAAAGATTCGGATTTTTTATGGCTCTTATAGTGAGTTTTTAGAAGAACAAAAAATGAAACAAGAAGCTCTAAAAAAAGAAGAAGCAAAAGAGAAGGCTGAGACTCAGAGCCGAGAGCAGTCTAAACCGAAAAAATTAAAGCTAAGCTATAAAGAGCAAAAAGAATGGGAAGGCATTGAAGATAAAATTATGCAATTGGAGGAAGAAATTGCAAATATCCAACAAGAGATTGCTGATTCCGGCTCTGATTTTGCCAAAGTGCAACCGCTATTTGAAAAAGAGCAGTCACTTAGTAGAGAACTCGAACAAACAATGAAACGCTGGGAAGAACTATCAGAATTAGTCGAACAAATTGAAAAACAAAATGTTTAAGATTAAACCATATAACTACTAGAAGGGAGTTTTTATTAATGGCGTGTGAAATCAACCATACGAAAGAGGATGTATATAAAAAGCTTGAGAGTCAAAGGGGTTTTCTACCAACAGAGCTTTATCTAAAAATTGAGAGCTACATTCAAACCAATCTGTCACAAGAAACGTTAAATGAAATCTTCCATTTATTAAAAAAATACGATTTAGCAGGGGATGCAGAACAACAGGAACGAAATGAAGTATTGAAAACAATGATTGAGGGTTAAAAGGATCATAAGAAAGGGCATCATTGGGTTTGAAAAAAACAACCCAAAATGATGCCTTTTTTTATTTTGCTTGTACGATTCTCTTCGAACCTAAATATTTTTCACTCCAATACTTTTGATTGAGTGTACTGATTGTAACCCCTTTCGATGTCCCGGAGTGGATAAAACGTCCGTCACCAAGATAAATACCTGCATGTGAAGGGCCTGGTTTATAGGTTTCAAAGAAAACTAAGTCGCCAATGCTAGGTTTTTCAACCTTAATACCGAAATTCCAAATCTCATGAATCGTCCTTGGCGTTTGAATCCCTTTTTTCGAAAACACATATTTGATAAACCCACTGCAATCAAAGCCGCTTGGAGTCGTTCCGCCCCATTTATAGGGAGAGCCGATTAGATTCAAGGCATGCTTAATAAATGTCCCATCAAAAGCATGGCTATCTTTCATTATTTGTGCAGGCACAGCTTTATCATCTACAAACTTTGCTAATGCGTCCAAGGTCTTCTTTCCGGCAATTCCGTCAACTGTCATCCCATTATGTAATTGAAACTTTCGTACCGCAGCTTGGGTATGCATCCCGTAGATGCCGTCCGAAGCATGTAGGTAGTAGCCCAATCCTTTCAAATGATCCTGCAATAACCGGACGGAGGAACCTGCATTCCCATAGCGTAATGTCTTTGTTTTGAGTGTCGCGTAATCTTCTGAAGCTTCGATAGAAACGTAAGGAATCGAAACTGCAACAGCAGTGACGATAGAGCTTATAAAAAGCTTATGGACTAAACTCTTATCAATATTCAAATCCTTCCCTCCTGAAACAAAAGCTGACTGATTCTTACCTGTAATAAGGGACCTCTACATAAATTTATCCATTTTTCGAGAATTTATGACAAAAAAAATAAGAGACAACAGATTGTCTCTTATTTCCACTTGAATTGCACGGGTTTTTTTGAAATGGTAATAGCCTCCATTTTATATCCTGATGCCTGTAAATAGCTCAAAAGCTGTGGCAGTGTTTTGGCCGTTACCTCTTTATCGTGAAGCAAGACTACAGGTGTATAGCCTTTTTTCACTGCTAATTTCAATTGTGATTTAACGTTTTTTAATACCTGCTCAGGATGATTATTTGTCCAATCTTCACTATCTATGGTCCAATCCCAGTATATAAAACCGGATGCAAGTAATTCCTTTTTAATAGCAGGGGATAGGTGAGGGTAACTGCCAAATGGAACACGAATGAGAGGAGAATAGACTCTCGAATAATCATAAATATCCCGCTGACACTCTTTCATCTCGTGAACAGCTACTTTAGGGCTAGAATAAAAAATGTCGACACGGTGGGATACCCCATGACAGCCAACAGAATGTCCTTGGTTTACCATTTCTTCAAGGATGCTAGGATTTTTATCAATATTTCCTTTTAATAAAAAAAAGGTAGCATGAGCATTTTTTAATTGTAGGGTTTTTAAAATGTCACGAGTATAGCGGCTTGGGCCATCATCAAATGTCAAGTAGATGACCTTATCTCCAGTTTCTTTAGTATGATTAGGGGAATAAAGCTGCTTTTCCTCGACGGAAGTCTTAAAATGAGCAGCCTCATTGCCTTTCAAACGACTAGACTCTGCTTTACTGCCCGTTTGATTAAATAAATAAGAAATAATAATAGGAAAAATACTAAAAATAAATAAGATTGTCCAGATTTTTAGATAACGTTTCATGATTACGCTGTGACTCTCACCCCTTTAAAGCTTCTTGGTGTATAATTACTATATTATATTTATTCTATCATTTACAGGCTGAATTTAGTGAAAATCCGATAAGGAGAGTTGATGGGAAAAAATTATGATCATTACAACGGCAGGAAGAACTAATAAAGAGATGATTAAACTCGCGAAGGATTACGCAAAAGTGTTGCAAGTCCCCTATGTTACTCGGAACAAATTATCGATAGAGGAAGTCATGAATCAAGAAAAGAATGATTTATTTGTGGTTGGCAAAAACCGCTTGGAAATATACCCGCTTAACCATCCCCATGAAGGTATTTTCTTTCATCCAAATTCAGCTATGTTTCGAGTAAAAAGAATAATGAGAGAGGAAGAGGACCCTCTTGTTCATGCGGCAAACCTTAAAAAAGGGATGACATTTCTTGATTGTACGTTAGGGCTTGGCTCCGATAGCATTGTTGCCAGCAGTGTCGTTGGCGCGACAGGCCGTGTGGTCGGAATTGAGGGCAATCGGTATCTTGCCTTTTTACTTGAACATGGTTTGAAATCTTGGAATACTGAACATGAAGAAATAAATAGAGCAATGAGACAAATTGAAGTTATTTATAGCAATCACCTTGCTTTTTTAACAAAACAAAAGAGTTCGTCTTTTGATGTTGTCTATTTTGATCCGATGTTCGATACAAAAATTGATGAATCCGATGGCATTAAGGGGCTGAGAAGCATAGCATTGTATACGGATATCATGGAAGAAACAATCGAAGAAGCTAGAAGAGTGGCCAGTAAAAGAATTCTATTAAAAGACCATTGGCAAAGCCCACGCTTTGAAAGATTTGGTTTTTCCGTCTACCGCCGGAAAACAGCGAAATTTCATTATGGTGTGATTGAAATAAATTAAAATTGGACACCTTACCGATAGGGAGGTGTTACATTATGCCAAGGGAAACAAAAGCGGATCCTACTACAATTGGTCTTGGATCTTCGGATGTCGAAGGGCAAGGGACGACTACCCAAGAAACAGGCAAGTTTAAAATGGATTCTTCACGTCGTAAAAAAAGAAAAAAATCGGGTATTTTATAGAGTTTTTTACCCTAATCAAAGGCCAAAAGAGAATTGTTGCCAAAAAAGTTGGTGATAATTCTCTTTTTCTTTATGGTAAAATATGTTCAAATAAGAAAATGGGGGCTAACGAGGGTATGGTTTTTACGACATCGCAATTAATCCAATCATTTGAGACTAGTATTTTTTCAGAATTAGCCGCTTTTAAAAAACAAAAACAGGCACAAGGCATACCAATGATTGATCTTAGCATCGGCAGTCCTGATCTGCCGCCGCCAAAATTTATTGTGGAGGCTCTGGTTAAGAACGTACAAGATCCTTTTCAATATGGCTATACTTTAACAGGGACAAAAGAATTTAATGAAGCAGTGCAGACATTTTATTCTAAACATTATGGCGTTACCTTTAACACAGAAACAGAAATTGTTCAACTAGCAGGCTCACAAGATGGGCTTCTTCATTTACCGATGACCATTGCAAATGAAGGGGATCTCATCCTTGTTCCAGATCCGGGTTATACCGCCTATGCTGACGGGATTCGAATGGCGAAAGCGAAGGCTTACCCAATGCCACTTTTAAAGGAAAATGGCTTTTTGCCTGATTTGGAGGCAATCCCAGAGACGGTAGCTAATCAAGCAAAAATGATGATTTTGAATTTTCCTGGAAATCCAGTACCGGCAATGGCTGACAAAACGTTTTTTGAAAAGGTTGTTGCTTTTGCCAAAAAATATGATATTGTCGTTGTACATGACTTTGCATATTCTGAACTTGTTTTTGACGGCCAAAAACCTGTCAGCTTTTTGGAAGTGGAAGGTGCTTTTGAAGTAGGTGTGGAATTTAATTCCCTTTCAAAAAGCTATAACATGGCAGGCTGCCGGATTGGATATATGATTGGTAATCGTCATGTTGTTGAGGTATTAAAGAAGCTGAAATCAAACTTGGATTATGGTGTTTTCTCTCCGATCCAAAAGGCGGCGACCGTTGCTCTTATAGATGGTGATGACTTTTTAAAAGAAAACAACAAGCTGTATGAATCAAGAAGAGATGTGTTGGTTGAAGGTTTCAGGTCCATTGGTTGGGACGTTGCAAAACCACCAGCAACAATGTTCATGTGGGCTGAGATTCCAAAAGGCTATGCATCATCAAAGCAATTTGCGCTTGACTTAATAGAAAAAGCGGGAGTCGTTGTTACTCCAGGCAATGCCTTTGGACCAACTGGTGAAGGGTATGTTCGTATTGCCCTTGTCCAATCCGAGGACAAGCTAAGGGAAGCAGTAGAAAAAATAAAGAATAGCGGCATTTTCGGATAATCCCGATTTTGTTGATACGTAAAGGAGATACAGCAATGGATGAATTAACAAGGTTACAGTTATTAACGGAAGCAATTATGGAATACAGAACACAGTTTAGAAATGGCCGTGAAGTTGATCAATTTGGTCAAATGATCATAGGAATCGTAGAACAAGCCAATGATCCACATTTACTGGAACTCGTGCAGGAAGCATACAATCAAAGAAATCAAAGTTTTGGCCTATCATCAGTCGAAATATTAACGGAAGCGATGAACTATATGCACGATAAAATTGATCAATTGCAAAAAAATGCATGAGGAAAAACTCAATCTTTATTTGTTGTATTACAGATATGTTAAAAAAGACCTTATTTGTGGTCTTTTTTTCAAATACATGAGAAAATATAGGTAATACAGAAAATAAGGAGAAAAAATCATGAAACTCTGGCTGAGAAAACTGTTTGTCGTACTCGTTACGATTTTCACATTTGGGACGGTTATTCCCCAATTATCTGTTGATCTCCAAAAAAACGTAAAAGAAAATAGTGACCTTTCAGAACAAAATGACCGCTTGCTTGTTGCGAATGAAATAGCTGATAAGGAAGATAGTGAAGCAGACTCCTGGTATAGTAGAGCACATGTGCTTTCAAATCATGAAGAGTTGGCCTCATCATTTACAGCCTATTCCTTGGAGCAAGCCGAGCAGCTTTCAATGATGAAATTTGGTAAAACTATTGGTAATGTCATTGGGGATGAGTTCAAACAGGTAGTCCTCCCGAAAATGGAAGAGGCAATCGCTCAGCTAACAGAGAATGTGAATGAGGATGATCTCCGCCAATTAGTGATTACGGAAAACCCAGCTGGTGGTTTAGGGGAAAAGATTTTTCATGTATACCATGGAAAGACAGGTCAAGATTTATTAAGATTTCATGTTCGACGTGATCATCCGCCTAAAGAAGGGTATTGGTTTAATTTTCATTACCATACATATGAGGATGATTTTTTAGCTCATCATGAAATGGGATCTATCTATTGGAACAAAAATACACCGCCACATTGGATGAGTGCATAATAAAAAACCGGCAAATAAATTTGTCGGTTTTTTAACATTTTTATACTGGTAAATGAAGGTTTGGAAGCATTTGAAAAAGAATGAAAGGAGTTTGAAATATCAAGGCTTTTTTGTTAGAACAAAGCGTAATAGTTCTTGTAATTATTTGAAACTAAGCCACCGGCTAACATTTCACCCAATAATTTCTTTAAAAAAAGAATACATTCATTGTTATTATAGGGACATAGTTTCATAGAAATTTCCGAACTACTAAAGTGTAAGATTAATCAACTTGAGAGAGATGATGCATGGAATTAGTTGCATTGCTACAAAGGAGAGGGAGACATCATGAAATTAAAAAAGGTTATGATAACAGCAGGATTTGTAGGTTCGCTACTTTTTGCTTCACAAGCAGATGCAGCCTCGTACACTGTAAAAAGCGGAGATGTATTATGGAAGATTGCATATGATAATAATACAACGACTGCACAGATTATGGAATGGAATGGACTTAATTCCTCTATGATTTACCCTGGGCAAATATTAAAAGTATCCGCTGACAACACAACATCAAAGTATTCCGTTAAGTCGGGGGATACACTGTATATTATTTCACAAAAGTATGGTATATCAATAGCCCAACTGTTGGCGTTGAATCCGCAAATTACAACCCCGGATATGCTATACATTGGACAAGTGATCAATGTACCTTCAACTACCCAAGAGCAAGCGGGGGTGCATCTAGTAACCGGTCAAGATATTGTTAATACTGCGAAAAAGTATATTGGTGCCGGTTATTTGTATGGTGCATCGACAACAAGAACAGATGTATTTGATTGTTCCTCCTTCGTGAAGAGAGTTTACGAAGAGAATGGTATTTATTTGCCTCGCACATCACCGGAGCAAGCAAATGCTGGGACAAGCGTACCGTTCTCACAAGCAAGGGTAGGCGATATCGTATCCTATGATACAAACTACGATGGTACGATTGACCACGTTGGTCTATATATAGATCCTTCAACAATCCTAAGTGCCTCTTCTTCAAAGGGTGTCGATTATTCTAATACAAATTATTATTGGAAAGAACGTATGGTAAAGGTTACTAGAATAATAAAATAGTAGACTAATAAAAGTGAAAATTAAAAAATCCCCAATAACTTTTAGACAAAATCTTTAATCCCATATTCGTATTATGTTTGATTCATACAGAATTTGTCGGCGATAGTCTTGGATTCTGCATTTATTGTAAAAATACTACAAAATTTGTCGGAAGTTTAAAAATTCTAAAAAATTAGTTTATCCAAATTGAGATGATATTATATAGATAAACTAATAACAGGGGGAGATTCACTTGACATTAGAGGCTTTGATTCAAAAATTTGTGGAAGAAAAGGAACACAAACCAGCGAGTGCAAATGATCTGTTAGACTTCTTAAAAAGGGGTTATATTCAAGGGAAACTTTCGTTTGTTGAGTACAGAAAATTAATACAGGAACTTGATCAACGCGGGGCAACACTTGCCTAAATTATAGTAAGGGGTAAAAATCCACATAGCTATAAAAATAGTTCATGTGGATTTTTTTGTTTTTAATGTTTTCATGTTACCGTTTTTTTTTATTGATATGATATTTGTCACATTTTCGGGGTTTAATTCGAATTTTTTTTGACCATTCTCTTCGCTATTTTCTAAACAATGTAGTATACTAAATTAAGAATATTTAGATATATTAATAGTTTACATAGAAGTGGGGAGTTTCAAAAATATGCGAAGGCTAGTGGCAATTAGTTTTTTTCTTCTGAGTTTTCTGCCTGCCTTAACATTGGCACAGGAAAAGGTATCAGGATTGACTTTGGATGAAGCTGAACAACAATATAATCTTGTTGTTAATCTCGACAATCAAGAAGTAAAAGATTTAGTGGATCAGATCGTTTTAGTTCCAGATGAAGATAATTACAATCATGATGAAGTTAAGGGAATGGTCTCACGTATCGCTCATATTCACCCGACTTTCCTACAGTACTTGGTGGTCAATAATGTAAAGGTGAAGTTATTTTCCGGTAAATTAACAGATGAACCCTATTTTGATGATTTAAAAGGCGTTACTCCAAGAGGGTGGAGCAAAGATAAAACTTGGGATCAAGTACCCGGTGCAGGCGGTAAATATATTGCAGCAGCAAAAATTGGGGCAAGTGATCAAGGAAATGGACATGGCTCAATTAATTTAGAGCTGCATGAAATCGGTCATACTGTTGAGCGGACTGTATTTAAAGGATTACGAAACGATGAGGATTTCTTGAAAATATGGGCCAAAGAGGTGCCAGTTTTATTTCCTGGAGATTCCTATTTTAACTCCTATCCTGAAGAATACTTTGCAGAAGTATTTGCCATGTACTATTTAAATAAAGACACAAATCTGGAAGTGCAAATGAAAGCACCGAAAACCTATGCCTATATTCATAAATTTGAGGGTAATTAAATAAAAGGATTGTCTTAGATTGTATTTTACAGTTTGGGGCAATCCTCTTTTTTTTGTACTGATTTGAAAGCCTTTCTAATGTAAAATGTTGAGTGATTGACCAATCGGTCATCCAAGAGTACACTAGAGGAAAATGCGAATGAAGGATGAGGCAAATGGCTGACAAGAGAACGATTATTATTGAAAAAGCAATCAAGCTTTTTGCGGCTAAAGGATATCATTCGACTTCCATTCAAGAAATAGCGAAGGCATGCGGTATTGCCAAGGGAACGCTATATAATTATTTTGAATCGAAAGAAGACGTGATGCTATCTGTTTTGAAGTATTATTCAAAAATGATTTTGAACGAAATAGAAAATATTGCGAAAGATCAATCACTTACAGCTAAAGAAGTCTTTATGGAGCAAATCCATTTTCAGTTCAAAGAATGTGTGAAACACCGTGACTTTATTGAAATGCATATTCGTGAATATGCTGTTAATGTAAATGAGGAAATAAATAATTTACTGTTTGAGATAAGATCTAGTCGGCTGCGTTGGCTTACGAATTGTCTCCGGAATGTTTATGGCGAAAACATAGAACCTTTTGTATTGGACTTAGCAACCATTATGAATGGGTTAATGCGTGAGTACTTGGAATATATCATTTTAGATAAAAAAGACTTTGATATACTCGAGCTTTCAAAGTTTATTATTAATAGAATGGATGACTTAGCAAACAGCCTTATAAATAGTGGTGAACATTTTCTTGAATTTACCGACCTTGAGGAATTTATGAAAGACAGTCATAATACTCAAGAACGTTTAAAATGCAAAGTATTTAAACTTATTAAAAATGTACTTGACCAAGTTCAGGACGCTAATTTAACTCCTGAGATTATAAATAAAGTTAAAACAACGATGGAAATTGTTGAAGATGAATTAATAAATAAAGAAGAACCGAAAATTCTCGTTGTGGAAGGCTTACTTCTTTTTTTAAGGACTTTACATTTGTCGGATTTTGTACAATACTGGGATAAGCTGGAAGAAATTTTACATGAATATAGTGAAACTCAGACTGTTACTTAATCGTATTAAAATTATTAATAAATAAAGGAGAAATGTTTGTGACCGAGGAGTCATTATTTGTTGACTGTCTTCTAGATTAGTTGTTAGAATATAATAACTGACCGAGCGGTCATTTGAGTTTGGATGAAAGATTGTTAGAGAAATAGCAATGAACTTTAGTTGAAAAGGGTGAAATAAATGAATTTATCACACTTATCCATCAGAAGGCCGGTAACGGTGATGATGGTGATTATTGCCATGCTTATTTTTGGCTTTATTTCATTTCCGAAAATGGCGGTTGATCTGTTGCCGGAAATGAATCTTCCTGTAGCCGTTGTGGCAACAACCGTTGATGGCGGAACGCCTGAGGAAGTAGAAAAACTAGTGACAAAACCGATTGAAGAAGCAGTGGCTTCTATCGCAAATGTCGACACAGTTCAATCTAATTCGGTGGCTGGCTCCTCTTTAGTCGTTATTATGTTTAACTGGGGAACTGATATTGACCAAGCCACATTGGATATGCGCGATAAAGTCGGTATGATTGAGGGTATGCTTCCTGATTCAGCTGGAACTCCAAAAATTCTAAAGTTTGATCCAAACAGCCAGCCAGTTATGACGCTGGGGCTTTATGGGAAGGAAGATATTGGTGAATTAAAAAATATCGCTGATAATCTGATTAAAACAAACTTAGAGCGTATTGATGGCGTAGCGTCTGTAGGTATTAATGGTGGACGTGACCGCGTCATAAATATTACGGCTGATCCTAATAAGCTGGAAATGTATGGAATCACGTTTGACCAAATTCGTCAAGCTTTAAATGCCAATAATATTACCGGCTCTGCAGGTTCTGTCAAAGAAGGAAATGAAAAACTGCAAATAAGAGTGAAGGGTGAGTACGGCAATGTAAAAGAAATTGGTGATACACCGATTACAATCGCTGGTGGCAGCATTGCCCTTAAGGACATTGCTACTATTGAAGATACTGTAGAGGATATCACCCAGCTTAGCTATTTTAACGGTAAGCCTAGTCTTGGTATTACCATCACAAAGGCTACTGGTGGCAATACAGTAGAAGTTGCAGATGCTGTCCATGAAGAATTAAAAAAGATTCAAGCTGAATTACCTAAGGGTGTTAAGCTTGACATGATTTTGGACACGTCAGAATACATTAAAGATTCAATTAATACTGTGGCCGAACATGCTGTGCTAGGGTTAATTTTTGCTGTCCTTATTTTATTCTTCTTTTTAAATAGTGCACGCTCTACATTAGTGGCGGCGATTGTAATTCCAATTTCGGTTATCGCAACATTCACATTAATGTATTTCACTGGGCAGACAATCAACTTAATCTCTCTCAGTGGTTTATTACTAGGTTTAGGATCACTTGTCGATTTTTCAGTTGTAATTATGGAAAATATTTTCAGGCAGCGCCAAGAAGGCAAAAGCATGCTTCAAGCAGCACTTGAAGGATCGAAACAGGTTGGTAATGCTGTTATGGCGTCAGCGCTTGCGCAAATCGTAGTATTTTTACCAATTGTGTTCGTAAATGGCATAGCTGCGGAGCTTTTTGGGCCATTGGCGTTAACCGTTATCTTCTCCCATATCGCGGCATTGATTGTATCGTTAATGCTTGTTCCAATGTTAAGTTCACGCTGGTTGACTAAGGTTCCGGATGAAGAAATTTATCACTCAGGCACGTATAAAGGTTTTAACCCTGTCATGTGGTTTAATATCGGGTTTGAAAAAGTTGCGAAATTATACGGCCGCTTTTTAAATTGGGCGCTTCATAAACGGAAAACCGTCATTTTAGCTACAATTGCTATGTTAGTAGGATCATTGGCTTTATTCCCGTTAGTAGGGATGGAATTTATGCCAAAAACGGATGAAGGACAAATTGGAATTTCAGTTGAAATGCCGACAGGTACGATATTAGAAGAAACTGAGCAGGCAGTATCACAGATTGAAAATGTAGTTAAAAAGGTTCCAGAATTAGAACATATGTATACTACAATAGGTTCTAATGGCGGTCCTGCTGTCTTTGCATCATCGAGTTCCAATATCGCTAACATTAGTATGAAGTTAGTTGATTTATCAAAAAGAAGCCGCTCAACAGAAGAAATTTCCAATGAAATTCGAAAAGAGCTTAACTTCTTACCAGATGCGAAAATAACAGTTGCGGAGCAATCCACAAGTGGCGGCATGACTGGTTCAGCCATACAGGTTAACCTTCATGGTGACGATTTACATGTTTTACGTGATATTTCTGAGATTATTGCAGGTGAAATTAAGCAAGTCGCTGGTACTACGAACGTAAAAACTTCTTTGGATGCATCAAAGCAAGAGTTTCAGATTGTAATAGACCAAAAGAGAGCTAGTCAATTTGGTTTAACAACTAGTCAAATCCTATCCGCGGTTCGTATATCCTTTGATGGTCAGAAGGTAACATCCTATCGGACAGGTGATGATGAAATCGATGTGAAGCTACGTATGCCGGGTTATCTGCAACAGGATAAGACATACCTTGATAAAGTCAGAATTACGACTCCACAAGGTGGCATAGTGGCCCTTTCGTCGGTTGCCCAGATTGTGAAAGAAGACGTACCACAAACGATTACACGTACAAATCAAACGAGAGAAGTCCAAGTTACTAGCGATATAAGTGGACGTGATTTAGCATCTGTTTCAAAAGAAGTGCAGGCACGTGTAGACCAAATCAATTTACCAGATGGTTATAGCGTAGATTATGGTGGACAAAACAAGGACATGATGGAGTCTTTTTCACAACTTGGTTTAGCGATGATTCTTGCGATTGTCTTAGTGTATATGGTTATGGCCGGACAATTTGAATCGTTATTTATGCCATTTGTCATTATGTTCTCCATTCCACCAACGATTATCGGTGTTATGATTGGACTTTTAGTGACAGGTAATTCCATGAGCATTATGGCGGTTATTGGTTATATTCTATTAATTGGTATTGTCGTTAACAATGCCATCGTTTTATTAGACTATGTTATTCATTTAAGAAAAGATGGCATGGAACGTGATGAAGCGGTATTAAAGGCTGGGCCAATTCGTCTCCGTCCAATCTTGATGACAACACTTGCGACGATATTGGCTATTCTTCCTTTAGCGTTCGGAGGTGGAGCTGGTAATGAAAACCAGGCACCGATGGCGATTGTTGTTGCATTTGGACTGAGCTTTTCAACGTTAATTACACTTGTGCTTATTCCAGTTGTATATTGTTGGTTTGATGACATTGGAGCGAAGAGAAAACGAAGAAAAGCAGAAAAACGGGCTAAAAAAGCAAAAGCAGTCACACAAGCCGTTCAAGCTGAATAGGAGGAAAGAAATAAATGCGTAGAAAATCAAAATTACTCATATTCTTATTACTTCTTACATTAACTGTTGCCGGTTGTTCTGCTAAAAAGCCAGCAGCAACAAATAAAGACAAAGCTAGCGCAGTACCGGTTCAAGTTGAAACGGCCAGTAAAGGGCTGTTAGATACGAAAGCCGGGATTGCCGGTAAATTTGAGCCTAAGGAAAAGGTGGACATTTCACCAAAAGTCAATGGAAAGATTGTTGCTATTAATGTTAGCCTAGGCCAAAAAGTGAAAAAAGGGGATGTATTATTCTCCCTAGATAAGAATGATCTACAAAATGCAGTGAAGCAATCAGAGGCAGCTTTACATGTTGCACAAGCTAATTTGAAGCAAGCTACAATTAGTTCTAGCCAGGGTCTTGACCAAGCTGAGAATGGCATGGTTCAATCCGAATCAGCGATTACTCAAGCACAGCAGGCTTATAATGATGCCAAGATTAATCTAGAAAGAACAAAAAACTTACATGATGCCGGTGCGGTTTCCAATGTAGAATTGGAACAAAAAGATACAGCGTTCAAAAATGCGGAAATAGCTCTTCATAATGCTGAAACTGCCTACGATAATGCCAAGAAGTCTGTACAGTACGCTGGACAGAAAACAGCTATTCAGGTTGCAAAGGCATCTGTTGAACAAGCAAGAGTAAATGTAGAGAATGCACGTGATCAATTGGTAAATGCTACTGTAACAGCACCAATCAGCGGTATTGTATCAAATGTAAACGGTGCTCTTGGTCAAATGGCTGGTCCACAGGTAGGAGTTGTGACAATTGTAAATATTAATCCAATTGTGGTAAAAGGCAATTTATCAGAAAATGAAGTTACGTCAATAAAGGTCGGTGCAATAGTCAAGGTCGAAGTGCCAGCCGTAAATAAAACAATTGATGCAAAAGTGACTGCCTTAAGTCCAGTTATGGATCAACAATTAAAAGCCTATCCATTTGAAATTGAAATACCAAATGGGAATGACGAATGGAAATCCGATATGGTCGTGAATGTAGTCTTCCAAGGTATTGATGGGCAGCTTGAACAACATATTCTCATTGCAAGACAGGCTGTTTTTGAAGAAGACGGAAAAAAATATGTATATAAAATTGAAAATGGCAAGGCAAATAAAGTAGAAGTGCAAACAGGTGAAGAAACAAGCGAGCAAGTGATAATCTTAAAAGGTGTAAACGAAAACGATGAAATCGTTGTTAAAGGTCAAACGCTTTTAAGTAATGGAGCGAAGATTAAGGTTCAAAATCAATAATCGGCAATAGATGAAGTGAATCTAAAAAAAACATCTATCTATGATAGATGTTTTTTTATTCAT
Source organism: Schinkia acidoalkalinis (assembly GCF_054301215.1). The sequence goes on from NZ_CP182573.1 coordinate 3,795,642, forward strand.
ATATATTTAAAACATTATGACTTTTATTATGGACAAAATAATTATAATATGGGATTATACTATACTGATATTACAAGGAATGTTCCGGAGTTTGCTGGGGTAAAGGAGAATGGTCCATGGACGAGGTCGCAAAATGGTTTCAAAAAAACAAGAGTATGAAAAGGATTCTAATTTTTCTGCTTATCGTTATCATTTTATATAGTATAAAAAGTATGATTAATTTTATTTTACTCACTTTTATATTTTCGTTTTTGATGGATAGGCTGGTTACGATTGTTTCAAGGAAAATTCCGGTTAATTGGAAAGTAATTGTCCTCGTCATGTATACAGCAATTGTAGGTTTATTAACTTGGGGCCTAGTTAAGTATTTACCGATTATTACCTTTGAAATTACAGCACTTATTAAGCAGGTAACGGCTTTTTACCAACAACCGCAGGATAATGTTATTTTAAATTATATTTTTGAAGTTCTTGGTAAAAATGAAATTCAACAATATATGGAGCAAGGGCTTACCATTGTAATGAAATCTTTTTCAAACATTAGCTCTTTGGCTTTACAAATATTTTTAGCACTACTGTTAAGTTTATTTTATTTATTAGAAAAACCAAGATTAGTTTCCTTTACGAAAAAAATGAAATATAGCAAACTAGCTCCTTTTTATAATGAAATTGAATTTTTTGGCGGGAAATTTGTTAGTACTTTCGGGAAAGTACTTGAAGCCCAGTTTATCATTGCTGTTGTCAATTGTTTGTTATCAACAATCGCACTTTCGTTCATGGGCTTTCCACAATTGTTTGGCCTAGCGATTATGATTTTTTCCTTAGGGTTAATTCCTGTCGCGGGGGTTATCATTTCTTTAGTTCCGCTATGTATTATAGCCTATAGCATAGGAGGGCTCATTAAGGTAGTCTATATCCTCATAATGGTAGCTATCATTCATGCTATTGAGGCCTATATTTTGAATCCAAAGTTAATGAGTTCAAAGACGGATTTGCCGATCTTTTATACGTTTATTGTGTTAATTTTTTCTGAGCATTTCTTTGGTGTTTGGGGATTGATTATAGGAATCCCAGTGTTCGTCTTTTTCCTCGATGTATTCGAGGTTACTAAATCAAAGGAAAATCAATTGCAAAATTCATAGAAAATTTTAGCAAGATATCAGCCCTTTACCTTATTTATATGCCTTGTAAACAAATAAAGAAGAGGTTGGCCCAAATAAATGGAGTCAGCCTCTTCTTTATTTTAATAGGAGATTGCATTGTTCAATAACAATTATGGCCCTTGAAAATGAAAATTAGCTGAAAAAATAGAAAAATTTAGGTATTTTATAGAACTGTTAGCTTTTCCTTGTTATCTACGAATGTACTGGAAAATTGTACGTATACTTTAATGGACCAGCCGGAATTTCGAAAGGGGACTTACAACATGGCCATACATTTGTTAATTGCCTTCATCATATCGTTATTAGCCTTTTTAGGAATGTACATAGGCGGAGTTACGACGTCTTATCTGCAAAGTAACTTACCCGGAAATATCTATAGATTATATATTTTTTGCGGAGGATTATTAGCTGGGTTATTAGTATTTGAGGTAATACCAGAAAGCGTTAGGCAATATGATCAGATGGGTCTATTAATAGGTGGAGCATTAGGATTATGTATCATCATGATCATTGACCATTTTATTCATATTAAAAATGTTTCTAAAAAGAAAAATTACATTCACGGTTTAATTTTTTTAACCATCGGTGTAGCCATCCATAATGTACCTACAGGGCTTGTTCTTGGACCAACTATTGTTGATCACTCGATTACAGGCTCGCCATTACTTTTGGCTCTTTTTTTGCATCATATACCAGAAGGAATAACATTAATGGTTTCCAGTACTCTTGCGGGATCAGAGTCGTTGTCATTTACAGCGATAATCACCTTCTTAACCTTTATTCTTGGAATCAGCATTGTTTGTGGAATGTTTATTTCCAATCTTTCACCGCAACTGAATACCCTTTTAATGGGAAGTGTGATTGGGACATTGGGGTATGTAACCTTACATGAAATTCTTTGGAAAACAAAGTATATTGTTACGGTAAAAGAATATTTATTCTTGGTTGGTTTAGGACTTATCATAATTCGCTTATATGTATTAGGTATAGAGTTACTATAGTATTATAATAAGAATACCATCCACTTCAGTAAAAACTTAATTCAAATGGCCAACTATGATATAGTAAATCTAGTTAGAACTGAAAGGATGTTATCATGAAAAAAACAGTAGTATTAGCTGAAAAACCATCAGTGGCCCGCGATATTGCCCGGGTGCTCGATTGTCATAAAAAAGGAAACGGCTTCTTGGAAGGTGATCAATATATTGTAACATGGGCATTAGGCCATTTAGTTACACTAGCAGATCCGGAAAGCTATGATGATAAATATAAAACGTGGAAGCTTGAAGATTTGCCAATGCTGCCTAAGGAATTAAAGCTCGTTGTCATTAAGCAGACGAGTAAGCAATTTCATGCGGTAAAAAGTCAATTGCAACGCAGCGATGTCAGTGAAATCGTCATTGCCACAGATGCAGGCCGCGAAGGGCAGCTTGTTGCTCAGTGGATTCTTGAAAAGGCAAAAGTGAACAAGCCGACAAAACGATTATGGATTTCTTCTGTAACAGATAAGGCGATTAAAGACGGTTTTCGAAAATTAAGAAATGGCAAGGAGTTTGATAATCTGTATCATTCTGCTGTTGCAAGGTCTGAAGCGGACTGGTATATCGGATTGAATGCTACTAGGGCCCTAACATGCAAATTCAATGCGCAATTATCATGTGGACGCGTCCAAACGCCAACATTGGCAATCATTGCGAAACGGGAAGAGGAAATCAAAAACTTTAAATCAAAGCCTTATTACGGCGTTCAAGTCAAAACGAATCAAGGTATTGTATTGACATGGCAAGACCGTATTAACAATGACAGAAAAACATTCTCTAAGGACAAAGTCAATGAAATAGTAGCTAAAGTGAAGAACAAACCAGCAAAGGTTGTTGACGTTGAGAAAAAGGCGAAAAAAAGCTATGCCCCACAACTTTATGATTTAACAGAACTACAGCGGGATGCGAATAAAATCTTTGGATTTTCGGCAAAGGAAACGTTGCAAATTATGCAAAAGCTTTATGAGCAGCATAAAGTGCTTACCTATCCACGGACAGATTCGCGCTACTTATCATCGGATATCGTTGATACTTTACAAGAGCGGGTCAAAGCCAGTGGAATCGGTCCGTATAAACAACTGGCCCATAAACTTACGCAAAAACCGATTAAAGGAAATGGCTCCTTTGTGAATGACAGCAAGGTGTCGGACCACCATGCCATTATTCCAACAGAGGAGACCGTCTTACTTAACAAATTTACGGATAAAGAACGAAAAATTTATGACTTAGTTGTTAAACGCTTTTTGGCAGTGCTCTATCCACCATTTGAATATGAACAAACTACAATTAAAGGAAGTATTGCAGACGAAATATTTGTTGCTAAAGGGAAAACGGTCACTTCCATGGGATGGAAGGAAGTGTATGAAAATCGTTTTGACGATGACGAGGATGATCTCGAGGAAATGAAAGATCAGCTCCTTCCTTCCATTGCAAAGGGTGATCCATTATCAATAACGTCTGTAAACGAAACAAAAGGGGAAACAAAGCCCCCTGCACGCTTTAACGAAGCTACACTGCTTTCAGCGATGGAAAATCCGGCGAAATACATGGCTGGTGAAAGCAAAGACTTAATCAAAACAATAGGTGAAACAGGTGGACTAGGAACAGTGGCCACAAGAGCTGACATAATTGAAAAGTTGTTTAACACATTTTTAATTGAGAAAAAAGGCAAAGAAATTTTTCTGACTTCAAAAGGTAGGCAGCTCCTTGATTTAGTGCCGGAGGAATTAAAATCACCGGCATTAACAGCTGAATGGGAACAAAAGCTGGAACTGATTGCGAAAGGGAAGCTTTCAAAAAACGTTTTTATTAGTGATATGAAAAACTATGCGAAGACGGTTGTTTATGAAATAAAGAACAATTCGCAAAAATTCAAGCACGATAACATTACCGGAACAAAATGCCCAGAATGCGGAAAACTTATGCTGGAAGTCAATGGCAAGAAAGGGAAAATGCTTGTCTGCCAGGACCGGGAATGTGGTCATCGTAAAAACCTAAGTAAGATTACGAATGCACGATGCCCAAATTGCCATAAAAAACTGGAACTGCGCGGCGAGGGGGAAGGACAAATTTTTGTATGTAAATGTGGTCACCGTGAAAAGTTATCCACATTCCAAGAGCGTAGAAAGCAAAATCAAAATACAAAAGTATCGAAAAAAGATGTTGCAAGTTATTTAAAAAAGCAAAATAAACAGGATGAGCCGATTAATACAGCTTTGGCAGATGCACTGGCTAAATTGAAGTTGAAATAATAAACTGAGTATTGGGTGGAAATTAATGAACATTTTTGGAGGTGATCATATGGCAATGAAAATGCCATTGAGTGCAGCTTCTCATGCAAAGCCTAGTATCGGAAAGGCGATACTTTGCATGGGTGGAAAATAATAAATATCGCCTAATGGACTTTTACCATCATTTCTGATAGTAGGCTTTGCACCTTATTTTAATTCGAAAAAATAAGGGAGCTGGCTTGAAATGAATTATGTAAAAGCAGCTGCGGTGTTGCCGCAAGAATTAATAAAAGAAATTCAAAAGTATGTTCAAGGTGAAATGATCTATATTCCGAAACCCGAAGGCAGCCACCAAAAGTGGGGCGCGCGTTCTGGGGCACGAAAGTCGATTGCAGATAGAAATGTAAGCATAAAACAGGCTTTTAGAAGTGGAAGCTCCATTAAAGAGTTGGCTGAGGAGTATTTCCTTTCAATAGAATCAATCAAAAAAATTGTTTATTCAAATAAATAATAAAGCAGACACTGATAATCTTATAGAGATTGTCGGTGTTTTTTTATGCCTATGTAAAAATTGATTCTAAATCATTTTTTATATTTTGGGAGGGTCTGATTATTTCTATAATAGTAAAGTAATTTGTTATGTGGAGTGATGAAAATGAAACCATTTATTCGTACTGGTCAGTACAATTTTATTAAAGTGCAAATAAGGAAGTTAATTAATGGTCATTCAACCGCAAAGGATGAGGATGTAATTAAGGCGTTGGAAGCTATGGTATTGGAAAATACAGTAGCGCTGTTTCTCAATATGACTGAGGAGCAAACCAGGCTTATTTCGCAAGTTGTTGAGATTCATGATAAAGAAATGGCCGAAAGATTTTTAGCACAATTAAAACAATACGTAATTCCTTTTAGTGCAACAGAACAGGCTATAAGAAAACTATTTCCAAAGGTGAAGAAGCTGTCAGTTCCTCCAATAGATAGGATGGATCTAAAGGATGTTGTGTATGTAAGTTGGGAGGATACTGGTACAAATAAAAAATATATCGTGACTCATTGTAATAACAAACTCCAAGGGATTCAGGGTTCTTTTACTCATGCAAACCAAAAGGGAATTTGTGCACTTTGTAATGGACTTGGAGAAGTTGGCATGTTTCTTGGTGAAATAAAAGGAAAAGAACAAGGAACATTTACGAAACGGGGAAATTATATTTGCACAGATAGTCAAAAATGCAACGAAAATCTGACTTCATTAGAAAAATTAAATGATTTTGTGGGGCTTCTTAAAGACTGGAAATAATTAGTGAACAATTTTGGTTAAAAATATGTTATTATATAGGTAATTAAATAGTAAGGCTTTTAGGAGGAGTCAGTCACCATGGGATATCTATGTCCCTTGGTGACTGGCTCTTTTTGTATGTTCATCATTAAAAGGAGAAATGAAAGGGGAAATTGCATGTTATTAATACTTCAATTAGCAATTATTTTAGTCGCATCAAAAGTTGCCGGAAGTGTAAGTGTAAGGTTAGGCCAGCCTTCTGTTCTTGGAAAACTGTTAATAGGGATTGTATTGGGGCCTTCCGTTTTAGGGTTGGTCAATGAAACGAAAACATTGCAGGAGATTAGTGAAATTGGCGTGATATTATTAATGTTCATTGCCGGACTTGAAACTGATGTGAAGGAATTTAAAAGAACAGGCCTGTCTTCGACGTATGTTGGCCTAGGTGGGATTATTGTTCCATTGATGTTAGGGTATTTTGCAGGTATCTTCTTGGGATCAACTACTATGGAAGCGTGGTTTTTGGGGTTATTGCTTTCTGCGACAAGTGTAAGTATCTCTGTTCAGGCACTTAAAGAAATGGGGCAAATAAAAACGCCTGAAGGGACCACTATTCTTGGAGCGGCTGTAATTGATGATGTCGTTGTCATTGTAGCATTGGCGTTTTTAATGAGCTTTGCGGGTGGGGATGTTAATCTAACAATGGTAATTTCAAAAAAAGTATTATTCTTTGCTGGGGCCATCTTAGTTGGTTGGAAGGTTGTTCCTTGGTTCCTGCGTAAGTTTTCTTCTTTAAAGGTAACTGAAACAGTCATTTCATCAGCATTGATTATCTGCTTTGTATATGCTTATTTAGCTGAATATACCGGTGTCGCTGCCATTATTGGGGCTTATATTGCAGGTGTTGCGATAAGTGTTACAGATTATAAGCAGGAAGTTTTTGAGAAAGTTGAAACAATTAGTTACTCTATCTTTGTTCCTGTCTTTTTTACCTCAATCGGAATTAAAGCAGAATTTAATGGACTCGCTGATAACCTTGGGCTGATCATTTTGTTAAGCATGCTGGCCATCCTAACAAAATTGATTGGCGCATCCCTTGGTGCTAGGGGTGCTGGCTTTGGTTGGAAAAGTTCATTAGGGATCGGTTCAGCCATGGTTTCCCGCGGGGAGGTAGCATTGATTATGGCGACAGTTGGTATTGAATCCAAGCTTTTAAGCGAGGAGATGTTTGCTGTTATTATCGTGGTTGTACTAGTAACGACCATCATCACGCCGCCATTGATGAAAGTGTTTTTTAATGCTAAGGAGCAAGTAAAAGTTGCATGAACTATGTATAGAAACGGTGCTCGCCTAGGGCATCGTTTCTATTTTTATATTAATTCCAATTTAATAATTCAAATTAATTGACTTTACCAAATGGTATAGGCTATTTTTTATATTATATTGTTTGTTTTAAGATACATCTTTGTTTGATTGAAAAGGCAGAGGAGAGTAAATTTATGGCTATTAAGGAAAATGAATTATTATCTGAAAAGATACTTGAAATATTTGGGGATAAACCTGAACTAGAAGAAAAACTTGTTCAAGCGCAAAATGTGATGGATTCACTTAAAGATTTAATAGAATTATGCGGAGATGACCCAAATCGTGATGGTCTCCAGGAAACGCCATTTCGTGTTTTAAAAGCTTTTCTTGAGTACACAGAAGGTTATCGTGAAAATCCAAAAGAGCATTTAGAAAAGATTTTCGAAGTGAATCACCAAGAATTAGTGCTTGTTCGTGATATTGAGTTTTATTCTATGTGTGAGCACCATTTTGCACCTTTTTTTGGTGTTGCCCATGTAGGTTATATTCCAAATGAGAAAATTACTGGATTATCAAAAATTGGCCGGATGGTTGAAGGATATGCTAGACGTTTTCAAGTTCAAGAAAGGCTTACGAACGAAATAGCCGATGCAATAAATGAAGTGTTAGAGCCGCAAGGGGTGATGGTTGTAGTGGAAGCCAAGCATATGTGTATGTGCGGCCGAGGAATTAAGAAATCAAATTCTTCAACTACCACTACGGCAATGAGAGGTCTTTTTGCGAATCAAGCAGATGCTCGCATTGAATTTTTGTCCTTGTTAAATAGATAGTATTTTGTGGGAAATGATGTAAATCGACAAAATTTGAAATAGCTCCATCTTATAATAATGGGGACCACTTTAACTAGGAAGGCGGGTGAATGTTTTTGAGGCATGCAGTAATAACAGCAGGATCGAAAGGGCTTGGAAAAAAGGTCACGGAACAATTTCTGGAGATGGGTTGCTCTGTTACGGTGAATTATCGCAGCGATGTTACTAGGGTGTCTCAACTTATGAATGAATGGAAGCCGTATCATGATCAATTACAGTTCGTCCAAGGCGATGTTACCAAAAAAGAGGATATAGAGAATATTATCGAACAGGCTATGATTCGATTTGGAAGAATTGATTATTTGATTAATAATGCTGGTCCTTATATTTTTGAACGGAAAAAGCTTGTTGATTACGATGAACGTGAATGGTACGAGATTATGAATGGGAATCTAAATGCCGTTTTTCATTTTTTAAAATTAACGATTCCTATAATGAGAAAACAAAAGTTTGGCAGAGTCATAACATATGGTTTCCAGGATGCGGAACATACACCTGGCTGGAAATATCGTTCCGCCTTTGCAGCTGCAAAGGCGGGGCTTGTATCGCTAACGAAAACGGTGGCTCTTGAGGAAGCTGAAAATGGGATTACCGCGAACATGGTTTGCCCGGGCGATATTATCGGTGTGATGAAGGAAGCGGATATTGAAACTTCTAGAATGATGAAAAATGCCAATACACCTATAGGGAGATCTGGGACAGGTGAGGATATCGGGCGGATTATTCGCTTCTTATGTGAGGATCAATCGGACTTTATTACCGGTAGCGTGATATCAGCATCTGGCGGGATACAGGTTGTAAATCGTGGGGTAAAGTAAGGTAGGAAATTTTTCGGAATCAAAAGGAACCAACTTGGTCTCTGTTTGATTCCGTTTTTTGTAGTCGACTTTGTACTAACTCTCGAAGCTAAGTTGCCATGAAATACCAAATTTATCTGTTACCTTACCGAAGCATTTACTAAAGAATGTTTCCTGAAGTTCCATTTCCACTTTGCCGCCTTCTTTAAGTTTATTAAAGTAGGTTTTGAGTTCATCAACGTTGTTGCTGACTATCGCGAGTGTAATATTATTTCCAAGATGAAAGGGACTACCGGAACAATTATCTGAACACATGACCCTGCTTCCTTGGACCGTAAGTTCGGCGTGCATAACTAGATTTTTAGCTTCTTCAGATACAGGGGAATTTGGATTTGGCGGTGCATCTCCAAGTGTCATTATTTTTGGTTCCGCTCCAAAAACGTTTCCATAAAACTCAACTGCTTCTCGACAATTTCCATTATACGTAAGATAAACATTTAAAGTCATGTAAACACTCCTTCGTTAAGTTAGTGGTACAATTATATGCTCTTATCCATTATACCCAATTTTAAAAAAGACCATAAATGAAGACTAGGTTAAAATAAATATACAATGAGGAGGACTATCATGAAGAAAAACAGATTGGGCTCATCAGATTTATTCATTAGTGAAATGGGACTTGGCTGCATGTCTCTTGGTACAGATGTTGAAAAGGGCGTTCGAATCATTCATGAAGCGTTACATGTGGGTATCAATTTTTTGGATACAGCTGACCTCTATGATTTTGGTTTAAACGAAGAAATCGTAGGGAAAGCCATTAAGGGCCGCCGCGAAGAGGTAATTGTCGCGACAAAGGTAGGAAATCGTTGGACAAAGGAGAAGGAAGGTTGGGCTTGGGATGCATCTGCCCAATATATAAAAGAAGAGGTGAAAGAAAGCCTGCGTCGTCTCCAAACGGACTATATTGATTTATATCAATTACATGGCGGTACCATGGAGGACCCGATTGATGAAACGATAGGTGCTTTCGAGGACCTTAAAAAAGAGGGACTTATCCGCTTTTACGGAATTTCTTCAATTCGACCAAATGTCATTAATGAGTTTATAAAAAAGTCAAGTATTGTAAGTGTTATGATGCAATATAGTTTGCTTGACCGAAGACCAGAGGAGCTTTTACCGCTGCTTAAGGAAAATAATATTAGTGTGATCGCCCGCGGTCCTTTGGCAAAAGGTTTGCTTACTGAAAAAGTGAGGGATAAACAAACAGATCAATTGCAGGAAAACGGTTATCTTGATTATTCGTTTGAAGAAATAGTAGAAATCAATCATAAAATGAATGAACTGACAACATCGCTGCAAACAATAAATGGCCTAGCATTGAGATATCCTTTATTTGACGCAACTGTTGCAACGATTATTCCAGGGGCAAGCAGTATAGAGCAGTTGCGGGAAAATATTAGAGCCGTAGCATCAACAACGATGACAAATGAGCAATATGAGACATTACAAAAACTTACTAAAAAGAGCAAGTACCTGCAGCATCGGATAAAGTACTGAGGAAATTTTTAAAAATGAATTCATAAAAAAAGGCACTACTTATGTCATTGTAAGAAACGATAACATTTGAGTAGTGCCCAACTTATTCAGTTCAGCCCCGTTTTTTTTTACGTATTTTAAGTTCCTTTCTACCTAACAATGCCAACCCCTTCAATATTTACATTGACAATTACCTTAAACTCTATTTCTGGGTAAATTGATTGCCATGTTTTCCATTCCGTATCATTATTAAAATGCCTAGCTCGATAACGAAGCCCAAAGCCAAGAGGGTCGACATTTGCTTCTTGTAATTTATGTAAAAATTCTTCGATTTTTTCTTTAAAATCTTCTTCTACAATTCTTTCATAAATCGGGATATCTTTTTCAGTTACACTAAATAAAGCTTCCTCCATGATGCCGGTAACATCAAAGTGAAGTTCGATAAAGGGTGTTCGGTTAACCGGCGTCTGAATGGAATATTTCGTATTAACTTTTTCACCAAATAGTAAAAAATAATAATCATCTTTGTTCGCTTTTAATTCAAAACTATTAATTTTATCATTAAGTAAGTTAAACAGTTTCGATTCTTCAGATGAAAGTGTTAAGATTACTTTCTTTTTGTCCATTAGAGCTATTGTATTAATTTCTAGAAGGTCCTTTTTTGCTTTAATGATAGGCAGGTAGGGATCAAGACCTCGTTCTCGATACCTCTGCAGAAAATCAAAAAGCGGAGCGGCCATAATATAAGGTGTTTCTGTTCCGGATTTACCAAAGGCGATGAATAACGCATTGGAAGGAAGACGTTCCGACATAGGTTTGACATTTAGTACGTCTAATGCAGTCGGATTTCCGATACTCATGAATGCAATTTGTTGAATATCTCTCCTGCGTAGTAGCCAATAAACGAGGTGTGGAGGTAACTCATTTTTGACCACCTCTTCTCCGAAAATAATAACTTTAGCATGGCTGAAATCTAATTCCTTATCCACTTTTGTTTTGAGCATCCTAATGGCTTCGGTAATAGTTTTTGCTTCTTCAGATATGATGATAAATTTATTTTCACCTGTACTTAAATCAGCGGAAGGAATCGCCAGTTTAAGGCTTACCAAATAAAGATTTTTTTCTTTCTCACTAGCATCAATACCCAGAGCGACAACGAAAAAACGTTTATCGATATCTTTGAAGCCGCAGCCACTGATTCCTAAAACAAGGAGAAATAGACATGCTATCAAGAAACCTCGTTTCCCAATCTTATTCATGATTTTTTCCTCCTTGCGAGTAAAAACAAGATCATAATTACAACAATCTCAAAAATAAGGCGAGCCTCCATCCAATATTTCGATATAATATGGAGTTCTTTATTAGGTAAGTAATAGACAAAAAGGGAAGATAGAATGACAAAAAAAGCAATGATAGACCATGTGATCCTACTTTCATACTTTTGTGATAAAAAAGCCCCTTTCATCAGTTTTAATGCTACATGCCAATGTACCGTAACGCTTATAAGAGAAAGGGATATGTAGAGCGTTAAAAATAAAAAAATAACCCTTTCAATTGGCCCATACTCTATTCTTATTGAATCGGCTGTTGAAACCCAGGGATAAACATATTCATTAACAGGGTCTGCACCATGAAAGCCGATTGGTATAAAAAAGGAAGTGAGTGAATTGAAAAACCCGAAAAAAAGTATTAATACAAACCAACGTTTTTTAATCTTTTCTGTAAAAACCTTATTAAAAATAATGAGATTTAGATAACCAGAAAATATATAAGATGCTGATCCGATTGCACTCCACGATGGAACTTCATTAAAATAGGTCCCAACTTCTAATATCGAATCCCAAACAAAATATTCACTTGACATTGCCTTAAAAATAATAAAGCCAATTAAAGGAAAATTTACGATTAATAGGATTTCCAATAAATATAAAATACGGTCGCTCTTTAACTGAATCGCAAAAACAATGGCAACCAAAAAGATAAATAATAAAGAGTAGGTGGGAGCACTCGGATTAATGAACCGTTTGGATATAGTAATAAAGGCATTTAAAGTGATTGAACCTGCCGAAAACCATACTAAGCTAAAAAAGACTAAAATAAACATCTGCAGCCACTTTATTCCCAGAAGCCCGATGATTTCAGGAAAGTCTTTTTGTGGGAACTTGGACATCAATCTTGCAAACATGATTGTAAGCGTCATTCCAATGGGGGTAGCTAATAAAATGGCCATAACGGCTCCTTTGTATCGTTCCGCTAAAAGTATTTCGGGAACGAAGACAACAACATTTATCAACATATTTAATAATACTAAGTAGAAAAAATAACGGTTCAACTACATGAATACTCCCTTCATGTTTTAAGCATTTTCTTTGTTTCAGAAGGCTTTGCTATGAATAGCTTTAAAAACGGTTGACCGAAACTATCTTGCTTTATTACATAAGTTAGGATAAAAAATATTCCAATAATAACGCCGATTAATCCGTAAAATATTGCAAAAAGCAATAGAAAATACTTTGTCATTCTAATTGCAAAACTCATCGTATTGACGGGAATGACAAAATTAGAGATGGCAACAGCGGATACAATGATAATCATAATATTGCTAACTAGCCCTGCTGCAGTTGCAGCTTGACCTAAGATTAGTCCTCCAACGGTTGTTGCTGTTGGTCCGATGGATTTAGGTAAACGAATACTTGCCTCTGTCAATAATTCCATCATTAATAGCATAAATAATACTTCAATGAAGGATGGATAGGGGACAGACGCACGACTTCCGGCGATTGATAATGCCAATTGAACACGAAAAATTTCCGGATTATAGGATGTTAATGCAATATATAATGCTGGAAATGTTACAGTAAATACTAGGCCTATATAACGAAGGGTAATTAAAAATCTACCAGACCAATAAGTATGATAGACATCTCCCATTGACGACATAAAGTCATAAAATACTGTGGGAACAATGACGGCAAAAGGTGATCCGGCAATTAAAAGAACAACCTTCCCTTGTGCTAAATTATGGACGATCCGATCAGGCCTTTCCGTTGTTATCATTGTTGGCATCATCGAGCGATTATGTTTTGATGTCAAATCGTTTAATTGCTCCCCAGATTGAAAAACATCTATCTGTACATTTCGTAAGAAGGTTTGAACATCTTTTAATACTTCATTATTAACAAATTTCTCATCATATAAAATAGCAACCTTTGTTTTGGAAATAGTTCCAACTTTTATATTTTCAACTTTTAAAGATGGTTGGGGATACCGTTCACGCACTAGATTTAAATTGGTCGCAATATTTTCACTTAATGCTAAATGAGGGCCATTTATTGTGATTTCGACTGTATTTTCTGAAACTGTACTGGTTACTTCCCTTTTAACATCCATTAGTAAAAAGGTGTTTTCGTATAAAAGAAGGACCTTTCCATTCAGCAATTGTTGAATAGCATCCCTTTCATCCTGAAACATTTTAATTTTGGGATGGGTTTCAAGATAGCTTTCAAACACTTTTTTTTCTTTGATTTCAAATAATGGCTTAATCAATAAATTTTGAATTTTCTCTTCATCGCTTATGCTTTTATAATATAAAATATTGAGCTTAGTGCTATTTGACTGAATTGCTTCCTTCACAACATCTTGTGAAGGAAGCAATTGTTCATATATATTGGTGAATAGTTTTTCATCATTTTTAATTGAAAAAAACATAAACAAGCCCCTTTTCAGTACTATGCAAAATTTACTAATTACTACCTATACTATTTGCAAAATTAAACATTTTAATCCTAGATAACATAGGTAAGGCTGCTAATCTGTTGCATGATAGTTTTTGAATATAGGGAATTTTCTTTCATATGGAAAAGTTTCTTTTTTTTCGTTATTCTAAAAGAATAAATATCGTTGCAAAGGTGGAATAGTATGTGGGGTTAAATCAAGAAAATGAAAAACTACAACGCGGTTTAGATAACAGACATATCCAGTTAATTGCCCTCGGGGGAGCAATTGGTGTTGGTCTATTCTATGGATCCAGTGCCACAATTCAAATGGCTGGACCTTCGATTCTGCTTTCTTATTTAGTAGGTGGTTTTGTTATTTTTACAATTATGAGAGCATTAGGGGAGATGGCGGTAGAAGAACCTGTTTCAGGATCATTTAGTTCATACGCAAATCGCTATTTAGGACCGTTTGCAGGCTACCTTACTGGTTGGACCTATTGGTTCATGTGGGTGGTTGTTGGAATGGCCGAACTGACGGTTGCCGGCGTTTATGTAAACTACTGGTTTCCAGATGTACCACAATGGCTGACTGCTCTTGTTGCTCTTATTTTGATAACGGTCATTAACATAACGAATGTAAAGGCATATGGGGAGTTTGAGTTTTGGTTTGCACTCATTAAAGTTGTGGCGATTATCGCGATGATTCTATTTGGTTTAGGGATGATCTTCTTTGGTATCGGGAACGGCGGCCAGCCTATTGGAATACAAAACCTCTGGTCACATGGTGGCTTTATGCCAAATGGAATGCACGGCATTCTAATGTCTTTGGTTTTAGTCATGTTTTCTTTTGGCGGCGTCGAGCTTGTAGGAATTACGGCGGGGGAGGCCAAAAATCCCCAGAAATCTATTCCTTCAGCTATTAACAACGTTGTTTGGCGGATTTTAATTTTTTACATTGCCGCCCTGGGGATTATGATGATTATATATCCTTGGAACGAGATAGGGACCAATGGCAGTCCGTTTGTGTTAATTTTTGATAAAATTGGTATTCCTGGAGCAGCCAATATCATCAACTTTGTCGTGTTGACAGCAGCGTTATCTGCTTTTAACAGTGGTCTCTTTAGTTCCGGAAGAATGCTGTACAATTTATCATTGCAAAAAAATGGTCCGCAATATTTTGGAAAGCTTAACAAGTATCGTACACCTAGACGTGGAATTCTTTTTTCATCCGCATTTTTATTAGTAGCGGTGTTCTTAAATTATATTGTTCCTGACCAAGTTTTTCTTTATATTTCTTCTATTGCAACGGTAGCGGTTATTACGAGCTGGACCATCATTCTTCTTTCACAATTAAAGTTCAGAAAAGCGAAAACGAAGGAACAAGTTGGTAGACTACTATTTAAAATGCCGTTATATCCTATTTCGACCTATTTAGCCCTTGCTTTTTTAGCTCTTGTCATTGTTTTAATGGCTTTTATCGCCGAAATGCGCGTTGCATTATATGTAGCACCAGCTTGGTTTTTGATTCTTTATGTTGGTTTTCGTATGAAAAAGCACTAAACTGAAAAGTTTAGTGCTTTATTCTTTCGTAAAATGTCTAGAAACAATTCCGAAGCCTTCGTGTAAAATTCCGCATTTTTTCGTATGACAGAAAACTTACGGAGAATCGGTTTTCCATTCACTTTTAATAGCTTTAAACTCCCTAAGGTAACTTCCTTTTTTACTGCCCAATGTGAAAGAAGAGAAATACCCACACCAGCTTCTACAGATTCTTTAATAATCTGGGTACTGCCAAATTCCATAATTTCCTTTGGAGCGAAATCATAGAAAGTAAACATCGTCTCCGCCGCTTCCCTTGTACCCGAGCCTATCTCTCGTAAGATCCAGGTGTCATTTTGTAAATCGCCCAATTGAATTTGCGTCTGATTAGCTAGCCGGTGATTCTGAGATACAATCACAAACATATTGTCCTCCGCAAGTGGTTCAATTTTTATCGTTTCTTGTTTAAAATGTCCTTCTACAATGCCGATATCAAGCTGTTGTTGGTCAATCATTTCAGCAATATTGTAAGTATTGGCGATTGTTATTTTTGGAACGATAAGCGGGTATTCAGAACGTAATTGTGCAATAATTTGCGGTAAAATATATTCGCCAAACGTATAGCTGGCCCCAATGGATACCTCCCCTTTCCCCGTAAAAACTAAATCGTTAACTAGGTTAGACATACGATTGTAGGCTTGCAGGATTTCCACGCCATGGTGATAGACAATCACACCAGCTCTATTTAAACGTACGTATTTATTTGTTCTTTCTAAAAGAGTTGTTCCAATTTTTTGCTCCAACGCTTGAATGTGTTGACTAACTGCAGGTTGGGTCATATGTAGTTCTTTGGCAGCCCTTGAAAAATTTTGCAATTCCGCAACTTTTAAAAAAACGAGCAATTGTTGGTCCATTTTCATCTACCTTTCAAAACGATGATAAGCAAATACTTATTATAAATATTATAAAGATTTATTTTCCTTATGTTAAGAGCTATATTATGATGAAATAATTAAGAAGTATACTAAATAGAGGTGTTAAAATGGCGAAAGGAATCGGTTTTACATTTATTATTGCTTGTTTAGGCTATCTGTTGGCGATGGTGCCCGGTTTTCAGCTGGTGGGACCGATGGCTTGTGCAATCGTTTTAGCGGTGATTTACCGACAAATATGGGGATATCCTTCAAATTTGCGGGACGGTATTCAATTCTCCTCCAAAAAATTATTGCGGTTTGCAATCATCCTTTATGGATTAAAGCTCAATATGGACGTTATTTTTCATGAAGGATTAGGATTGCTTGCTTGGGACGCCGGAACGATTATTTTTGCAATTACAATTACATTATTACTGGCTAAATGGTTAAAAGCGGATTCTTCGATATCGCTTCTTTTAGGGGTTGGAACAGGGGTATGTGGGGCTGCGGCCATTGCGGCGGTTGCACCAATCATTAAGGCGAAGGATGAAGACACGGCAACAAGTGTAGGAATTATTGCTTTAGTAGGAACAATCTTTGCAATTTGCTATACGCTCCTTGAACCCATTATAAGTTTGACAGCTGAAAAATATGGCATCTGGTCTGGCATCAGCCTCCATGAGCTCGCACATGTAGCATTGGCTGCAGCAGCAGGAGGCCAGGACGCGTTGGCAATAGGGTTGCTTGCTAAATTAGGACGAGTGTTTTTGTTAATTCCACTTTGCTTTATATTAATGTACTGGATGAAACGGAAAAATAATGAGGAGACAAATGGCAAAGTTGATGTACCCTGGTTTTTATTTGGCTTTATTGCGATGAGCTTCATTGGAAGCTATATTCTTGGAAAATATATTCCTATAACTGCTACAGTAAAAGATGCAATTGCCACCATGACAACGTTCATCTTAACAATGGCGATGGTTGGACTTGGATTAAATGTTAGTTTGGAAGATGTTAAAACAAAAGCAATGCGACCTTTTATCGCGATGCTGATTACTTCAGTAGTATTGTCAATCATAACGTTTGTATTATTATGAAAAAAGTGTTGTTTTCTTTTTAATATTCGTCAATCATAATAGAATCACAGGTATATGCCTGTGATTTTTTCATCGAACTAAGGAATGTGGGACGTGTATAAAAAATGGGACTATCTAGAGAACAAGCTCTTCTTCATTGGAAGAAGAACATAATCATCTTTTTAAGCAGCCAAACCATTTCATTGTTTGGGTCGTCGTTAGTACAATACGCGATTTTTTGGTATATCACGTTGAACACGAAGTCAGGTATGATGATGACCGTCTATATTATTTGCGGTTTTGTTCCATCTTTTCTTCTTTCTCCATTTGCCGGAGTCTGGGCGGATCGCTACAATCGAAAATTGCTTATTAACATGTCCGATGGTTTGATTGCCTTGGCAACGCTAGTTTTAGCGATTTTATTTTTAATGGGATATGAAGAAATGTGGCTGCTTTTTGTAATATCTGCTATCAGAGCACTTGGAACAGGGGTTCAAACACCGGCGATTGGAGCAATTCTTCCTCAGATTGTACCGGAGGATAAACTAACAAAGGTAAACGGTACAAATGGGAGCATTCAAGCTATTGTCATGCTGATTGCGCCGATGGTTAGTGCAACTATGCTAACGATGGCATCGATTAAGCTTATTTTCTTCATTGATGTTATTACCGCGGCGATAGCCATAACAGTTATGCTGACATTGTTACATATTCCTGTTCATAAAAAGGCTTTACAGAAAGAAACAGTTAGCCATTTTAGTGACTTCAGACACGGATTAACCTATATTAAACATCATCGCTTTTTGATGCAATTTTTTCTGTTTTTCACGATTTATTTTGTCCTTGTCGCACCCGCAGCTTTTTTAACGCCTCTTCAAGTGACGAGGAGTTTTGGGGATGACTTTTGGCGTTTAACGGCCGTGGAAATTTCTTTTTCATCTGGGATGATACTCGGGGGCGCTGTCATCGCCGCATGGGGCGGTTTTAAGAACAAGATTCACACGATGACGTTAGCAAGTCTTGTGATTGGGGCATGTACGTTTGCGCTTGGTGTCGTACCAAACTTTTGGGTTTATTTGTTTTTCATGGTACTGACAGGTGTAGCGATGCCACTTTTCAATACGCCCTCAACAGTGTTATTGCAAGAGAAAATTGAGGAAGAGTTTCAAGGCAGAATTTTTGGCATATACGGAATGATTTCAACTTCGATGATGCCGCTTGGGATGCTCATCTTCGGTCCCATTGCAGATATCGTGAGAATTGAGTGGCTATTAATATGGACCGGTCTATTGATGTTTGTCCAAGGCTTTTTCTTAATTGGCAGTAAGGTACTGCTGAAAGCAGGCGAGCCAATTCCAAAAGAAGCTAATAATGGATGATAGAAAAATATTGAATGCGAAAAACCGCATAGAGACTCTCTGAGCGGTTTTTGGCAATGCTATTATTCTTTATCGAATTTCTTAAAAAGTAGAAATGAATAGACGATAGGAATGATTGAAATGATTGCAAGTACAACCATTAATAGAACAAATGCAAGGCTTCCAGGTATAAAGGCTAGAAAAATAACGGCAACACCGCCAATGAACCAAATCGGGCCGGCGAGGCGATGTGTCTTGCGCCATACTTCTTCGTTTGCTAACGTCCATGGAGTTCTGATTCCAATCGTATAATTAAAACGAATCCGTGACATGTAATTTCCAAGGAATATAAATAATATGCCGATACCGATCAGGATGATCATTTGAATATTGACATTGTAGCCAAGATTATAGAAAAGGACCGTAATATACATGACACTTAAGAATGCAGTTAAGATAACCCGGAACATATCATAGGTAGGCTCAAATTTATCGTAATTTTTCTTTTTTGGATCCATATAACGACTTGCTTTCATTAACAATGGAACCCCAATAAGTAAAAGCGCATTTGTCAGTAAAAAAGTAATTTTCCCTTGGAAACCATTGGCCTCACCATTCGTTCCAAAATGGGTTGCCAGCTGATCTGGTAGTTTATTATAGAGAAATATAGTGATAATAAATGGAATCAAAATAATAATGAAACTAATGAAGTCCGTTTTACCCCATTTCATTTTAGTGGTCATCATTGTTGTCCTCCTCTTTTCCTACTATATCCAAAAACCAACCAACCATTTCTTGAACAACTGAAGTATTGAGGGAATAGATAATATGCTGCCCTTGACGTTCATCAATCACTAGGTTTGCTCGTTTTAACTGGCTGAGGTGATGGGATATGCTCGGCTTTGTCATGTTAAACTGTTCTGCAATTTCACCGGCAGTCATGTCCTTTTCCCGAAGGAGGCGGAGAATCTTTCGCCGTGTTGGGTCGGACAGGGCTTTAAACGATTCATTCATTAAAAATCGCCTCTTTTTACAAATTAGATATTTAGATAATCATCTAAATATAGTATAGCATCTCCATGATTACGTTTCAATTAAGAATTGTTTGAAAGTTTTGGGGGAATAAAAACACATGGCTTTTGCTTTTAAGCCATGTGTTCGTTTTGGGCAATGCGAAATAGGTCATGCTATATTTGAATACTCTATGCTTACACTAACGATGGCATTCTTACAAAATCTTTTAACCTTGAGGTTGTATTATTAAGAAAGTTTGCCGCTCTGTAACCTAAAATGATGAAGGTTAAAAATAAGCTGATTAGAATATTCAAAATAGATCCCTCCACATTGAAGTTTTGTGTTATCAAATAACACTACGTTTATTGTTCATCCGGGGGAAAAAGTTATACCTTCAACTTATAGTAAGATGAGGCTAACTATTTTTTGAAACCAACCACACGTAGTCTTTTGTAATCGGCAATCCAGTTCCCATTTACAAACATCGCATCCCTTACATTGTTTTCAGCGTTTTCGATAATCGCGCGTTTGGTTTCATCAGCTAGACCATCAAACATCAACCCTCCAAACATCTCAAGCCAATCTTTTAGTCCGTTTTCACCTTCCAACACAGTTGGCCGTTCAAAGTGATAGGCATAAACTACCTGAAACCCGACCTCCTCCATTAGCGTTGAGTAATCACCGATACTAGGAAAATACCATGGGAACTTTTCTTCACTGAAGGCCAGTCCAAACCTTTGGAATTGGTTTCTTACTTCATTGGTAATCATTTGGACATTGCCGTTACCCCCCAACTCAGCAACAAACCGCCCGCCATTCCTTAGACTTTGATATATATTTTCTAATGCCTGCTTGGGTTCCTTAATCCAGTGTAATACTGCATTTGAAAAAACGGCATCTAGCTCAAGCGTATATGGTAAATCCAGGGCATCACATACGTGAAATGGAATTTTCGGATATTTATTTTTTGCTTGCTCTACCATATTAGCTGACTTATCAACACCTATTACTTTAACCCCAGCATCATAAAGTTTTTTTGCCAAATCACCTGTACCGCAGCCTAAGTCTAGAATTTTCTCGTCTCTTTTTGGTGCCAATAATTCAACCACATCAATACCATAGTTTGAAACAAAGGAATGTTTGTTATCATAAAGATTTGCATTCCACTGATCATTTACACTAATTTTTCCCATCAGAAGCCCCCCTAAATTGTTTTGAATAACCTAACCCGTTATATGAATTATAAATAGAAAGTTATATAATGGGAATTAACTATTTTGCGGAAAATTAATAACGGTTCGTTATAAGAGAGGGAAGACCGTAATGGAAATCAACTGGCTAAAAACGTTTATTATTGCTGCTCAAACAGAGAATTTCAGAAAAACATCTGAAGAGCTTTTTTTAACACAGCCCGCAGTTACGAAGCATATACAAAGACTTGAGGAGCACCTTCAAATTCAATTATTTCAAAGGAATGGGAAAAAGGTTAATCTGACACCAGCAGGGTACCGATTTTTAAAGCACGCTCAAAAAATAGTGTTAGCTTATAATGAGGGAATGAAAGATTTTCAATCATGGAAACAAGGCTATAGCCAAAAACTGATGATTGCGGTAGCACCGCAAATAGCTGCATCGGTATTGCCGTCCTTACTTCGAAATTTTATAAAGCAATATCCTACCATTGAAGTCATTATTAATATTGTAAAATCTTTTGACATTGGTGAAGAGGTTTATGCGGGAAGAGCAGATGTAGGTTTATCTAGAATAAAGCCAATTCAGTCCAATCTAAACTGCGATACTATTCATGAGGAAAATGTGATTTTAGTTGCTCCTAATCCGGGAGTTAATGAAACTGCTTCTTATTGTGAAAAAAACATGCTGGAGAAATTTAGGCTTATTACCCATAATCACCCTGAATATTGGGATTCGCTTTTAGTTGAAGTGAAAAAACACTATCCCACTGTTCAAACGATGGAGGTTACGCAAGTGGAAGTAACAAAGCGATTCATTGAAGAAGGGTTTGGGATTTCATATTTACCATTCACAATGGTAAAAAAGGAGATTCAGGAGCAAAGAATGATTGAAGTACCCCAAGACCAGGTTGTTTCGCCAAAATCGTCAACATACCTTGTTACAAAAATTGATACCGAGGAAGTAATTCTGTTTTCGGAATTTATTGAAACTGCATTATTACAGTTGTAAAAAATGCTCAGAGGTAACTTTACTCTGAGCATTTTCCGTCTATTATTTTAAATTCAACAATGTCTGCTTCATTTCGTCTTCCATTTTTATTAATTCCTGCTCCGCTTGCTGGCGCTTCATTCGTCCTTCGTGCTGAATGCGGATGGTTTCTTGTAAGGTGGTAATTAAATTTTCCTGTGTTTTTTTCAATGTTTCAATATCCACTATTCCGCGTTCGTTTTCAATGGCGGCTTCGATGCTGTTTGTTTTTAACATTTCTGCATTTTTTAATAGCAGTTCATTCGTGGTCTTGCTGACTTGTTTTTGTGCTTCAACAGCACGTTTTTGGCGATATAGTGTTAGGGCAATGGTAATTTGGTTTTTCCATAGCGGAATCGCCGTTAAAATCGATGCTTGTATTTTTTCCACTAAGGCTTGATTCATGTGTTGAATCATCCGGATTTGCGGAGCACTTTGTATGGTGATTTGCCGACTCAATTTTAAATCATGCAGCCGTTTCTCAAGCCTGTCCGCAAAATGAACCAAATCATTTAAGTCTTGGTAAACCATTTGATTATCAGATTCTTCCGCTTTTTGTTTAAGCGCCGGAATATCTTTTGAATGGAGCTCCTCCAATTTCAATTCACCGGCAGCTAAATAAATATTTAAGCCATCAAAGTATTCCTTGTTTTTTTGAAACAATTCCTCAAGCATACGGTTATCATTGATGAGTGTATTTTTCTGATGATCAAGTTTTACACCAATCTTATCAATTTGTGATCCGATTTTTTGGTACTTAGACATAATCTCATTAACGGAACTAGATACCTTATTAAACATACGCTGGAAAAAGTTCTTCTTTTCTCCGCTTAATTCTTCAGGATTTACTTGTTCAAGCTTCTGCATCAGTTCTTTCAATACGTCTCCGATAGGTCCTGTATCTTTGTTCTGCACGTGCTCCAGCATCGAATGGGAGAAGTTCGATAGTTTTGATTGGGCAGCTGTTCCAAATTGGACAATAGCCTGTTGATCCTTTGGATTAATTTGGTTTGCCAATTGAACTGCTTTTTCACGGTATTCAATAGGCAATGTATCAATCAAGCGTTTCGGTTTATCCTCCTGAAAAGCAACGGCAGGTTCATTTTCAATTTCTCCAAATGGGTTTGCTAGTAAATCGGATAGGGCATCGTTTGTATTATTTGTGTTCTGTGTTTTCACTTCATTACTCATTATGATTTATTACTCCTTTCGTCGGGGACTAGATTTTTTTCACGATGAACAGGGTCTGTAAAATTAATTTTGATTGATGACGGTTGTTCATTTAAAAGCTTTTGGTTTGTTTCTTGATGATCTGTATGGTTATTAATGGTTGTTGGGCTTGAATCATCTTGAAGACTAGTATCTCTTTCCTGTGTTTTCTTTGCCACATCAAGCTCCATATTTAATGTTTCGATGTCATTAGACAGGACCGTTAGTAAATCATCGTCAAGTGATTTTTTGAGTTTTTCTAATGTCTGTTCCGTCTCTGATAGGGACATACGTACTTCAAAATCTTTTACATTTTGACGTGAAAGAAAGACATATCGTTCCGATAATTCGACAACGGAATCTAAATGATAAAAGAAAAACCGCTCGGCCTGATAGAATCGTTTTGGCTCATTTTTTACAATTTGATAAATTTGTTTCACTAGTCGTTGTAGGGTACCGATTAGTTTTGCGGTACGGAACGAGCGAATGCTTAGGATGGCTTTGTTAAGCCGTTTAATCTTTTGATGTGCCTCTTTTAAGTTGTGTTTAATATATTGAAATTCCTTTTTGGTTAAATTGTTTTGATTTAGTAGTTTATGATGTTCACGGCGTTTTAAGATGTAGTTCGTCACGCCACCTGCAACCATCGCCGATAAAGAGGCCATCCAAAAAGATTGCTCAAATCCAAAATAGGTGGTAGGCCAAACAACTGCAAAAACAGTTAATGACACAACACTTCGAAATAAGAAAGATAATATCGATTTCATAAAAATGCGCTCCTACATTTGAGTAATTTCACTTACTACTATTATACGACAAAGTTATTAGACAAGTTTCATTAGAAGAAGTAATTTTATAGACAAACTTTATCAGAAATAGGATAAATATCCTATCTTTGACAAATATTGTAACCTTTTGCTGTGAATTTCGTAATACATGATGGGAGTAGGGATTACATGTCCAAAGAATTGTCTCTGCTCACTATATCCCACAAAGGAGTGGTTTACAACAATGTGGAGCATCATTTGGCTAATTTTAGGTGGTATTATTCTTTTTATTCTACTTGTTGGTGGAGGTGTCGGCTTCTTTATTTTCAAAAAACGGTATCGCACAGCAAGCTCCAACCAAGCATTAATAATTACTGGACCCAACTTAGGGAATCCGGAAAATGATCAGCGCATCTTTGAGGATGAAAATGGCAGAAGCCTGAAAATTATTCGTGGTGGCGGGATCCGCTTACGGATGTTTCAGACATGTACTCCAGTTGATTTAAATTCATTTCAAATTAAACTAACAACGCCAAAGGTTTATACAGCACAAGGTGTCCCGGTCATTGCCGATGCGATTACGTCTGTGAAAATTGCCGATTCGTTGCATGGTATTGCCAACTATGCTGAACAATTTTTAGGGAAAAAACAACCTGAAATTGAGGAAGAAGTCTCAAAAGTGTTGGGGACGAATCTTCGGGCTATTTTATCAAAATTAACAGTTGAAGAGATAAATAATGACCGTGAATCCTTTAATCAGCAAGTACAGGAAATCGCCCAAAAAGAGCTTGATAATATGGGCTTTAAGATTACCTCATTTGGGTTGGATGACCTGCGTGATGCTGATGAGGAGAATGGTTATTTAGAAAATTTAGGCCGTCCACGAATAGCAGAAATTCGCAAAAAAGCGGATATGGCAGAATCAGATGCCGAAAAAGAAACACGTATCTACAAAGCGAAAAATGATCAAGAAGCGCAGGATGAGGAAAATAAACGATTAACTGTTATTGCGGAATCAAAGAAAGAAAAAGATATTAAAGAGGCGCAAATAAAAGAAGAAACGGAAAGAGCCCGGGCAAAAGCAGAACAATCCTATGAATTGGAAAAAGCGAAACTCGCCCAACAAGTGAAAGAAGAAGAGATGAAGATTAAGTACATTGAACGGCAAAGGCAAGTTGAATTGGAGCTGGAAGAACAAAAACGCCGTAAAACGTTGGCTGATTCTGACGCTTATGATATTAAGGCAAAGGCCGAAGCTGAAGCGGAAAAAGCACGGATTGATGGGGAGACGAAAGCACTTATTGAAAAGCAAAAGGGGCTTGCCGAAGCAGCCGTTATTCGCGAACGTGGTCGGGCAGAGGCAGAAGCCAAGGAATTAATGGCGCAAGCAATGGAGAAATATGGGGATGCCTCCGTCCTAGAAATGTTCATAGACATGCTGCCTAAATACGCCCGTGAGGTTGCCCAGCCGCTATCGAAAATAGAAGGAATGAAGGTGATCGATATGGGTGGCTCAGAATCAAGCGGGGCCGTTAAAATCACAAACAACGTAACGAAAACAATGGTAGGATTACAAGAAAGTTTAAAAGAAACAACGGGGATGGATATAAAGGCAATGCTCGAAAGCTTTGTATCTCGCGGAAATATGAACCATCATTTTGATCAACCAAAATCAGAAATTGTTGTAAGTGGGGAAGCCAGGAAGGTTGAAGGTTCTGACGTGAAACAATAACATTAAAAATGGCTGTCTCCGAGCGGAGCAGCCGTTTTTTTCGTTGCGGAAGAAACTAAGATTGTAATGACTAATTTAACTAATGATATTATCTACAATCTGAATGACTTCTTCCCGTTTCAATTTTTCTTGATTATTTTCGATTACATTTAATGTTCCATATGCAAGCGCTAATGGAATGGAACAAAATTCATAGATAGGTTTTGATTTAATGGCAAGAATATATTCATCTGCTTGGGCAAGTTGTTTTTTTGCATATGCAAACATTTTTTCTTGAGTCCAACCCTCTGGAAAAAATGAGACACCGCGATCAAGGTCCTCATTTTGGTTGCGGATGATGTTCACCGCCTGTAAGCCTCGTCCGAAGGCTACGGCTAGATTTGTATCGGTGTCAGTATCATCATGCCATTTCCACAGAACCGATAAAAGCTCGCCAACTAAACCAGCGACGACATATGTATAATCATCAAGATCCTCTTCAGTTTGCACAAGCCAATTTCGTTCTGCCCAAGACGCCATCCCTAGAGCCATTTTTGAAATGAAAAAACGTACCTTTGTTGAAATTTCCTCAGGGATAAGGCTGAGCCAATCCTCAATCCGTACAGTTACCTCCGGCAAAATATCATCATATGAAGCAAATAAAGGGGAGAGGGAAAGTTCATCGTTCAATATTTGCGCACCTATTAGGTTTAATAGCTGAATTTTATCTTCTTTTGGTAGAAGTGGATGATCCTCTATTTCATCAATGCTTCGCATACAAAGGTATGCAGCCATTACGACGTGATGTAGTGAGCCTTCCAAACGAGAAATTGGAATAGCAAAAGTACGGCTTGTTTCAGCAAGCATCTTTTGTGCTTCCTGTATTAATGCTTGTCTATCTTTCATAGGATTTCCCTCATTTCTTTCGTGGTAATCTTCTATATTTAGAAGAGCTCAAATGTATGTAATTCTATCATAAAAGAATTTCTGGAAATGAGCCACATTTAACGTGACGAAAATAGCACATTTTATACATATATATATCATTATCTTTAACAAATTTTAACAAAAAAATAAGGAGTACCCCATTTTAACAAAAATTCACAAACTATTTACTATTTTACCAGAAATAACATAACAAATGGTGATATTGTAAAAATGAAGGAGTACCTCCATTTCAAAAATATTTTGATATACAAAAACTCACTACGATAAGGTAGGAGTGATAATCATGGAAAAGGAAAGAGGTTTTACATTAGTTGAAATATTGGTATCAATTGTAATTCTATCTGTTATTGTGCCAATATTTTTTCAATTCTTCGTCGTTTCCCAAAAGGTAACAACGAATAACGAAGACAAACTAGTAGCAATAACGGTCGCTGAAGATGTTTTAGATCGTATTAAGCATAATTTATACCCGGAATTAGTAGGTAAGGGAAGGGGTATTTATACAGGTGATGATTGCACCGGTACAAATAAAGATGAATGTCTAAAACGATACAATATTGAGAGAAATCATAATCATTATGTTATTCAAATTGAAATTGTAGAAGATGGTCCAGAAAATGTTGTGGGATTGAAATTAGTGGAGGTCAAGGTTTTTGACGATAACGGTTATTTCAAAAGTAGTGTGAAAGGATTTGTGGAATTATGAATAAAAGAATCGTCACATCTCCAAAAGGATTTACCCTCATCGAAATTCTAGCTTCACTTGCTATTATATCTATCATTTCGGTTGCGATCGTAGGCAATTTACTAGGTGGTATGAAAAGTTTTCAAAGGGTCAATGATGAAGTCTTGCTGCATGACGAGGCAAACCAAGTCATGTCACAATTTACAAATTATATAATGGAAGCCACATTAATTGAAGATGTTGAACAATCTGACTCTGCTTCACTCATAAGGATAACAAATTACGATGGGGTCCAAACTGAAATAGGATTTAAGAATAATCAAGCTGTCATTAATGGAGCTGTCATTCACCCTTCTACTTATAGTTTTCCAAGCGGGGGAGTTGGCACTGATACATCAAAGATTATAGTACAAGATGATACCGTTTTTATTAAGATGGTCATTCAGGACGAGCAATTGATCTCCCATAAAAAACTTGAATTAGAAAATGAAGTTTCTTATATAAAGTTTTACAAAGAAACGGAGTGATTTTGAATGAAACTTAATGAGGAAGGATCAACCATGATCTTAGTGTTATTGGTGATTCTTGTATTCACAGTACTGGGTTTGGCCTTAATGGGGAATGTGGCGAATGAATCCGTACGGGTGTCTACAACGGAATCAACGATGCAGGCACGTAACTTAGCAAAAAACGGCCTTACTTATTTTGAGTATGACCTAAAAAAATATATAAAAGAAAATAATCCTTCATCATTAAACCTTGGAAGCTTTTTTAATAATTATAGGGATTGGGTCATGATTGGTGATCCATGGAGTGAAAGCAAACCAGAAGAGGTTAAAATTAAAGCAGAGCTACTAACGGAACTTAACGGAAAAGATAGAATCCTCTTAATGGACGGAAATAAGCAAGTGGACAAAGTGAAAGGATATCTTGTAAAGGTTTATAGTCAAGGTACTGATAATACCAGCAAAAAAACGGTAACAGGATATTATGCTTTAACCTATGATCTTGATATTGATACAAAAACGGAAGCTTTAGCTGATTTTAGCAATGCGACAGCTATTAATTTTAGTAAATCTAATGTACTTGGCTTAGGTTTATTATCAGATTTGCTGAACTTATCTTTGTTACAAGTTCCTGGCAGCAGTAGCCAGTATTACGAAGTTCCTGATAGCAATATTTTGAGTGCAAACTTACTTGGTATTCCTTTATTAAAGCTTGGTACAGGGGATTTCTCAAAGATGGAGGATCATCAAGTTATTGCTACAAGGGAAGGTAATTTATTAGGGGCTAGTCTTATAAATGATAATGTAACTTTAGATTTATTAAATTATAAAGACGAAGCCGATACGAACGTCATCATAAATGGAAAGTACACCAATTACCTTCTCGGAATCCCGATTTCAACAGATTATAAGGACATAGACTTCAAGAAATTTGCGATAATGGGTAATGGGTTAATTATTCCGCAAGGGGCTGGGGAACGAAAATTCACCTTTCGAGAAGGGCTCTATGTAAATAAGTCTTTAGGTATAGGCGGTAATTATGGGAGGCTATTGCTAGGTGGGGACATGGCGGTTCAAAAAGATGCAGTAATCGAGAATGTAAATTTAAAAGTTAGGGATTTAAATATATATGCTCATGGAAATGCGTCAATTGAAAATGCATGTATTCAACCTGAAACTAATAGCGGTAAGTTTGGATTATTTGCAAAGGGAAAATTAACAATATACGTAAAGGATGGCTGTAATACACTAAAGGGCCTATTTTATGCTAAAGAAGGAATAGAAATCATTACAAATGGGAAACCGTTGTCTATTGACGGGGGGATTATTGGTAATTTAAAAGTGGATGTTCCTGAAAAATTAACAATCAAACAAAACCCAGATTCTGCAAAAAATGAAATGATTACGAACATAAAATTAACACAAATTGGGCAAATGTTTAGGGAATAAATGAATAATGTAGAGAGGGTTGTCTCGATCAAAGTAATGTCTAAAGTTCACCCTGAAACTATGCAGCAGGGTGGAATTAATGGAAATGAGCCAGCCCTCTTTGTCCGTTGTACGTATCACGTTGGTCGGCCATGCTTAATTATGGTATATTAAGCAAAAGTTCATTATTGGGAAAGGGAACAGAATGAATATTGATTATTGGTCATTGAACAAAGTTCCTTTTTAAGTTCATACTCGGTTGCTTCATATAATTGACGACCATCTGGCATTTTAAACAAACCGATATTTAAAAGGATATCAATGAAGTAGTCTTTCCCTTCACTGTTGTTATAAAACATAAATCCTCACCTCTTAATGTAAGCGTTTACAATAATAATTATAATTTCTATATAAATTTTTGTCAATGCTTAAATCACCTAAAAAATTTTAAAAAGTTACGATTCTGCAAAGGAAATTTATTGTTAATGTCGAATAATTCAGGTTGGAATTGAATAAATGGAAAAGTAGGAATGTTTTAATATGTTTGATTTTATTACGAAAATTGCAACGAATCTGTTTTTTATTTTGTTTTTAATTCTTTTATACCAGCATTGGTCTGAAAAGCGGGATTGGTCGAAACGTGCAAAATATGCTGCAGTTTTCCTCTTCGGAGCCTCGGGTATTCTATTATGCATGAAGTTTACGATACCAGAAGGCAATGGTTTAGTATTTGATTTACGATATATTCCCTTTATTATTAGTGGATTATATGGGGGGCCTGTAGTTATGATAGGCCTTTATTTTATTATGCTTCTTTTCCGCCTAATGCTAGGTGGATTTGCTGGATTTATAATAACTTTAGTTACTTCAACACTCTTAACCATCTTTATAATTGGGATTAGAAAAAGTTTTGCAAATTGGTCGATAGTTGAGAAAACCTTATTTACGATCTCATTAGGTACATATACTCCCTTACTAGTTGCTGTCATGACTGAACTGATTTATCCGTCGTCGAAAATGTACCAAGGGTCATGGTTTGTCTATATAACAGCATATTTGGTTGGGACATGGCTTACCACAAAAATTATTGAGGATATCCGTCATCATGAAATTGTTCAAAGAAAGTTGATTCGAAATGAAAAGCTTGAAGCTGTTAGCCATCTTGCCTCAAGCATATCACACGAAGTACGAAATCCGTTGACAACAAGTAGAGGATTTATGCAGCTTTTAAGTGAGCAGGATGTACCAGACCAATTTAAGGATTATATTAATATAGCCATTGATGAAATTGACAGAGCAGCCAACATCATCCAAGATTATTTAACATTTGCAAAACCATCACCTGAGAAAATTGAAATTCTCCAAGCTAAGTCCGAGCTTCAGCGTGCTATTGATGTAATGCAGCCCTTTGCTAATTTAAATAATGTAACGATTCATGCCCAATTTGTAGAGGGATTCATTAAGGGGGAAAGCTCCCGCCTTCAGCAATGCCTTGTAAACTTAATGAAAAATGCAATTGAAGCGATGCCGAATGGGGGCAAACTAACTATTTGCTCTTCAATAGTTAATCATAATGTAATGTCTATCAAAATTAAGGATACAGGAATTGGTATGGATGAAAAACAGCTATCACGTCTTGGGGAGCCCTATTTTTCAACGAAGGAAATAAAGGGAACAGGACTTGGGATGATGGTTGTATACCGAATCATTGAATCTATGAATGGTATGGTCCAAGTTGTAAGCGAAGTAGGGAAAGGAACATGCTTTACTATCATACTTCCTTTGAAAAAAGAAGGAAAAGAGAAGCTTCATCTAACACAAGAAGTGGTGTAGTTTAATAAAAAAAAATTGAAAAAACTGCTGAGTATGCTTTTCATGGCTCCGCGTTTTTTTTATAAATGTCTTTTTTTGTGTTTTGTAATAGAAATGTTGAATCTACGAGCAAATTCCCTTTGAAAATTATGGTAATGTAAAATTGAAAAAGTAAAGATCGTACGTGATAGTACCGCTACCTTAAACGAAAGAGGGAGTGAACGATGGTAAACTCTAACTGGAAGAGTGAAACTGCAGAAAGAATCGAAAATGTGCTATTTTCAATGAAAGAAAAAGAAGCACAAAAATATAAAGTTGGTATACTTGCAAGGGTTGTTCAACGTTTGCATCAGTTCTCCCAAGACGGCTGTACAGAATGTGAAAGTTTAAAAGAAAATATTAATGAAATGCTCTTGTTTTTAGAGCAAAAAAATGAAATTGGTGTTAAGCAATATAAATTGATTTTCCGAACTACTAGTAAACATTTGGTAAAAAAGCATGCTTTAGTTGAGGAAGGGTATTATTTAAGCTTGTGTGCAGGATATGGATTATTATTCGGAGCAGTTTTATCCACTTTGTATGATTTTGCCATTGCTTTTGGGATATTAATTGGAATTGTAGTTGGTTTGAAATTAGATGAAAAGGCAAAAAAAGAAGACAAGGTCATTTAAAAGACTCGGCTAATAAGATTGTTATTTCTAAAAGAACTAGTAAAGGTATTGTAGGAGAAAAATGAGTAAATGGGGGAATATCATTGGGGAAGAGAATACTCCGCGGGCATCATCTTCTGTGTGTGCACGGTTTTCGTGGAATGGGCTATAGTCCGACTTTTGTTGAAAAAATGAGCCAAGTGGTAGAAGAAATTAGGAATCCTGAACTGGACTATCCAATTCAAGTGGTTCAGGGCTTGGATGAAACTTGCTCCTATTGCCCAAATAAAGGGGACGGCTTTTGTAACGCACCAAAGGCAGATGCTTTTGTTATGGGTTTAGACCATAAAATAATTAGCCATCTTGGTATTCAAAGTGGCGCTGTTTATAATAAAAGTGAGCTAGTTTCACTTGTTGCGAAGAAAGTTAAACCGGATGATCTTGATTATTTATGCGAAGGTTGTTCATGGCTCAACTATGGAGTTTGTAAGGAAGGTATTGCAAAATTAAATCATTCATCTTTATTAAAATAATGAAGTACCAGTTTTTAATGCTGGTGCTTTTTTCATTTATTGCATAAAAAATGCCCATTATTGGAAAAAATAACATTTAGTTTAGAGACTAATGTTCTCTTTCTAGGAGGCTTTTATGATGCAGGAAAATCCATGGATGTCGGTTGGGAAACCAGAACAAAGAATTGATGCTCTTGAAAAAGCTACCGGTATAACAAAATACACAGCGGATTTCTATGCCCCCGGCTTAGCGCATGCCAAATTAGTTACTAGTACATATGCTCATGCAAAAATAAAATCGATAGATCTAACTGAAGCATGGAAAGTCCAAGGGGTTCGTGCTATTGTTACCGGAAAAATGTTTCCTTTTCATATCGGTCCAATCTTAGCAGATCGCCCTCCTTTGGCCTATGAAAAGGTTCGCTATTATGGAGAGCCCGTTGCTATTGTTGTTGCTGACCATGAATATCAGGCTAAAAAAGCGGTTGGACTTGTAAAAGTTGAGTATGAAGCGCTACCTGTTATAAATACTGTCCAGGAGGCCTTCCAAAATAAAACTACATTGGTACATGAGAATTCCGGACAATACATGAAAATCATTAGCAATGTATACCCGGTCCAGGGCACAAATATTGGGAGCCATATTAAAATCCGTAAAGGTAACTTTCTGGAAGCATGGGAGAATTGCGAGGTAAAGGTGAAAAATACATACTCTTTTAATCTTTCCGACCATGCAGCAGTCGAAACGCGCTGTGCACGAGTGGAAATAAATCCGGCTGGTCAAGTCATCGTTCACTCAACAACCCAGTCGCCTTTTACTATCAAAAAAGTATTAAATCAATTTTTTAATGTGGATGTGGGGAAAATCGTTGTACATGCTCCGATGATTGGCGGGGCTTTTGGAGGAAAAGGAACTGTTCAGTTGGAACCACTTGCTTATCTAGCTTCAAAGGCTGTAGGAGGAAAAATGGTTGTGCTTAACTATAGCCGTGAAGATGATTTAATGACTGCACCAGGTCATATTGGGCTGGAAGCAACGATTGCGCTTGGGGCGACAAAAGAAGGAAAGCTTATTGCTGGACAATATACATATTTGATTGATTCCGGTGCCTATACGGACCAAGCAGCAGGTATAACAAGAGCCATGGCCCTTGATTGCACCGGTCCATATAATGTGCCCAATGTTTGGTGCGACTCCTACTGTATGTACACCAACCACCCGTACGCAACCTCTTTCCGTGGTTACGCACATCCGGAGCTAACCTTTACGGTCGAGCGGACGATGGAACAGCTTGCCCAAAAATTAAACATCGATCCAATTGTAATAAGAAAAATCAATGCTATCAAACCGGGAGCTTCTTCTCCGACACAGACGAACCTGAATGCTAATAATATTGGCGATGTCGAAAAATGTATTGATCGGGCTAAAGAATTGATTCATTGGGAAGAAGGACAAAGGCTGGAAATTACAAATGGCAAGGTTAGAGCAAAGGGCTTTAGTACTTTTTGGAAAACATCTACAACAGCAACGAATGCACAATCTGGGGCCTTTTTAAAATTTGAAGCAGATGGCAGCGTTAATTTAAATTGTGCTGCGATTGAATTGGGTCAGGGAACGAAGACAGTCTTAGCACAAATGGTCGCGGAACGATTAAAAATGGATATCCAAAAAGTCCATGTTACCATGGAGGTGAATACCCAATATGATCCGCATCAGTGGCGAACTGTGGCCAGCAGTACAACTTTTTTAGCGGGAAGAGCCGTTCTGTCTGCTTGTAATGATGCTATATCACAATTAAAAAAGACCGCGGCCATCGCTTTGCAATGTACGGCAGAGGACTTGGAGGTTGGTGGTGGATGTGTCTACCTGAAACCGAGTCCTGAATATGGGGTGAAAATCCAAGATGTTGCGTTGGGATATAAATATCCGAATGGTCATGCAGTAGAAGGTCAAATTGTTGGCCATGGGAAATATATTCAACGTCATTTAACCCCCATGGATAAAGATACAGGTTTTGGAAAACCTGGTCCGTGGTGGTCGGTCGGTGCCCAAGCCGTTGAAGTGGAACTGGATACATCAGACTTTACCTATAAAATTTTAAAAGCGGTTACGGTCCTCGATGGTGGAAAGATTATTAACCCAGCCACGGCAACCCAGCAAATGCGAGGTGGAATGTACCTGGGTTTAAGTTTTGCAAGTATGGAAGCATTTGTTTTTGATGAAAAAGGAATTGTTCAAAACCCGCAACTAAGAACATATCAAATCATGAGATTTGGAGAACAGCCATTGGAATACCTTGTTGACTTTATTGAAACCCCATCTGCGGATGGTCCCTATGGCGCTCGTGGGATTGGCGAATATGGGGTGATTGGCATGCCAGGTGCTTTAGCAAATGCCCTATCTACTGCGGCAAAAGTTGAGTTAAGCCATTTGCCGCTCATTCCTGAGCAAATCTGGAAAGCCTGGAAGGAGAAGCTAACATGATCCCGTTTGATTTTGAATATTATCGCCCCGATACCATTCAAGATGCTATGAAAATTTATCAAAAAATAAAAGGGGAAGGGAAGGTTGCCATTTTTTATAATGGTGGAACGGAATTTATTACGTTTGCACGGTTAAATATGATTATTGCTGATGCTGTCATTGATATTAAAGGGATTCCAGAATGCAATGTCCTTGAAATTCAAAATGAGCAACTAGTTATTGGTGTTGCTATCTCCCTTACTAAAATTTCGGAGTCAAATATCTTTCCACTCCTTGGACAAGGTGTAAAAAAAATTGCGGACCATACATCACGAAACAAAATCACGTTGGGCGGAAATATGAACAGTCGTTTGATATACAGGGAAAGTATATTACCCCTTTTGATAACGGAGGCGAAGGTAAAAATAGTGGGGGAAGAAGGAGAATCAATTCTTCCTATACAGGATATTTTTGATAAAGAATTAAAATTAACAGAAGGTCAGCTACTGTTGCAAATTTTAGTTGACAGTTCTTATTTAGATTTGCCATTTTTCAGTTTAAAAAAGACAAAGATGTCGAAAGTGGGATATCCAATCGTATCTATAGCAGCAATCATCAAAGATCAGAAACTACGGTTCGCTATTAGTGGTGCATGTGATTACCCCTTTAGGTCGGTAGAAGTAGAAGCGGCCCTAAACGACACTTCTTTAAAAAAGGAAGAACGGGTTAATCAGGCCATTTCACTATTCCCTGCTGCCATCATTGATGATTTACTGGGGTCTAAAGAATACCGAGAATTTGTGTTAAAAAATACTTTGATTGAAGCGTTAGACACATTGGAGGTTGCACAAGCATGATTTCAAATGGTAGCTCTAAATCAGTTGTAAAATTACATGTGAATGGCGATACACACGAGGTTATGATTCGCTCAGCTGATACCTTGCTACAAACACTACGAGAACAACTTGGATTAACAGGAGCAAAGCGTGCCTGCGAAAACGGCGATTGCGGTGCTTGTACCGTCTTAGTAAATGGAGAACCTACCCATTCTTGTCTTTCACTTTCAATAGAGGCCGTTCAACAACAAGTTATGACCATTGAAGGGCTGCCTAGTAATTATATTCAGAATGCTTTTATTGAAAATTGGGCGATACAATGTGGGTTTTGCACCCCCGGCTTTGTGCTAAACACCTATGCACTAGCACAAAAACATCCCGATGCAAGTGATGATGTGATTGAGGAATGGATGCAATCAAATTTGTGCCGTTGTACTGGGTACCAGGAAATTAAAGAGGCAATAAAAACTGTTTTACATCATTCTAAAAATGAATCTGCTTCGTAGAAAAAGAAAGTGGTTGGCTTCGTCTCCTAGACGAATGACGCAATGATTCCGACCCTACAAGATAATTTACTAAATGTGTAGGAATACCACCACTACGAGCCAAAATAGCAGAAACGAATTCGAGTTTTAATTGTTCTGCTATTTTGGTTAGGAATTATTATGTTATTTGCAATTTACCGCTTGTACATTAAAAGAGGCCGACTTACACTTTTGCAAGGTCAGCTCTTTCGTACTAGCCTTTTTTAAAGCTATTGTTGCCTTCATTTAGTGATTCTACAAGACTAAGTGTTTGTGATGCTTGTTCAATTTGTTGTTGGACTTGCTCTAACTGCTGCTGTTGTGCTGAATGTGCTTGTGATATTGCAATTCCTTGCATAATATTGATTTGCTGGACGGCCTGCTGAAGCTGCTGACTGGCTTGAAGCATAGCCTGTGTGTTCATCATCGATGCGTTTTGCTTAATCGTTGAAACTGCTTGCTGCATGGTTTGTAATGCTTGTTGCTTTTGTGCTTGAAATTGTTGCTCCATCATCGGCTGGTCTTCTTGTTGCTGCTGTACCTGTTGCAGGACTTTCTGCTGTTGTTTTTTCACTAAATAACTCCTTTCTACTTCCTTTGTTATAGAATGTAATTACACTTAGTTTTCTAAAAATGAATCATTTCTATCCAATAGTCTTGATTTTTTATTGAAATATGTTATTATTTAATTCCTGCCGGTGAAAATAGGTGGGGAAATATTAGAAATTGAAATAAAATTTTTAAATATATATATATTGACTTCTGCGAAAAAGAGTTATACAATAAATATTGTTGTTGATAGATTAAAAGAATTTATTAATGATTAATTATACGGAGGGGTAGCGAAGTGGCTAAACGCGGCGGACTGTAAATCCGCTCCCTGTGGGTTCGGCGGTTCGAATCCGTCCCCCTCCACCATCTTAATAGGGGCATAGTTTAACGGTAGAACTGAGGTCTCCAAAACCTCCAGCGTGGGTTCGATTCCTACTGCCCCTGCCAAGAATATGGCGACTGTGGCGAAGTGGTGAACGCACCGGATTGTGGCTCCGGCACTCGTGGGTTCGATCCCCATCAGTCGCCCCTAAATTTAAGCGGAAGTAGTTCAGTGGTAGAACACCACCTTGCCAAGGTGGGGGTCGCGGGTTCGAATCCCGTCTTCCGCTCCATGGCGGCATAGCCAAGTGGTAAGGCAGAGGTCTGCAAAACCTTTATCCCCGGTTCAAATCCGGGTGTCGCCTCTTATGAATTATTAATTTCATAGATTCGATTGATTAAAACAAAAAAAGTTTGACTTATTCCGAACTTGATGGTATGATGGTTTTTGTTGCTTTAATAAAGAAAACGAAATGATCTTTGAAAACTAAACAAAATGTCAAGCGTGCAAATAAAGTTGAACATTAAGTTCAACGCAAGTCAGTATTTGAAGAGTTAAGGTTCATCGGCTAAAACCGTCACATCCTGTGACAACGCCGATGTTAGCACATCCATGTGCGTCAAACACTTTTTGGAGAGTTTGATCCTGGCTCAGGACGAACGCTGGCGGCGTGCCTAATACATGCAAGTCGAGCGGATGACGAGGAGCTTGCTCCTCTGATTCAGCGGCGGACGGGTGAGTAACACGTGGGCAACCTGCCTGTAAGACTGGGATAACTTCGGGAAACCGGAGCTAATACCGGATAACTCATGAGACCACATGGTCTTTTGATAAAAGATGGTTTCGGCTATCACTTACAGATGGACCCGCGGCGCATTAGCTAGTTGGTGAGGTAACGGCTCACCAAGGCGACGATGCGTAGCCGACCTGAGAGGGTGATCGGCCACACTGGGACTGAGACACGGCCCAGACTCCTACGGGAGGCAGCAGTAGGGAATCTTCCGCAATGGACGAAAGTCTGACGGAGCAACGCCGCGTGAGCGATGAAGGCCTTCGGGTCGTAAAGCTCTGTTGTTAGGGAAGAACAAGTATCAGTTAACTGCTGGTACCTTGACGGTACCTAACGAGAAAGCCACGGCTAACTACGTGCCAGCAGCCGCGGTAATACGTAGGTGGCAAGCGTTGTCCGGATTTATTGGGCGTAAAGCGCGCGCAGGCGGTTCTTTAAGTCTGATGTGAAAGCCCCCGGCTCAACCGGGGAGGGTCATTGGAAACTGGGGAACTTGAGTGCAGAAGAGAAGAGCGGAATTCCACGTGTAGCGGTGAAATGCGTAGAGATGTGGAGGAACACCAGTGGCGAAGGCGGCTCTTTGGTCTGTAACTGACGCTGAGGCGCGAAAGCGTGGGGAGCAAACAGGATTAGATACCCTGGTAGTCCACGCCGTAAACGATGAGTGCTAAGTGTTGGAGGGTTTCCGCCCTTCAGTGCTGCAGCTAACGCATTAAGCACTCCGCCTGGGGAGTACGGTCGCAAGACTGAAACTCAAAGGAATTGACGGGGGCCCGCACAAGCGGTGGAGCATGTGGTTTAATTCGAAGCAACGCGAAGAACCTTACCAGGTCTTGACATCCTCTGACAATCCTAGAGATAGGACTTTCCCTTCGGGGACAGAGTGACAGGTGGTGCATGGTTGTCGTCAGCTCGTGTCGTGAGATGTTGGGTTAAGTCCCGCAACGAGCGCAACCCTTGTCCTTAGTTGCCAGCATTCAGTTGGGCACTCTAGGGAGACTGCCGGTGACAAACCGGAGGAAGGTGGGGATGACGTCAAATCATCATGCCCCTTATGACCTGGGCTACACACGTGCTACAATGGATGGTACAAAGGGAAGCAAGACCGCGAGGTGGAGCCAATCCCATAAAGCCATTCTCAGTTCGGATTGTAGGCTGCAACTCGCCTACATGAAGCCGGAATCGCTAGTAATCGCGGATCAGCATGCCGCGGTGAATACGTTCCCGGGCCTTGTACACACCGCCCGTCACACCACGAGAGTTTGTAACACCCGAAGTCGGTGGGGTAACCTTTTGGAGCCAGCCGCCTAAGGTGGGACAGATGATTGGGGTGAAGTCGTAACAAGGTAGCCGTATCGGAAGGTGCGGCTGGATCACCTCCTTTCTAAGGGAAATAGAAAAGCGGAAGCGACCGTTTAGCGACGTATAAACTGGAGCGCATCGACTGAGATAAAGGAAACACGACGAATGAAAGTGAGTCGATGTTGACTTATCGTAGGGAGATGAGCGAAGTTTACTAGTCGCTGGGAGCTGTAGCTGGACAGTGAGCCACGTTCTGACATTTTGTTTAGTTTTGAGAGAGCATTTCTCTCAACAAATGAATATTTTAGCTTGCGCTAAAATAATTGCGCCTGTGTCTGCTAGCGGATTCGAAGAAGTGAATTCCTCGGCGCAAGGCAGCATGTAGTAGCTCACTGATGTTTAGTCATGATGTGATTGATGTCAGTAGCCTTGTTCCTTGAAAACTAGATAATCGTAAACATTCATATTTACTGTAAGAAAGTTCTTATTAGCACTTGTACTATTTATTAGTGAGTGCAGTGAGATGAATTAGAAGCGAGGAGTACGCGGAGGCGAGCTTCTGAGGACCGGAGTGTACGTTTAAAGGGTACATGAGGACCGCAGGAAGCGAAGCCGACAAAGTAATCCGAAGCTTATCATTCGTCGAACAGGTTAAGTTAGTAAGGGCGCACGGTGAATGCCTTGGTACTAGGAGCCGATGAAGGACGGGACTAACACCGATATGCTTCGGGGAGCTGTAAGTAAGCTTTGATCCGGAGATTTCCGAATGGGGAAACCCGCTGTTCGTAATGGGACAGTATCTTTACCTGAATACATAGGGTATTGAAGGCAGACCCGGGGAACTGAAACATCTAAGTACCCGGAGGAAGAGAAAGCAAATGCGATTTCCTTAGTAGCGGCGAGCGAAACGGAAACAGCCCAAACCAAGAGGCTTGCCTCTTGGGGTTGTAGGACACTCTATACGGAGTTATAAAGGAATGAAGTAGGTGAAGTGGTCTGGAAAGGCCAGCCGAAGAAGGTAACAGCCCTGTAGCTGAAACTTCGTTCCCTCTTGAGTGGATCCTGAGTACGGCGGGACACGTGAAATCCCGTCGGAAGCTGGGAGGACCATCTCCCAAGGCTAAATACTCCCTAGTGACCGATAGTGAACCAGTACCGTGAGGGAAAGGTGAAAAGCACCCCGGAAGGGGAGTGAAAGAGATCCTGAAACCGTGTGCCTACAAGTAGTTGGAGCCCATTCAAGGGTGACAGCGTGCCTTTTGTAGAATGAACCGGCGAGTTACGATCCCGTGCAAGGTTAAGTCGAAGAGACGGAGCCGCAGCGAAAGCGAGTCTGAATAGGGCGTCAAGAGTACGTGGTCGTAGACCCGAAACCAGGTGATCTACCCATGTCCAGGTTGAAGTCCAGGTAACACTGGATGGAGGACCGAACCCACGCACGTTGAAAAGTGCGGGGATGAGGTGTGGGTAGCGGAGAAATTCCAATCGAACTTGGAGATAGCTGGTTCTCCCCGAAATAGCTTTAGGGCTAGCCTTAAGGTAAGAGTCTTGGAGGTAGAGCACTGATTGGACTAGGGGCCCCCATCGGGTTACCGAATTCAGTCAAACTCCGAATGCCAAAGACTTATCCTTAGGAGTCAGACTACGAGTGATAAGGTCCGTGGTCAAAAGGGAAACAGCCCAGATCACCAGCTAAGGTCCCAAAGTGTACGTTAAGTGGCAAAGGATGTGGAGTTGCCCAGACAACCAGGATGTTGGCTTAGAAGCAGCCACCATTTAAAGAGTGCGTAATAGCTCACTGGTCGAGTGACTCTGCGCCGAAAATGTAACGGGGCTAAACGTACCACCGAAGCTGTGGATTGACACTTACGTGTCAGTGGTAGGGGAGCGTTCTAAGGGCTTTGAAGCTAGACCGAAAGGACTGGTGGAGCGCTTAGAAGTGAGAATGCCGGTGTGAGTAGCGAAAAGACAGGTGAGAATCCTGTCCATCGAAAGCCTAAGGTTTCCTGAGGAAGGCTCGTCCGCTCAGGGTTAGTCGGGACCTAAGCCGAGGCCGAAGGGCGTAGGCGATGGCCAACAGGTTGATATTCCTGTACCACCTCTTTACCGTTTGAGCAATGGAGGGACGCAGTAGGATAGGGCAAGCGCGCCGTTGGTTGTGCGCGTCCAAGCAGTTAGGCTAATGAGTAGGCAAATCCGCTCATTGTAAAGGCTGAGCTGTGATGGCGAGGGAAAATAGTACCGAAGTTCCTGATTCCACACTGCCAAGAAAAGCTTCTAGCGAGGTAGAAGGTGCCCGTACCGCAAACCGACACAGGTAGGCGAGGAGAGAATCCTAAGATGCGCGAGAGAACTCTCGTTAAGGAACTCGGCAAAATGACCCCGTAACTTCGGGAGAAGGGGTGCTCTGGTAGCGTGCAAGCGCGAGAGAGCCGCAGTGAATAGGCCCAAGCGACTGTTTAGCAAAAACACAGGTCTCTGCGAAGCCGTAAGGCGAAGTATAGGGGCTGACACCTGCCCGGTGCTGGAAGGTTAAGAGGAGGGGTTATCCTTTACGGAGAAGCTCTGAATCGAAGCCCCAGTAAACGGCGGCCGTAACTATAACGGTCCTAAGGTAGCGAAATTCCTTGTCAGGTAAGTTCTGACCCGCACGAAAGGTGTAACGACTTGGGCACTGTCTCAACGAGAGACTCGGTGAAATCATAGTACCTGTGAAGATGCAGGTTACCCGCGACAGGACGGAAAGACCCCATGGAGCTTTACTGCAGCCTGATATTGAATTTTGGTACAGCTTGTACAGGATAGGTAGGAGCCTGAGATACGTGAGCGCCAGCTTACGTGGAGGCATCGGTGGGATACTACCCTGGCTGTATTGAAATTCTAACCCACGCCCCTGATCGGGGCGGGAGACAGTGTCAGGTGGGCAGTTTGACTGGGGCGGTCGCCTCCCAAAGAGTAACGGAGGCGCCCAAAGGTTCCCTCAGAATGGTTGGAAATCATTCGCAGAGTGTAAAGGCACAAGGGAGCTTGACTGCGAGACCTACAAGTCGAGCAGGGACGAAAGTCGGGCTTAGTGATCCGGTGGTTCCGCATGGAAGGGCCATCGCTCAACGGATAAAAGCTACCCTGGGGATAACAGGCTTATCTCCCCCAAGAGTCCACATCGACGGGGAGGTTTGGCACCTCGATGTCGGCTCATCGCATCCTGGGGCTGTAGTCGGTCCCAAGGGTTGGGCTGTTCGCCCATTAAAGCGGTACGCGAGCTGGGTTCAGAACGTCGTGAGACAGTTCGGTCCCTATCCGTCGTGGGCGCAGGAAATTTGAGAGGAGCTGTCCTTAGTACGAGAGGACCGGGATGGACGCACCGCTGGTGTACCAGTTGTCTTGCCAAAGGCATCGCTGGGTAGCTATGTGCGGACGGGATAAGTGCTGAAAGCATCTAAGCATGAAGCCCCCCTCGAGATGAGATTTCCCATTCGTAAGAAGTAAGATCCCTCAGAGACGATGAGGTAGATAGGTCTGAGGTGGAAGCGTAGCGATACGTGGAGCTGACAGATACTAATCGATCGAGGACTTAACCAAATAGAAAAGTGGAGGCGCCTGTTCAGCGACGTATGGACTGGAGCACATCGACTGTGATAAAGGAAACACGAAGAGCGTAGCGATTCGATGTTGACTTATCGTAGGGAGATGGGTGAAGTCCACTAGTCGCTAGGCGCCGGAGCTGGACAGTGAATGCACGGTAAATATGAATCTTGATTATCTAGTTTTGAAGGAACAACCTTCAAGTAAATAACTGTTTGGTGACGATA
This sequence comes from Schinkia acidoalkalinis, assembly GCF_054301215.1. The sequence continues at coordinate 3,838,526 of NZ_CP182573.1, forward strand.
GCGAAGAGGTCACACCCGTTCCCATTCCGAACACGGAAGTTAAGCTCTTCAGCGCCGATGGTAGTTGGGGGCTGTCCCCCTGTGAGAGTAGGACGTTGCCAAGCAAACAAAAAAAGAGTAGCAGATGTGCTGCTCTTTTTTTCGTATTTAAAATGTGTGTTTAAGTTTGCTATTTAGTTTGCTTTTTAAACAGTAACCGGCATTTAAATTAACAAAAAGCTTGCTATATTAAAGTACTGCAGACCCTATCATCTGTAGTATAGATGCCGAAAGTAGTAACCAAGTGAACGGTCACTAGTAAGGGTAAGTAGAGCCCGAAAGCAGCGAAAAGGCAAGTGAACGGTCACTAGTGGAGGAAGGAAGAGCGCCTCGCGTACCGAAAGTAGAGTCAAATCAGGAAAGTCGGTAACGCAAGAGTGTCTCGCATGCCAAAAGTAGAGCCAAATCCGGAAAGCTGGTAACGCAAGAGCGTCTCGCGTACCCAAAAGCATAATCACAGCCGGTCCTCGGTAACGCAAGAATGTCTTTACAAAATTAAATTTAAAAGCACTTAGTTAATGTAACTTTTACAATCTTTCCAACGTCATATTAATGGTAAATATTCCATGAGTAAAAGGGGAAGATTGTATGAATAAATGGAGATATTTGATTATACCTGCCATCATTGGTTTAACATTGGTGGGCTGTAATTCGCAGCAAGATGTTACGAAAAACGTCCAAACACCTACGGAAAGTCAAGGCACCACATCAACAACAGAAACGAATGGCCAGAAGCAAAGTAATCATTCATCCAATATCAGGATTTATGTTAATCAAACAGATGCCTGGGTGGTGGAATTACCGTCTACATGGAATGATGTTCATATCGTTGAAAATGGTAGAATGACTGAATTCATATTCCCCTCAGAAAATCCAGAATTACAGCAATCACTTTTTTGGATTACTGCTATTTCTGAAGCTGAGTGGAAAAAAGCTCAAGCTGAAGGTCCAACAGGTACGGCTAAAGAAATAATCCGAAAAGATGGTGATGTTTACCTCTATTACACCCCATTGGATATGGTTCTTGAAGGTAAAGAATTAGAACGATACGAAAAAATGGTAGCGGATATTCCTTCTATTATAAATAGCTTTACATTTGAATAAGCAAAATGATTCTGCCTTACAAAAGAACAATTATCTTTTTTGTAAGGCTTTCATATTTTTCCAATATAATCCTTTCCTCATATTCCATATGACTGGAAATAAGTTTACAATGGAATTGATCCTGATTCATTACAAGTACAATAGAAGAGGAGCGTAAAATTAAAGATGACTAGAACTTCAAAAAAATTTCTTAGTAGTATTCTGCTTGGATGTGTAATGGCCATTTCTGCTCCAAACAATGCTTTCGCAGCAAATCAAAATTTTATCAACCAGATTAGCAATGAGTATTCGAAATATGAGAGTAATATATCGAATGATTATCAGAGTTTTAAACAAACAACAACGACTAAATTCGAGGAATTTGAAAAGGAAGAATACAATTCATTTGCGCATTTTTCTAACCAAACAAAGAAGGATGTCGAAAAATTAGATCAACTTCTACAAGCAGATCTAGAAAACTTAAAAAATAAATATGATGGTAATTCTGCGTATTCACTCAAACTAAGAGACTATGGAAATAAAATTAATTCTGACTATTTAGCTAGCCCAATGCAGAAGTATGCCAATAGCATCAATCCTGATTATCTTAACAGCTTTATGATGAAATACAAGAATGCAGTCAATGAAAATTATTTAAATAGCCCAATGATGAAATATAAAAATGCAGTCAATGAAAACTATTTAAATAGTTCAATGATGAAATACAAAAATGCAGTAAATGCTGATTTTCTTAATAGCCCAATGTTTAAGCTGAAGAATGGCAGTAATGTCAACTTTCTTAATAGCATAATGTTTCAATATAACAATGGTAAAATAGGCCAGCAAGAAGCAAGTAAACAGTGGAAGGCCCTGCTTCAAAAAGAGAATAAAGCTATACAAGGGATTGAAATCGAATCAACTCAAAGTATTCAACAAATTGCTGGTGACTCAAAGGATACCATACTAAAGCAAAAGTACGAAACAGTGAACGGAATCCTTAAACAACGGGAACAAACATTGGACTCGATTGCTAAAGCTCATGCTGAATATTTTGGCGAAGAACTTTCGTTGGATCCTTTAATTCCTGACTTAGGAAAAATAAATGTCATCATTGACCGTGAATGGCAGGGATTTAAACAGTCGGCCACAGTGATGAATGGGGCAACGCTCGTTCCAATGAGAGCCATCTTTGAAAAACTGGGAGCAGAAGTGAAATGGCATCCTGAAAAACAAACCATTACAGCTAGTAAAAGAAATACAACAGTATCCTTACTAATTGACAGCAATAAAGCAACCATAAATGGGAAACCTATGACTCTAGCAGCGGCACCAAGGTTAATTAATGGAAACACGATGGTTCCTCTTCGTTTTGTTAGTGAATCCTTAGGGGCTGACGTGGAGTGGGACGGTCAAAACAAAACAGTGTTCATCTCATCTAAATAATTTTTTCAGAAATTTCTTTTAATCTAGCGAAAACTCATGTATACTTAATTCGAATTGAATAGTACTAACTAGGGGAGTCCAACGAGCTTGGGCTGAGAAAGAAACGCGATGAAGTTTCTTGACCCTTTGGACCTGATCTGGATCATACCAGCGTAGGGAAGTTAAAATCTTCTTTTTACACGATTATTCCACACACAAAGCCGGGTCCATCCATACATGGATTCGGCTTTTTTGTACTTTAAGAAGGTTAACGGGCATTTTGAAATATTTGCCTTCAACCCCCTGCCTCATTGATCTAGGTCTCGCCCAAACAATTTAAAAAAGGGAGAGATTTAAACGATGTCAACATCTTCATTGAATGAACAAAGTATTTCCATTATGTCAAGCTTTCCAGGAAGTAAAAAGGTGTATGTGGGAGGGTCAAGACCTGATATTAAGGTGCCGATGCGGGAAATTACACTAGACCCGACGACTGGAGCAAATCGTATCGAAGAAAACCCTCCTGTAAGAGTGTATGATACAAGTGGGCCTTATACTGACCCTGATTATTCAGTCGATCTTTCAAAAGGACTTCCGGCTTTAAGAAGTGCATGGATTAAGGAAAGAGGCGATGTAGAAGAATATGCGGGTCGCGAAATTAAACCCCAGGATAACGGATACAGTGATGAAGATGATCCACGTACCAATCAGGCTGTTTTTCCAGGATTAGAACGCAAGCCATTGCGCGCTCAAAAAGGGATGAATGTTACTCAACTTCATTATGCAAAAAAAGGTGTCATCACACCTGAAATGGAATTTATTGCAATTAGAGAGAATTTGAAGCCAGAATTTGTCCGTGATGAAGTAGCAAAGGGGCGGGCAATCATTCCAGCCAATATTAATCATCCAGAAATAGAACCAATGATCATCGGTCGTAATTTTCATGTAAAAATAAATGCCAACATGGGGAATTCAGCTGTAACATCCTCCATCGAAGAAGAAGTTGAAAAAATGACATGGGCAACGCGCTGGGGTGCGGACACAATCATGGACCTTTCAACAGGTAAAAATATTCATACGACAAGAGAATGGATCATTCGTAATTCTGCTGTTCCAGTAGGGACTGTACCAATTTATCAGGCTTTGGAAAAGGTAAAGGGCGTTGCAGAAGATCTTACATGGGAAGTTTATCGTGACACATTAATTGAACAAGCGGAGCAAGGTGTTGATTACTTTACGATTCATGCTGGAGTACTATTACGTTATATTCCGCTTACAGCGAAGCGTGTAACTGGCATCGTTTCACGTGGCGGCTCGATTATGGCGCAATGGTGCTTGTACCATCATCAAGAAAACTTTTTATATACTCATTTTGAAGAAATCTGTGACATTATGAAAACGTATGATGTAGCCTTTTCGTTAGGTGACGGACTACGTCCAGGGTCGATTGCTGATGCGAATGATGAGGCACAATTTGCGGAATTGGAGACATTGGGAGAACTAACCAAAATTGCTTGGAAGCACGATGTTCAAGTAATGGTGGAAGGACCTGGCCATGTACCGATGCATCTCATTAAAGAAAATATGGATAAACAGTTGGAAGTTTGTCAAGAAGCGCCGTTCTATACACTTGGACCTTTAACAACTGATATTGCACCTGGTTATGACCATATAACGTCCGCAATTGGGGCAGCAATGATTGGCTGGTTTGGCACAGCGATGCTTTGCTATGTTACGCCAAAAGAACATCTCGGCCTACCTAATAAAGAGGATGTGCGCACAGGTGTAATTACTTATAAAATTGCCGCCCATGCCGCGGATTTAGCAAAAGGGCATCCAGGTGCACAAATTCGTGATAATGCCTTATCAAAGGCACGCTTTGAGTTCCGTTGGCAGGATCAATTTAACCTATCATTAGACCCTGAACGGGCAGTAGAGTATCATGATGAAACGCTGCCTGCAGAAGGTGCGAAAACAGCCCATTTCTGTTCAATGTGCGGTCCTAAGTTCTGCAGCATGAGAATTTCTCAAGATATTAGAAACTATGCTACGGAAAATAATCTTGAAACAACGGAAGCGATTGAAAAAGGAATGAAGGAAAAAGCAGAGCAGTTTAAACAAGCCGGCAGCAACATTTATCAATAAATTTTCAATTCAAAATCCTTGGAAACTAACCCAAATTAATATATGGAAACGTGTTAAAGCAAAATGGGATTACAAAGCGAAGCTGATTTGTAATCCCATTTTTTCAGTGTTTTTATAAAATTGTTATGCCTTTTTATTAAATTGTTCTGTGAGCCGGTTTAAGCGTTCAATTTGATAGGCATATTTATAAATGGAAGAGCCAACTACGGCAAGATGAATTTTTTGTTCATGATCAAGGTTGTAGAAGTCAATCACTTGTTCTAAAAAGGATTTCGTTTGTGTCACGATGTCCTCGTCATCATGTGGTTCATCATTTTTAATGATGCCATCATACTTTAATAAATACAGTTGATGATGCTTAATCAAACGCTCAATGTGTTGGTCAAATAAACTGTTTTCTTCAGCATTTCTTTTACTTTGAAAATAGAATTCTTCAATATTTTCTAGAACAACATAACCCTGCTGCAGGGATTTAAGCATTTGCTTAAAGACAACGATTTCCCGCAAATTCATATTATTGATTTTGGCCATTTTTTCGCGTTCTTCGTCAAAAAGCTTATATTGCTCTTCTAATTTTAAAATATCATTCTCTAATTCTTTCATTTGTTCTTGATAAGATTTTTCAGTTAATTCATTTGATATCGCCGTACTCATAAGAAGCGACATATTTTGTAAAGCAGAATGAACCCTGTTAACATAATTTTTTTTATAATTAGGCGGATAAATCAAAATATTTACTAGTAAGGCTGATGTCATCCCGATTAAGATAATCCCAAAGCGATGTAAGGCAAAGTTTAAATCTTCATTTTGCGGTGCACTCATAATCGCAAGCACAGTTACTAATGTAAGTGAAATGGTTTCTTCCATTTTTAACTTTAAGCTTATTAAAATAACAATAATCATCACAAGACCAATGGCAATCGGATCGTTCCCAAGAAAGTAGACAGCGATAAGAGCAATAATCGCTCCCAATGTATTCGTTTGTAATTGGTCCCAGACTTGTTTCCATGTCCTGTAAATTGACGGTTGGATTGTAAAAATAGCAGCAACACCAGCAAACACGCCAGATTCTAATTTGAAAATTGAACAAATATATAATGCAAGTGTTACAGCAATTCCCGTTTTAATGACTCGAGGCCCTAACGTCACGATAATCAAATCCTCCATTTCAAGACCATGATTGAACTAAAGTGGTTTGTTTTGGTCATGTGAATTCAAGAATCACTTATCCAATATACGGTGAAATTGTAATTTTTTCAATCAATATATTTCTTAGTGATTGAGTGTATTTTTGTTGTAAACTATTTTTTTTCAATAATATTCAGAAAATTATGTACAATCATACCATTATTCTGATAAAATCATCTATAACATATTAATAAATATATAGAGGTGATTTACATTGGAGACAGGAAAGAAAATTGACAGAAAGTTTTTAGTAGAAAGTGATTATCTTTTGGAACATTTAGACTTGGAGGCTATTGATTTAGTTGAGCAGTTTTATATCGGTTTTGGTGTGGATGAGGAGGTTAGGATTAGGAGAATTGAGGATTACAGCATGGAGCCTAACACAGTTTCTTATTTTCTTTCAGTTAAGAAGGGAAAAGGGATGTCCCGTATAAAGACAGAAGTTGAAATACAGGAGAATACATTTAAGCAATTAATTAATGGTTTAACACCCATAATCAAAAAGAGATTATTCTATGATTATTGCGGACATCATTTAACTATCTTTAACTATTTTGGAGAATTGGAAGGGCTGACTATAGTAAAGGTAGAGTTTGATTCAGAGGAAGAGGCAAAGCAGTTTGAAATTCCTCACTGGTTTAGCACTGAAGTGACGGATGATCTTTCTTATCGAAATCAAAATTTATTCCTGAAACTAAATGATGTTTTTGACATAAGCGAAGTGGGCGCGAATTAAAGGCAGAGGAGTTAAATCCTCTGTTTTTTTATAAAGAGGTTGGGTGTTTATGCTGGCCTGCTTAAAAGGCTATTTGTTTCCAATTAAACAAATAGCCGTTTTTTTTATTGACGGGATTTATTCTTGTTATATCCGTGTTCCCCATAAGGCTGAAGCTGTTCCAGCCATTTTTCTTCTAGCTCACGTAATGCCTCTTTAGCGTTAAAATAGGGATCATCCTTCTTTTTCAGCTTTTCCAAAATTTCAAAAGTGAATACATCTTCTCCATATTGTTTCCATTCATCTTGAAGTTCTTTGTTTTTATGTCCATCATTTTGAAGCATAAATTTTAGTCCATTTAATGTTTTTAGGTTAGGGGTACTGCCGATAAAAATCTTTTCATTTTGTGTATTTTTTATTTGGTAAACGCCTGCTTCGACAGGTGTTTCTTTGTAAAGTTGTTTTAATTCCTTTTTACGGTCCATAATTTTTCCTACTTTCCATATTTATTTTTTCAGCCAATATTCGCTACCGTCTGGTTTACGGTCTATAAATCCGTATTCAATCAAATATCTTCGAATCAATACATAGTCATCATAAATGTCTTTTAATAGTTGATTTAATTCACTTTCATGATAAATTTCTTCAGGGTCTAAATGTTTTGCAATTTCCCGTAGAACCACTAGTCTTTGTTTTTCCTTCGGCGGAAACTTAATTAAGTGATGTGTTCCCTCCAGAAAGAACTTTTTAATTATTTTTTCTTGTTCTTCTTCTGTTATGTTATACCTGTCATCGACCATTTTGGCTGTCTTATGAACTGGAATAAAGGCTGGTGCATATTCGTCTTTTTCTTTTAATAATTCCATCATGGCCAAGAATGTTTTTGCTTGTCTTTCTTTTTCTTTTAAGGCAAAACGGTGGTGGCGAATGGTGGAAGGACTGCCAATACCTAATTCCTTTTGAATGTCTGTATCAGCTTTTCCTTGATAAAAGAGACGCAGAAGACTCTTTTGGTGATCAGTAAGACCGGTAAGTTTCTTGTCCATGCTCATTAAATAGTCAAAAACGGAGGTGTGTACACTCTCGATATGGATTCGCATAAATCGTTCTGCATCGTAAAACATATTTTCATAAGGATAAATAACTCCTTTTTCAACCTTCTCCTCGCATATGAGGCAAATAAATGTATCTCTTTCCTGAATATAGCCCCGCTTCAGTTCTTCAAGGGTGGCATTCCAAAACATATCTGCAACTTCCATTAATAAACACTTCCTGTATTTTTTTTAACAAACGTTTTATATATTTGTTTGGTTTACATTAAACATAATATAACATCGTTTGTTTAGCGTCAATAATAAAAAGATAAACATTTTTTGCGTTTGTTTGGTTTTTGATAAATATAAGCTGGTATTGTTTGTTTATCTTCTACTTGAAGTAAAAAAGACCTGCAAGCAGTTGTATACATACATTTGCTTGCAGGCCCTGTGGCATGATTTCTATTTTTCATCTTTTAGTCTTTTTGCCTTTTTCGCTGATTCTCTTAAAAGATACTCGATATGGGTATTGACGCTTCTTAATTCATCTTGTGCCCACTTTTCAAGAACTTCATAAAGCTTTGGATCAATGCGAAGCGGGAATTGTTTCTTCTTTGCCATAAAAATCAGTCCAATTAATTATATAGTGAGCCGGTGTTGATAATCGGCTGGGCACCGCGGTCGGAGACAATAGCCACCATCAAGTTATTGGCCATGACAGCTTTCCGTTCTTCGTCCAATTCAAAATCTTTTTCAAGCTTAGCAATCGCAGATTGGACCATGCCGATAGCACCTTCAACAATCTTTTCACGAGCATCGATGATGGCGGCTGCCTGCTGGCGTTGCAGCATAGCTGATGCAATTTCAGGAGCATAAGCAAGATGTGTAAACCGAGCCTCAAGCACCTGTACCCCTGCCGCTTTTAAACGTTCTTGCACTTCTTCTAATAATTCGTCGACCACTTTTTCTGAATTACCACGTAATGAATCGACTTCGTTATTGGCTGTATCATAAGGATACCGGCTGGCAATATGACGTAGGGCAGATTCGCTTTGCGTCTCGACAAATTCCTTGTAACTATTAACGTCGAACGCTGCTTTCGCTGTATCCAAAACCTTGTAAACAACAACTGCTGCAATTTCAATGGGGTTTCCATTTACATCATTCACTTTTAATTTCGGGCTGTTAAAATTATAGACCTTCACGCTTATTTTTTGTGTTGAAATCAGTGGAGTGGTCCACCATAAGCCGCTCTCCCTTAAAGTACCTAAATATTTTCCGAAAAATAATACAACTTTCGCTTCGTTTGGCTTTACAAGGACAATGCCCGTGGATAAAACAATGGCTAAAAGTACTAATAAAGCTGTTAATGCAATCAGGCCAATGCTTCCACCAGAATTAATTAGTATGGCAACACCAGCTAATATGATTGCCAGAATTACAAAAACACCAATAAAACCGTTCATGGAACCTGCTTTTTTCTCAACCATAAAAAGCCCTCCTTATGAAATTAGAATGATACTAATCTGATATCACTATTATATCATATTGATATGAAAAAGAAAGGGTTGTTGAAGCCCAAACTCAATGTTTGAGGAAGTGCTTTTTATGTCTTTACTACTTATAAAATAATACCAAAAGTGTATAATTACACTAAAAGTGAAAAAGGGGCATGTTATGGATCGTGAAACTACTATTGTATTAATCTCTGAAAAAATAAAACTCATACGTACTGAGTTAGGATTCACACAGGATAAAATGGCAGAAATTCTCGGAATTTCGAAAAAAACCCTTGTCCAAATTGAAAAAGGGAGAAACACCGCCAACTGGACAACAATTGTAACTGTATGTGCATTGTTCAACAATAGTGAAGTTCTAAACTCAAAGCTAGGTGACGATCCAGTCGAATTTATTAAATTAATTGCATTTAATAATACCGAAGGAAGAAAAGAAAAAACGCTGGGTGGTAAGGTTTGGTGGAAGGAAGTTTATAAAAAGGGAAACTTCCGTTTACAACAAAATGTAATAAGCAATCATTATCGAATTTTGGATGATGAAAATTACCGATGGTACAGTACCTTTAATTTAGATGACGCAAAAAAACGATGTAATGAGTTGGTGGAAGAATAAGAAAGGGGCATTCCAATGGGAAAAGTAGATTTCATCTTTACTTATGCAGCTATTATTTTGCCTGCCTCGTTGCCAGGTTGGGCAGTTTATTTATATTATCTATTTTTTATTGCAACAATTTTAGCGGCAATTGTTGCAATTTTTCAGAAGAAAGTAACGATCCAATTTAATGGCGTTACAATATTGCTACCTTTCATTATGTACATTGTTTCTTTGTTTTACGGGATTGGAAGGCCTTTTGAATATGATGAATTTCAATGGTTACTAGTTGAGCTTGGTCATTTCAGGGTATGGGCGGTCTTTGTCATAGGCGGTTATCTGTATTTACTATTTTGGTGGTACAAATTTGTTAAGAAGCGTTAAAATATTTTCAGTGAAAATGAGGAGCACTTTCTATAAAATAGCAAAGGGGACAATCATATGAAGGAGATCAAACAATATAATGTTATTTTTCCGATTTGGATGTTACTTTTTTTTCCACCAGTTATTTTAATTACGCTCTTTGGCAATTATGTGATAGATTCATTCGTTATTATGGTTTGTTTTTCTATGTTTAAACTTTCTTCTAGAACACAAATAAACTTAAAAACATTTTATAAGAAAAGCATTTTAAAAGTTTGGTTATATGGATTTTTAGCAGATATGATTGGAGCCTGGATACTGTTTATATGCACTTTGTTGGAGAGAAAAATAGGATTGTCCTATGAGGTTACTTCCGCGATTAGTTACGATCCATTTAGCCACCCACTTGCCGTGGCCATTATTCTGTTCGCAATGCTTGTTTCAACATTTTTTATTTTCATATTCAATTATAAAATGACCTTGAAATCTATGATTGAGGAAAAACGTTTAAGGTTTAAGGTAGCACTCGCGATTGCAATTATCACGACACCATGGACATTTATTTTGCCAACAAAGTGGTTTTATTAAAAAAATTAATATGAGGGACAGAAAAAATGAGTTTAGCAAAGCTACAATCAGATGTTTTAGCCAAAAAGAAAACAAAACAAAAGCGAATATGGATTGCAATCACATTAGGATTTTTATCTTCCATTCCGCCATTTGCCACAGATTTTTATTTGCCTGCTTTGCCACAAATGACAACTTCATTAGGTACAAATGCAGCATTAGTCCAGCTTAGCTTGACGGCTTTTTTAATAGGTATGGCGCTTGGGCAGCTCGTAATTGGCCCGTATAGCGATGTTTTGGGAAGAAGAACACCGCTTGTCATCTCTCTATTGATTTTCACGGCAACAACGATTTTATGTGCGTATAGTCCGTCTATTTGGATACTGGTTATTTTGCGTGTATTGCAGGGGCTATCGGGTGCAGGTGGTGTCGTTTTATCTAGGGCAATTGTCAGGGATCTTTACTCAGGCTCGGAGATTACTAGATTTATGGCCATCCTTGCATTAGTAAACGGGGTAATTACAGTATTGGCCCCTGTTGTAGGTGGTCAGTTGTTAAGGATAACGGATTGGCGAGGGATTTTTTTCATCCTAGGCATCGTTAGCGTTATCGTATCTGTCAATGTAATCTTTGGAATAAAAGAAACGTTGCCGGTCGCTGAACGGACTGAAAGCGGGTTGAAAAATACAATTATCAACTTTGGCAATCTGTTCAAAGACAAAGTTTTTTTAGGCTACACTTTTACGCAAGGGTTGATTTTTGGGGGATTTTTCGGTTATTTATCAGCCTCACCATTTGTGCTACAAGATATTTATGGATTATCGGCCCAAGAATATAGTTACTCCTTTGCTATTAATGCGACGGGTGTACTGATAGCAACTTTTATTGCAGATAAATTCGTCATGAGATGTGGAGAAAAAAGAATCTTAGCTTTTGTGCTAAATGTGTCTTTACTCTCAAGTCTCCTCCTACTACTTTCTATACTCTTTAATGGTAGTGTCATCCTATTATTGGTTGCATTCTTTTTGATTTTTTCTTGTATGGGCGTCATCAGTATGCTTAGCAATTCGTTAGCGATGCAAAGTCAAGAAAGGAACGCGGGAAGTGCTTCAGCGTTATTAGGTCTAGTACCATTTGTTATCGGCGCAGTAACCGCCCCGCTTGTCGGAGTTGGCGGGGGTGATACGGCGGTGCCTATGGGTGTAGTAATCATTGCTTGTAATGTTGGGGCGTTTGGATGTTTGAAAAAACTAGTACGATAATCTGTACCAAAATAAATAGGAAATGGAATTCGAATAAGAATTTTATCTCTTTTTTTGATGTCGATATTTGAATAAAATCCCAGTTCTGTTTAAATTTACTTTACCATTTGGTAAAATAAACTTACTGTTTGTTACGTAAGAGCGTTAAAGTGTCAAAAACGCTTGAAAAAAGCTAGAAACGAGGAAGTAAAAATGAGCAGTACTATGCAAAAACGAAATAGACTGAAAAAGGTTTCACGTGCAATACTAGTTATTATTGGTGGAATTATAGCAGCCTATGGACTGGAAGCGGTATTAATTCCAAACAGGGTATCAGACGGCGGCGTGACAGGTCTAAGCATCGTCGGTTCACAATTAATTGGGTTACCATTGGGGCTTCTGATTGCCTTATTAAATATCCCATTCGTATATTTGGGTTATAAACAAATTGGTAAAAGCTTTGCTATTTATTCAGTTCTAGGTATCGCAACACTTTCAATTAGTACTAGCCTTATGCATCATGTACAAACCATCATTCAAGGTGATACATTGTTAGTAACTGTAGTCGGTGGTATTATTATCGGCTTTGGAATGGGTTTAGCCTTACGTAATGGCGGTGCGCTAGACGGAATTGATATGTTGGCAGTATTACTTTCCCGTAAACTTCCTTTTGGGACAAGTGATATGATCTTATTTTTAAATATGTTTGTTTTTATTGTCGTATCAACCGTGTTTGGACTCCAAGGGGCCATTTTATCGGCTATTGCTTACTTTATCGCATCTAAAGTGATTCATATTGTTGAGGAAGGTTTAAGCGGCTTGAAAACCTTTAAAATTATTACGACCCAACCAGAATTAATGGTTGAAACCATTCGTGAAAGATTAGGCCGTGGTGCGACGTATACACTTGCGCTTGGCGGTTATTCAAATGAACAATTTAAGGAAATTACTTGCGTCATCAACCGTTTGGAAGAAAGCAAAATGAAAGAGATTATTCATGAAATAGACCCGAGAGCCTTTGTGGCAATCTACGATGTGACAGAAGTTAAAGGCGGTAACTTTAAAAAGCGTGATATACATTAAAATTCGGGAGAAAAATCAGCAGAGGAATCCAAATCCTCTGCTATTTTACTATATAAAATAAAAATCCAAAATAAGTGTTACGTTTTGATGTTTAATTCGTTTTTATAGATAGAGCCGGCCAAAGATGTGGAGGGGGAAAGAATTGGGTGTAACGTTTGTTCAAATGTATGATGAGTGCTACGACGATGTTTATCGTTATGTTTATTTTAAAGTAGGGAATAAGTGGGATACAGATGATATTGTAAGCGAAACATTTAGAAAGTCCTTTGAAAGGAAAACTACATTACATGAAATTGAAAATCCGAAAGCATGGTTGTTGATGATTGCCAGAAATACAATCATTGATTTTTACCGAAAAAAGAAAAGTGTCTTAATGGGTGATGAAACGGAGTTTTACTTTAGTCCACTTCCTTTTGAGGACCCTTTTGAGGAGTCTGATGAGATGGTGTGCTTAAAGAAAAGCCTTCACCATTTGCCGAAGGAAGATTTAGAACTTGCCAATTTACGCTATTTTGCAGGATTAAAATTCAAGGAAATCGAGGTTGTTTTACAAAAATCAGAACAATCCCTTCGTGTGAAGTCGAGTCGTATTACGAAAAAGCTTGGCTTGCTAGTCAAAAAATGTTTGGGGGAGACCTAAATGGATGACAAAATTGAAAATAATTTACATGAATTAAAGGAACAAATTTATGTGAATGAAGAACTAAAGCAGGAGCTGCGGAAAGACTTTTTGCCAAAAAATCGAAAAAGCTGGTGGCGGAATCCATGGCTTAATGGTTTACTTGCTGCCGTCATATTCCTAGGCTTTTATTTAACAAATTCCAAAGTGGACTATGTGAGTGCCAGTTCATTGAAAATTGCCAATGCAATTTCATTTTTCGATGTCGGTAGTGGCGAAATCGTGGCCTATACCCATCAAACTGGAACTTTGTATGTATCGCTAAAAGGGAAAGGAATCTATAAGTATACGGATAAAGGATTAACGAAAATAGCGGATATGGTAGCAGGTAGTTTCAGTCAATCTTCAATCGAAGATCAATTATTGTTTTCACAAAATGGGGGTATTTACCGATTATCTTTAACTCCAAAAAAGGTAGAGGAAATTACCAAGGGTAAATACAGTCAGCCGACTTGGAAAGACAGTAAGCATATTTATGCAACAAAGAATGATGGAGCCCATTCAAAAATTGTTGAGATTAATCTTACTAATATGGAGGAAAGTATCGTTACTGATGGCTTAAACCCGGTGTTTGTCGATGAAGAAAAGCAACTTGTTTTTGAACGGGATCACAAAATTGTAATGAAAAATTTAAAGAATGGAAAAGAAACGATTGTGGATGACGGGACAAATCCGGCTCTATCACCAGATGATTCCTATATTTCTTATATAAAAAATGAAGATGGTATCGATGATGTCTGGATCAAGGATGTAAACTTGGAAACTTCGAAAAAAATAACAAACAATATTTCAAAAAGGATTGAAAATACAAAGAAGGGATTGTATCACTATACATCTCCAATCTGGAATACTACGGAGAATTCCTTATATGTATTGAAACAAAGACAAGAAGACCCTAAACAGTCCATTTCTATTATGAAGATTGTTCTTAGTGAAAAGGCACTGACTGCTAGGGAAACAGTCGAGCGGTATTTACAGGCATTGATTGTGAGGGATGATGATTATGCGAAAAGTATGATGGAAGAGCCACCAGAGTTCTTAACCTACTCCAATCCACATCAAGTCGGTTATACAATTGTAAATTCGAAGGAAGGGAATGGTGGAATAACGGTCTCAGCCAATGTGTACTGGACATATACAGCAAACCCATATTATCAAGTGGCTTCTTATCAATTTGAGCTTAAAAAGGAGAATGATCGTTTTGTTATTCAAAAGGTTACAGAAGCAAATAAAATAGAAATAACAAGCCTTGATTCCAAGAATCTTGATCTATTGAAAAATGGAGAAAAACAGGAGCGATTATTCTCGCTAACTGATATTCCAAAAGAATTTATTAAAACAAACAGCATCCGGATTAGCTCATTAGCGCTTAGCCACGATGAAAAGGAGATTATTTTCAGCCTTCAAGAAATGAGGGAAGGAAAAGGGGCAGCGTCCGGCATTACCATCCTTAAATATAATCGTGAACAAAAAACGTTTACGGAAATTGCCCGATTAGAACCGAAAGGTAATGATCAGTCCCTTGTGATTGAACAAATGTCACTTGACTCAACAGGCCAATATGTTATAGCAGATGTATTTTCCGAACCAGGCTTTGTTTCCGACACTTATCTTTTTGATATTGAAAAAGGGACAAAGATCGAACAGTTTAACGGCTCCCATGCATTATTTTGGCAAAATAAAAAATTAATGCTGCAGGTCATGGATGAAAATCAATGGATGCTTTACGAATACAATCCAGAAATAACTAAGAAAATTTTATTTTAACGAAAAAAAGCCAATTCACGGATTACTTATAAGCACCGTGAATTGGCTTTTTTTTCTTTAAGATGACATCACTTGTCCTCCGTTTACGTGTATGGTTTGCCCGGTTACAAAACGTGAATCATCGCTGGCAAGAAAAACAAAGGCAGGGGCAATTTCAAAGGGCTGGCCCTGTCGATCCATTGGATTGTTTGCAAGTGCAACCTGGTCTGCTGAAAAACTAGCTGGAATTAGGGGCGTCCAGATCCGCCCTGGTGCAATGGCGTTTACCCGGATTCCTTTCTCAACTAAATTATTGGCCAAAGCACGGGTGAAGCCTACGTTGGCTGCCTTTGTTGCCGTATAATCAATCAATTGCTCATTTCCATAATAGGCAACAACGGAAGCTGTATTGATAATCGAACTTCCTGCTTTTAAGTAGGATAATGCTGCTCTTGTCACATAAAAATGAGAGTAAATATTTACTTTAAATGTGTCATCAAACTGTTCATCGGAAATATCGAGCAAGCTTAGTTGTTGGAACTGAATACCGACATGGTTGCAGAGGACATCGAGCTTTCCAAATGTTCTTATCGTTTCCTCAACGATGTGAATGCATTGCTTTTTCTCCCGAAGGTCACCTGGCAATAATAAACACCGTTGTCCAAGCTCTTCAATCCTCGTTTTTGTACGGTTGGCATCCTCGTGTTCGTCTAAATAGGCAATCGCAACATCTGCGCCTTCCTTTGCAAAAGCAATGGCTGCAGCAGCTCCCATCCCGCTGTCGCCCCCGGTGATTAGAGCGGTTTTACCCGCAAGTTTACAGCTGCCCTTATAGTTCGGATTCTCAATAATTGGTCTTGGTACCATTAGACTTTCCACACCAGGCTGGCGGAATTGGCGCTGTTCCGGAACGGTCATCGCTATATTTTGGAAGCGGGTGATTTTTCCGTAATTCGGATACAAGGGATATTCTTGATTCGTAGTTTGATTGTTTTCAGGCAAGGGGAATTCCTCCTCAAATTAGCATTTTGCATTACAGTATGTGAATGGAGTCGGTAAAGTGCCTGATTATGTATGGGAAAGGTTTGCACAAGACTTTGAAATAATGAATATGGTAAAAAAGCTAAATATTATTGGGGGTCATTACTTTGCAAAATTATTACTATAATCCTGAGGTAGAACTTTTGTTAGTCAATCATTCAGATGAAAAGGTTGAGGTTTTCTACAATACAAATCAAATTCCTTTCACAATGCCATTAATAGGCATGCGTCCGCCGTATTATTGTAATCCACAGTATGAACAGTACGATCCAATCCTATAAGAAAGGGAAAGGTTGGCCAATTCTTGTAATCGTTTTTTATCAAAAGAATTGGCTTTTTAAAGTTTTGTGAAAGAAATATGAAATATTTATGAAACTTGCCAAAATGTGGCGGATTCGATATGGACAAACTGTGATTTTTGTCATAATGACCTTGTAAACAGGTATTTCTAATTATTTGAAGGGATGTGATTTACATGGCAAAACCAGAGTTGCATCAAAAGACTCAAGTAGAAGATAGTGGCACATTAAGAGGAACACTTGTAATGACTACTATTCTTGGAATCATTCTGGTCGTTACCTGGTTTGGCGTATTTAGTTTGTACATGGATCGTTAATCTAAATGTAGAAAGGAGCAATGGAAGCCATGCACATGCATAAGTATGAAAAAATTTGGCTGCTATTTGGTATTGCCGCATTACTAGTATTCACAATTACCATTGGTGTTAGTGCATTTTACATGGGAAACCAACCACCTAGCTGTCTAGTGACTGTAGATCCAGCAAAAGTCGACACGACTGCACCATTTGATCATCCAGGTCTTAAGCAGGTTGGTGACAAAGAGTATGAGCTAGTTCTTGTAGCATCTGCATTTAACTATGATGTTGGTCCTAATAAGGTTATTCAAGTTCCAGTCGGATCTAAAGTTACCTTTATAGGAACAACGAAAGACGTAGTCCATGGTTTTGAAGTTGCTGGTTCAAATGCGAACATGATGTTGGAGCCTGGTTATATTAATACAGTTGAAACTACATTTAATAAGCCTGGTAAATACACCATTGTTTGTAACGAATATTGTGGTTTAGGTCACCACTTAATGTTTGCAACTTTGGAGGTGGTTGAGTAATGAAAGCTGTAATAAGTATTGACCCAAAAGATGCTAAACTGTCAATGGCTCATTTTTACGTTGCATTTATCTCTTTATTTTTAGGTGCCACTGCCGGTTTACTACAAGTGTTAGTACGTTCTGGTAAAGTTACGCTTCCAGGTGGCATAACCTATTATCAGGTTTTAACCGTCCACGGTGTATTATTAGCGCTGGTCTTAACAACTTTCTTCATTATTGGTTTTATTTTTGCAACCCAAAGTAAGACTGCAGGAACCTACACAGACGGTGAGCGCCGCTGGGCTTGGATTGGCTATTGGATGATGACAATTGGTGTGGCAATTACGGCGACTTTCATCTTACTTGGTCAAAGTTCAGTCCTATACACAATGTATGCACCATTAATGGCTCATCCCTTACATTACGTCGGTCTTACACTTGTTGTAGTAGGTAGTTGGGTGTGCGGATTTGTAGTGTTCCATCGCCATGCGCGTTGGAAAAAAGAAAACCCTGGCCAGGTAACACCGCTTCTAAGCTTTATGGGCGTAAGTACAATGCTCATGTGGTTAGTTGCTTGTCTTGGATTAGCAACAACGGTATTGGTACAAATTATTCCATGGTCTTTAGGCCTTGTGCCAACCATCGACGTTTTAATTAGCCGTACCTTGTTCTGGTACTTCGGTCACCCATTAGTTTACTTCTGGTTATTACCTGCTTACATGGCTTGGTACGTAATCGTACCAAAAATCATCGGCGGTAAAATCTTTAGTGATGCATTAGCCCGCTTATCATTCGTTTTGTTTATTCTTTTCTCAATTCCAGTTGGATTCCACCATCAGCTTCTGGAGCCAGGAATTGATCCATTCTGGAAATACCTACAAGTTGTGTTAACATTCTTAGTCGTAATTCCTTCTTTAATGACCGCTTTTGCGTTATTTGCAACATTTGAAATGCGTGGACGTGAATTGGGAGCTACAGGTTTAATGGGTTGGTGGAAAAAATTGCCATGGAAAGATGCCCGTTTCTTTGCACCGTTCATGGGTATGGTATTCTTCGCCTTTGGTGGTGCCGGCGGATTAGTTAACGCCTCTCACCAAATGAACCAAGTTGTTCATAACACGATTTGGGTTACCGGGCACTTTCATTTAACAGTTGGTTCTGCTGTAGCTATGACATTTTTTGGGGTGGCGTTCTGGCTAGTGCCTTCTCTTACTGGGCGAACATTAACACCTAAAATGAATAAATTAGCATTGATTCAAACTTGGTTGTGGACAATCGGTATGGTGTTCATGTCAGGTGCCATGCATGCTGAAGGTTTACTTGGTGCACCACGGCGCTCAGCGTTTTCTACCTATGCAAGCAACCCTGATAGCCTAGCTTGGATACCTTACCAAATCGCCCAAGCAATTGGTGGTAGCATTTTATTCTTAGGCGCCTTGCTCATGGTCTATATTTTTATTAACCTTGCCTTTTACGCGCCAAAAGGGGAGCAAGAGTTTCCTGTTGGAGAAGTTCACGATAAGGCTGAAAAAGTACCAGCTGTTTTTGAGAACTTCAAATTATGGGTTGCCGTTACATTAGCGTTAGTAATATTTGCATACACCATTCCGTTTATCGACATGATTCAAAATGCGCCTCCAGGATCACCTGGATATACAAATGTTATTGGACGCAAATAATCATTCAAACAATGGGCCTGTTTCAAATGTCTTTTACTAGACAATTGGACAGGCTCTTTCATTTGTCGCCTTTAGGTAACCATTGCCAACACAGTAAAGTTATGATATAAGAGTAAAAGAATGGAGGGAAAGCCAATGGGAAATTTACCGAATTGTCCAGAATGTAAGTCAGAATATACATATGAGGATGGCAATCTATTTATTTGCCCAGAGTGTGCACATGAGTGGTCACAAGATGGGAAAGAAAATAGTGAGGACCAAAAAATCATTAAAGACGCGAATGGGAACGTTTTGCAAGATGGTGATACTGTAACTGTCATTAAAGACCTTAAAGTAAAAGGGACATCATTAGTTGTAAAAATAGGAACAAAAGTGAAAAATATTCGCTTAGTTGATGGCGACCATGATATTGATTGCAAGATTGATGGAATTGGAGCTATGAAATTAAAATCCGAATTTGTAAAAAAGGTATAAATGAAAAGCAGGTAGTTCACTATGAATTACCTGCTTTTTGTCCCCATATCGGCTTTTAATTAAAAAAGCCATGATACCCAATAATATAAAACAACTAATGTAAAAATCATTGTTGGTGGTATGACCACGATTGTGGTCCTTATATAATCCCACCACGTAATAACAACTTTTCCACGCTTAATAATATGCATCCACATTAGCGTTGCAAGTGTTCCAATTGGGAGAATTAAAGAGCCAACATCACTGCCAATCACACTTGCTAGGTAGGAAACTTTCAAGGAAAGCAAATCGAGATTAAGGTTGGTTAATGTAATCGTTCCAATCATTAGCGCAGGGTGATTGTTAAATAAATTGGAAAGTACAGATAAAAGTAATCCCATTAACACACTTGCATTAAGTAGGCTTCCGGAAACGAGAGGATGCATAAATCCTGTCAACCACTCTGATAAACCTATATTATTTAAACCATAAATAATCACATACATACTAAAAGCGAAAACTATGATATACCATGGTGTTTTTTTCAACATATCAACTGGTGAAATTTTTAAATAGACCCATCTCCAGCTTAAGAGAATGAGCGATCCAAGAACAGCCATTAACGGGACTGGAATTGACAAGAAGGAAGCTATAAAGAGACTGATACGGACAGCAAAAATAAAAAGCAGGACGTATAACATAAACCGCGTACGGCCCTTATCCGTAGTGGTTAAAGGATTATGCTTCAGAGGATGGTATGAAGGGAGTGATAGTCCTGTTACTTTAGTAGGGACAGTTTTAGGTAAGATTTTTTTAAAGCGAAGAAACAAGAGCCCCACTAATAAAAGCAATCCAAGTGTTGCAGGAACAAACATCATCGCTGCTTGCATATATAAACTCATTTCGACAATTTTAAGAGCAATTAGATTGACAATATTACTAACACCAATCGGTGCACTTGAGGCAGTTGCAATGAGTGCTCCCGATAGCAGATAAGGGATTTTTTCATGGTTTTTTAACCCCATATTATTTAATAACATAACAAGGATGGGGGTTGTAATTAAAATGCTGCCATCATTGTTAAAAAAAAGTGTCATGAGAAAACATAGAAGGTTAATATACCAGAATAAGCGAATACCCGATCCTTTTGCTATTTCCGCCAGTTTCTCTGCAACCCAATTAAAAAAGCCAAAGCTTTCTAGTACAATTGCCATTACGATTGTTGCTATAATAGTAATAGCTGCTCCACTAATTGTTTCGGTTATGATTCCGAGGTCGCTAATTGGTACGCTTCCGCTAATAATGACAATGAGTGCACCGATGGTTGCTGGAATTGCTTCATTAAGTCCTCTGGGCCTCCAAAAGATGAAACCAAGTGTTACGATGAATGTTAAGATCGTTATCCAAACCATTGGTTGCATATTTTTCTCCTTTCTGTATTGTTCGTTATTTCATGATATTGTTTTAAAACATTGTGACCTCCTTTGTTAGATCGTCAGCATTTGTCCCTCCCTTCCATCTATCACGCTAGTGATGTTGTACTGTAATTATATGTACCCTGAATACAGCCTGCTTTAGGTCCCATACCCGATTTTTAATAAATCCGCTTTAATCCATACAAAGATACTTATCAGTAAAAAACATGTAGCCTATGTCCCATTATTTTTCTATTGACTAGACTAATGAATATTTATACTATATTACTATACTTTTATTTGATTGCTATGAATCAGCTATTCTATAAAAAACACACTGATCTTTCCAGTGTGTTTTTGCTTTGTCCGGGAAACTAGCTGAATTGTGGGGCAAGTCAAAATTATTTTGTTATAAAAAGAGGGAAAAAGAAATGGATCATACAAACATGTTTAATACTGGGTGGGCTCCCACTTACGTAACTATTTCTTCTTTTATGTCCATTGGTCCCCAGAATTGCCAGCATTTATACTCAATGCTACACTAAAAAGCAATGAGGTAAAATTTGTTGGGTGGTGGGCGACATGATGGTCCTCATTTTCTTCTTACTTGTGTTTGTCGTCATTATGGCTAAAATTTATTATGATACCAATTGTTTTATGGTCAATAAAATCAAGTTTCATAGTAATAAAATGCCACAGGGGTCGAAATTTACAATATTGCAGATTACCGACATGCATAATAAAATGTTTCGAAACCATAATAAAGATTTAATAAAAGTTGTGAAAAATACAAAGGCAGACTTAATCGTGATTACGGGTGACCTCATTGATAGACGTACTAAAAATCTAAAGAATGTACTTCATTTCATTGAAAATCTTACATTCATTAATTCTAATCTCTTTTTTGTAGCTGGTAATCATGAGTGGGGAAATCCACTTTTTGATAAACTTTTAGAAGAGCTAAAAAAACAAAATGTAAGGGTTTTAAATAATGAAAGCACCCACATCATAGTAGGGAATACAGCTATTAACCTAGTTGGAGTAGATGACTATACAACAGGACATGGTAATTTAAAAAAAGCATTGTCCGGTATTCGTAAACAACAATATACTTTGCTCCTGTCCCATTCTCCTAGTGTGATAAAATCAATTAACAGTAACTCAGTTGATCTAATTTTAAGCGGCCATACTCATGGCGGGCAAATTAGGTTTCCGTTGTTGGGGGCGCTTATCGTACCTGACCAAGGCCTTTTTCCTAAATACGATAAAGGTCCATTTAAACTTGGTGAAAATCGTTACTTATATATTGATAGTGGGCTGGGCACAAGCAGATGGCCAATACGCTTTTTAAATCAAAGTCAGATAAGTTTCATTACAATTTTAAATGAAAATCATTGAATACTAGAAGCAAAGTTTAAGTTTAGGGAGTCGAGTTCTTTGAAACTGCATCATCTACCATCTAATTACCAAGAGTATCCAAATGGAGCAACGACCCAAAAGACGTTTGAAGCTGATTTGGCAAGTACCGAAACGACAGAACAGCTCGTTAACGATCATGAAATGGATGCTTTTTATTTTAGAGCGTTAGAAAAAAGTGGAATTAAACTGAATAAACCGCAATTAGAAGCTGTCCGGCACACACAAGGCCCGGCTTTAGTATTAGCCGGGGCTGGCAGCGGCAAAACGAGGGTTCTTGCTTCGAGAACAGGTTATTTACTATCAGTACATAAAGTCAATCCGAATAATATTCTTCTTGTTACCTTTACTAAAAAGGCAGCCGATGAAATGAAAGATAGAATTGCAAATTTGCCAGGATTAACGCCAGCTATTACACGTGGCATGATCGCAGGTACCTTTCATTCGGTATTTTTGCGTGTCATCATGAGTCAAGGATATACACAGAAACTACTTACAAGTGAAAAGCAAAAGCAAGTTGCCATTAAAATATTATTGAAGGAAATGGGCCTTCAAGATGCATACGAACCCGAGACTCTGCTTGCACTACTCTCATTTTATAAAAATAATATGACAAGGGCTAGCGATCTTCCTGAGAAGACAAGTGTTGACAAGGAGGTTAAACAAATTCTGCAAAAATATGAGCGATGGAAGGCTTCAAGACAATTCATTGATTTTGATGATATCCTTTTGGAATCTTACTTTCTATTGCGCTCCAATCCCGCTTTATTAAAATCGTTGCAAAATCGATTTCGTTATATTCTTTGCGATGAGTGGCAGGATACAAATCCGATTCAATATGAGTTAATCAAAATGATTGCCGAACCAGAAAATAATTTATTTGTCGTGGGTGATGATGACCAGACAATTTTTACTTTTAACGGGGCAGTTATAAAAAATATACTTGATTTTGATAAAGAGTATCCATCAGCTAAAAGATTTACATTAGATATTAATTATCGCTCCACGACAAGTATAGTCGGACTTGCCAATAAGACGATTTCTTATAATGAGGGACGTCATGTGAAAACGTTAAAAGCTGTACAGGCGAGCGAACAAAAACCTCTATTTATGCGACCAAGCTCAACGGATGATGAAGCAAGAATGATCATCGAGCAGATTGTAAGAGAAGTGAAGGAAGGGAAAAGAAGGTACAGTGATTATGCTATTCTCCACCGGACAATGAGCAATAGCCGCGCGATCTTTGAACAGTTGGTCATGCAAAAAATCCCTTTTGTTTCTTATAGTAAAGGCAATAATTTTTATGAGCAAGCGATTGTGAAGCCTGTTATCGATTACATGCGATTAGCGTTAAACCCGTTGGATCAACACGCTTTAGAAGGGGTTTTAACGACGCTTTACCTTAATCGTGAAAGAGTGATGGAGTATGTGCAAATGGAACAGCTCCATCAGCCGAAGAAGAAAATATATAAGCATCTGCTGAATTTGCCGTTATTAAAACCCTTTCAACAACAGCAAATTTCCGAGCGTCTCAAGCTGATTGAAAAGCTAAAAGAAATGAAACCGGTGGAGGCAATTAAAACGATTCGTAAGTTTTACGATAAATATCTGGAAGCGGATGAACGTAAAAACTTAACGATGCATAAAGAAATGTTGAAAGAAACATTGGCGGAACTTGAGTCATCTGCGAGGAAGTTTAGTAATATCGACGAATTCGTCGCTTTCATTGATCAAATCATTGAAAAAAATAAAGAAATGGAAGCTCTTCAGAAAAATCACAAGACTGATTGTGTGTCACTTATG
Source organism: Schinkia acidoalkalinis (assembly GCF_054301215.1). Next base: position 3,862,851 of record NZ_CP182573.1, read on the forward strand.
ACCATTCATCGGGCAAAAGGGCTGGAATTTCCTGTTGTATACCTCATCGGTGCATCGGAAACAATTTTGCCTCACAGTTCATCTATGGATGCTGATAAGCGGAGCGATATGATTCTTCCTCAAGATAATAATAAGAAAAAAATTGCGGAAGCGGTGGAGGAAGAACGTCGCCTTGCCTATGTCGCTGTTACTCGGGCAAAGGAAGAACTATATATAAGTTCACCAGCCTCTTATCGTGGCGAAAATGTTGACGTATCAAGATTTTTCTTAGAGCCATTTGCTGCCGAGAATAAGAGCACTGAAAAAGGAAATAAAAAAGGAGAGCGTAAGCGGCAAAGAGAAGAGGCACTAGTGTGGGATTGCACAAGTGCAGAATGCAATGCTTGGGTTCGCATTACTACTTATGAAGAAGCCCATCTAGAAGAAAGAAACTGCCCATTATGTGATTCGAAAATGGTGAAAGCGAGTAGGGTAATGTAATTCATTATGTTATTTTGTAAGGCAAAATCCTAAAGTAAGGGTTTTGTCTTTTTAGTATGCAAACTAATTATGGTAAAATTTATACATAACGAAAGTACTTTTATACATGTTGTTTTGCAAATACTAATACGATAATACAAAGATTTATTCAAAAGGAGATATTCTATGAAAACATACACTTCGAGATCTGAAGTCCCTGTTGATGAAACATGGAATTTAGAAGAGATCTATTCAGATATTAGCAAATGGGAGGAAGACTTCAGCCAAGTTGGAAAAATGACGGAAGAGCTGAAGCAATTTGATGGCGCGATTCACAATAGTAAAGATTTGTGCACGTATCTAAAAGAGCAAGAAGAATTATCTTATAAGTTTAAACACATTTATGCCTACTGCATGTTAAAAGTGGACGAAGACACAAGAGATACAAATTCACAGTCCCTACTTGACCGGGCAAAATCGCTTAGTGTTAAGATTAGTGCTGCAACATCATTTTTTATGCCGTATTTATTAAGCTTAGATGAAGAAACTCTAAAAGACTATATCGCTGAAGAAGAAGGGCTAAAGTATTTTGAAGAAGACCTGCTTGATGCTTTTCGTTACAAGCCCCATGTTCTGAGCAAGGAACAGGAAGAAATCCTATCCCAGTTGGGTGAAGCCTTGTCCGCGCCAAGCACCACGTATGGAATGATTAATAATGCTGATATCAAATTTGGGGAAGTAACTGGTGAAAATGGCGAAAAGGTGGAGCTAACAAGAGGAATGTATTCCAAACTAATCGAAGATGAAGACCGCGAAAAACGCCGTGAAGCCTACAAGTCCTATTATAAACCCTATGTAGAGTCAAAGAATACGATTGCTTCTACACTTTCAGCAGCGATAAAAAATAATGTTACATTAGCAAAAATTCGCCAATACCCATCAGCGTTAGAGAAAGCATTATTTGGCGATAAGGTTCCTAAAGAGGTATATGTTAACCTGATAAAAGCTACGAAAGACAATATCGCGTCGATGCATCAGTATACTAAAATTAGGAAAGAAAAATTACAGATCGATGAACTTCGCCAATATGATTTAAGTGTGCCACTTGTTCAAGGTGTAAAACAAGTCATTCCTTATGAAGAAGCTTTCGAAACGATGCTAAAGGCCTTAGAACCACTTGGTGAAGATTACCTAAACATTTTAAAGGAGTTTAAAAAGTCCAGGTATCTTGATGTCCGCGAAACACCTGGAAAACGGTCAGGGGCATATAATCTGGGAATTTACGGCGTTCATCCGTATATACTTTTAAACCATCAGGATGATATCGATAGTTTATTTACGCTCGTTCACGAATGCGGCCATGGGGTCCATAGTAAACTGAGCTCACAATACCAGCCGCAAATTACCGCTGGCTACAGCATATTTGTTGCAGAAGTAGCTTCAACCGTAAATGAGGTTTTATTAATAAACTATTTATTAAATAATGAAAAAGATCAAAAAGTGCGCAAATATCTTTTAAATCATTTCTTAAATCAATTTAAAGGCACATTTTTTACTCAAGTTATGTTTGCTGAATTCGAGATGAAAACACATGAAATGGCGGAAAATGGGGTGCCTCTGAATGTAGAAGTATTCAATCAAACCTACGAAGGTTTATTTAGAGAATATAATGGACCTGATATTGTGTTTGACGAGGAGGTTAAATTTGGCTGGTCACGAATCCCGCATTTTTATCGCCCATTTTATGTTTATAAATATGCGACGGGTTTTGCTTCAGCTATCCACTTGGCAACGAAAATACTGGAAGGAGACCAAAAGACGATCAATTCTTACTTGGAATTTTTAAAGAGCGGCAGCTCCGACTATCCGCTTGAATTGTTAAAGAAAACAGGTGTCGATTTAACGACGCCAACACCAATTGACAATGCATTGAAGCGATTTATGGAATTGGTCGAGGAGTTTGCAGAACTATAAGATAACGATGGACGGGGGGCTGAAAAATCAGCCCCCTGTCAGCTTATTCTATACTTGAAAATTTAGCCAAATCTGCGCGATTCCCAATCATCACAAGTAAATCTCCTTCTTGAATCGTCTGATCTGGTGAAGGGGATACAATAATATTCCCTTGGCTAATAATGGCGATGACACTTACATTATATTTGGCACGAATGTCCAGTTGTCGTAGGCTTTTCCCTGCCATTTTTACAGGAATCATAATTTCTTCGATATTATATTCCTTTGATAGCTCAATATAATTCAACATATTTGGAGTTAATAATTGATTGGCTACGCGTTCGCCCATATCTCTTTCAGGGAAAATAAGCATATCGACACCGATTTTATCCAACACATGTCCGTGCCGCTTTCCTTGACATTTTGCAATAATTTTTACAACACCTAAATCCTTTAGCAGCATACTGGTTAAGATGCTGGATTGGATATCATTGCCGATTGCGACAATGGCTACATCAAAATTGCGAATTCCAATTGATGTAAGGGCTTTTTCGTCTGTTGTATCGGCGACAACACCATGTGTAATATATTTCTCTGCGTCTTCCACTCGTTCTTCGTTAATGTCAATTCCCAGGACCTCTTGCCCTGCTTCATGGAGCCTTCGGGCAACACTAGTTCCAAACCGGCCCAGCCCAATCACTGCATACTGTTTTTTTGCCATACCAAAATTCACGTCCTTCTTAGCCAATCATGATATTTCCTTTTAGATATTTAAAAGCTTCTTGTTTTCTCCTTTTCGTAATTGCAAAAGCAAGGGTTAATGGTCCTAAGCGACCGGCAAACATTGTAAAAATAATAAGAAAACGGCCTATTGGTGAAAGCTCTGGAGTTAAGCCCATAGACAGTCCTACCGTACCAAACGCGGAAGAGGCCTCAAATAAATAGACGATAAAGTTTTGCCCATGTTCAGTGATGCTCAATAAGAACGTAATAATTGTCACAATCAAGGCACCGCTAGTGGCAACGGTTAAGGCTTTTAAAATGGTTTCGATGACAATGCGCCGCTTAAATAAAACAATATCTTCATTTCCTTTCAATTGCGCCCACACGGTTGCCATTAAAACGGCGAAAGTCGTAATTTTAATACCCCCGGCAGTGGAGCCGGAGCCACCGCCAATAAACATCAGTAGAATCGTCAGAAATAAAGTAGGGTGTGTTAAATCTGCGATTGGCAATGTATTTGCACCTGCCGTTCGAGGTGTTACTGCCTGAAATAATGCTCCCAAGGTTTTACCAAGAAAAGATAATGGTCCAATCGTTTTTTCATTCCCATATTCAAATAGGAAGATTAATATCGTTGCCCCAAGCGTTAGGATTAGTGTTGTTATTAATACGACTTTTGTGTTTACTGACAACATGCGGGTGTCACGGTATTCAAAAAGCTCATTCATTACAATAAAACCTAAGCCACCAAGGGTAATCAACGAGCAGATGGTTAGAACGACCGTCGGATCATCCACATAGCCGGTCAGGCTCCGAAACTCGCCCATTAAATCAAAGCCGGCATTATTGAAGTTAGAGATGGAATGAAAAAATCCGAAATAAATGGCTGTTCCGACCGGCATATCAAACGAAAAACGAATCGCTAAAATGATGGCGCCAATCAATTCAATCACTGCTGTGAAAATTAATATTCGTCTCGCCAATTTTACAATGCCTGCTGTGGTTACATTATTGAAAGCCTCCTTCAAGAGCAGCCTTTCTTTTAAGGAGATTTTTTTCCCTAATAACATAAAGAACAACGTGGCAAATGTCATAAAACCTAAGCCACCCACTTGGATGAGTGATAGAATAACAAGTTCACCAAACGTTGAAAATGTACTTCCGGTATCGACCACAACGAGACCTGTTACACAGGTAGCAGATGTTGCTGTAAATAAAGCATCTAAAAACGGAAGACCATTCCCATCTGCAGTCGCAATCGGAAGTGTTAAAAGACAAGTTCCAATCAAAATCACAATGGCAAAGCCGAGGACAAGAATCTTTGGTGGATCAAGATTGTTTTTTAATTTTTTCATCTTTTTCTCCTAGTTGTAAAAAATTAAACTAATTTCTCATTAAAGATATTATTTGCCTGTTTTCTCTACGTATGTAGGCATAAAAAAAGACCGTTACATGCAGGTAATCGCTATTTTTACTTTTTGTTTAAAAAACAAAAATAGCCCCCTGAAAACAGGCGGTCCGATGACCTCCCTCGCTTTAGCCGACGAAGTTAGCTGACGGGTAGGATGGCGAAAGAGTATCACATCCCTTCTGCGTGCAGAATTAACCCCAAAAGATTGGTTCCTCCGTTCTCAAAATAGAGATTAGGCCTTTTTTAAATTATGGAGAATATATTACGCCTATAGTGTAATTTTTGTAAATCCGGTAAAAGTGCGATATTTGTTCAAAATAAACCAAATTTATGCTCTTTAGACAAAATTTATAACAAAAATAATATTTTTCACAACCGTTCAAAGATTTTCTCATTTTTAAGCGTGAAACGAATAAGACTAGCTTTGAATATCGTTGATTGACGTTCAAGCTAGCCTTCGCGGTTACACTTTGTGTGGAGAATATTTTATTTTTCTAGAAACCGTGATGCCTAAACGCATGGATAGAATGATAGCAATAAAAGATAGAACAACAATTATCAAAACGACGCCGACCCAGCCGAAGCCGCTATAGAATGTACCGCTAACTGTTCCGCCAATACTTGATCCCAAATAATAGAAAAATAGGTATAATCCTGATGCTTGCGCCTTATCATGTGTAGACAATTGTCCGATCCAACCGCTGGCAATAGAATGTCCGGCAAAAAATCCATAGGTGAAGACGGCAATTCCGAAAATTTTTAACCATAAAGATGAATTTAAAGTAATACATGCACCTAACAATAAAATAACTAATGATATTTGTAAAAGTTTCTTTTTCCCGTGATGGTCCGCCAACATTCCCATCCAAGTCGAACTAAATGTACCAACTGTATAGACGATAAAAATAAATCCAACTAATGTTTGGCTTAAAGAATAGGGTGGTGCAATCAACTCAAAGCCAATATAGTTATATAATGAAACGAAGCTTCCCATTAATAAAAATCCGGTCATAAAGATATAAATAAGGCCAGGCTCTTTAAATTGAGAAAATAGAGAGGTTACCAATGGTTTTACAGCTAGCTTCCGTGGCTCGAAATGAGCTGATTTCGGCAAGATGATAAAGAAAACGATGCTGGCAAGTAAACTGACAATCCCAATGCCTGCTAAGGCCATGCGCCAACCAAATAAATCTGATAAAATGCCGCTAATAATTCGACCGGCCATACCGCCGACGGAATTGCCGCTAATATATAAACCCATGGCATATCCTAAGCTTTTTGCTTCTATTTCTTCACCTAAATAAGCCATTGCAACAGCGGGCAGCCCTGCAAGCGTAATCCCTTGTAATATTCTGCATAGAAGCAGTAAATGAAAGTTGGGGCTAAAGGCTGTTAAAATTGATAGAATCGATGAAGATAATAAAGCAAATGTCATCACGGGTTTACGACCAAATACTTCAGATAATGAACCTGCAATGAGCATGCTAATAGCTAAAGCAATAGTAGTCGAAGATAGGCTAAGACTTGATACGGCAGGTGAGAGATGAAACTCTTTACTTATTTCTGGCAGAAGTGGTTGAGTCCCCCAGAGTATTGCAAATGTATTAAATCCTCCTGCAAATAAAGCAATGTTGACCATTTTAAATGTGCGTGTCCCACGTTGTATATAATTCATGTTTACAACATACCCCTTTTAGTCGATTTCATAAACTCCTTTTACATATTCAATAAATTTTGCGGTGACGGGTGATAAATAGCTATCTTTTAGCCGTGCAATCCCAATTTTTCTCGTGCTGATAGGATGTTTGACACTGATGAGCTTTACTTTACTTTTATCAATTACTTTTACGTTAGGTACCAGTGAGACGCCAAGGCCTGCACTTACCAACCCGGAAACAGTGCCGATATCTTCCCCCTCAAATACAATATCTGGCGTAAGTCCTGCTTCTAGGCAAAAATTATGAATAATCGTTCGTAATCCATAGCCCACTTTAAAAGTGATAAATGGTTCCCCTTTGATCATGCTTAAATCCAATTCATCGTAGGCAGCGAGCGGGTGGTTTACAGATACAATCAAATACAATTCCTCTGTTAATAAGGGCTGCCAAAAAACTTCTTGGTCCTCCTGCAGTACCATTAAAAGTGCAAGATCGACACCACCGGATTTTACCTGTTTTAAAATCTCTTCGTTTGAAGCCTGGTGTAAAAGAAATTTTACATTTGGATATTTCCCGCGATAAGAACTCAAAATATCGGGAACAAAGCTAATCCCAAGTGAAGGGAGAAAGGCCAAAGAAATAGTTCCGTAATCTGGATGAACCTCATCCATGATTTCCTGCTTCCCAATTTCAATTTGTTTAATCGATTGCTCGACACGTTTTAAAAACATTTTCCCATAACGATTTAAATAAATATTTCTACCTTTACGGTCAAAAAGCTTAACGCCTAGTTCATCCTCAAGCTTGGCAATCGAACGGCTTAGTGCCGGCTGGGAAATCGATAATAGCTCCGCCGCACGAGTAATATGCTGCGTTTTCGCTACCGTTTGAAAATAATTAATTTGATGCCATTCCATAGTCATAGCCCTCATATGTTTTGAATATTTATTTTTACTTTATCATACTCCTCATTTTGTATAACTTCTAATTGTTAATATGCATGAAATTCATAACTTGTGGTTATGGATTGGATTTTTAATAAATGCGTGTGGTGTTTTGTTTTAAAATTAGTTTGATATAAAATGAATAGAATATTTTTTAGGCGGCGTATTATAGTGAGGTTGGTTTTCGTGAGGCTTAGAGAATTAATGGGGTGAAATGATTCCCATGGAGGCGAGCAATTCGGCAAAATAGGAATCAAAGGAGTGGGATGATTCCCATGGAGGCGAGTAATTTAGCATAAAGGGAATCAAATGGAGTAAAATGATTCCTAAAGAGCAAAGTTACCAAAGAGATGGATGGTATTGTGTATACATGGCACTAATTTGATCTAACAACTAATCAGGAGATAGCTGAATGAAAGAGGAAGCACATCTTTGGTTGAAAATATGGATTCCGTGCAAGTATTTTTTCTCGAATAAGTAAATATTTATTGATTGATTGATATAAGATGAGGAGTAGGACATGAAGGATTGGTTGAAGAAAAAGAAAGAAAAAATGAGGAAGAGCAGGAAAAGCAGTGATCGATACACATTTGTCGATTTTATATTTGATGTGCTGTTTTGGGTGCCTGAGTTGCTCTTATTGCCGTTTCGTATTCTATTTTGGTTAGTGCGTGGTTTGGGAAGATGGATTGAAAATATTTTTGATATTGTTTAAACGCTAAAATAGAATAGCAAATGGGAAAGCTAGATGGGTTTATAGGCAAAATAGGGAAAATGCGGACAGCAATTGTGAAAATCGTTCGTGGCATGACCTCAAAATGAGAGGATGAAGACAATAATTGTGAAAGCCTATATTGGCTTGTCTTCAAAATGAGAAAATGAAGACAGTAATTATGAAAACGGGTAGTGGCATGTCCACAAAAAGGGAAAATGCGGACAAGAACTGGGAAAGCAAGCCATGGCATGTCTGCAAAAAGGGAAAATGCGGACAAGAACTGGGAAAGCAAGCCATGGCATGTCCACAAAAAGGGAAAATGCGGACAAGAACTGGGAAAGCAAGCCATGGCATGTCCACAAAAAGGAAAAATGCGGACAAGAACTGGGAAAGCAAGCCATGGCATGTCTGCAAATAGAAAAAATGCGGACAGCAAATTTCGAAACTACCATGTGCATGTCCGCTAAACAACAAGATGTATGGTGTCCATTCTTTTTTGCTTCATAAACCGTTTTATCCGCGTAGAAAATGAGTTTAACTGGGTTTGTGTACGAAGTAGGTATAATCGTTGCTGTTCCTACACTTACAGCGAATCAAGCTTGCCTAATATTTGGAACTAAGGCTTGGTCCATTGACATTATTATTTTAATCCATTTTGTCCTTGTTCGTACTTTTCATCATGCATATAATCAACATAATCATCCGAAATCTCCCCAATATGAATCATATCTTCCCCTTGGTCGATAGCTTCTGCGGACTCAAAAAACTCCGTTGGTACGGTAAAGTCAATAAGAAGCTCGCCAGTATTACTATATATTCTTGTATATAAATCGCTCGGAACGTCCCTCATTTTTAACAGTTCTTTTAATGTAACATCCTTATTATTGATGGAAAACTTGGCTTTAATCTCATAAAGGGAAAGGGATTCTTCCATAATTTGTACTAATTCATTAAGCTCCTTGTCGGATAAATCTGCTGTATCTCCTACATCTAGAAACTTTTCTAACTGCGTATCCAGTTGTTCTGTTTGGTCAAGTTGATGTTGGTTATTTTCCTCCACCTGGCCTAAATAAGTAAAGAAACGCTCGGCTTCTTCTTCTGTGATCCCCATCTCGGATAACCCGTTTTCGACTTCTGCCATATATTTATCGTTGTTTATATAAAAGTCGACGGCTGCATCCAAATCCTCAATAAATTTATAGTCGCTCATTGCGTCGCCAAAATGATCTAAAAGATCGTTTAGCTCTTTTTCCGTTAGACTATATCTCGTCAGTAATTCCTGTACATTTTGTGGATTGATTGGTGTACCTAATACAGCCTTTAGATCTTCTATGGTATCAAAATCCTCCAAAGGAATTTCATAGTAGTCTAGATAATCCTGTAAATCCTTTTTAGTTAGGCCAATTTCCGCCAAGTATTGGTTTAATTCATTTTCTGGAGGAGCAGCAAAAGCTGTTGGATGTCCAAACAAGAATGAGAAAGAAAATAAGCACAGTAGCCATGCTTTTAAGTAGACCATAGGAAACCTCCTTTATTGTTGGTGCTTTTATAATGTTCCCTCGATAGGAAAACTTGAGGAGTGAAAATTATCGCCAAAAAAATGGGGAGGATTTCAAAATGTATAGACGCAGGTAAATAAGCAGTAATAGAAAAAATACATGAAACCTTGATTAAGAATCTATCGTATATAAAAGAAATAGGGCATATTAATTGAGGTGACCATAATGTTCGAACAATTAAATATTGAATTAAAAGAAGTAAAGGAACAAATGAGGAAGAAGGAAAAGTGGGAAGAGCGCCTACAAAACGTATTATCTACAATCAAAATCGAAGAAGAAAAAATGCAACATACAGAACAACAAGTGGAAAAAGAGCAAAAGGATGTAGAAAAACTTGAATCGTTGGGTGTAGCGAGCATTTTTTATTCTTTAATTGGTCAAAAACTTGAAAAATTAGACAAAGAAAAGCAAGAGTTAATTGCCGCCCGTTTAAAATTACAAGAAGCGGCAAAGACTGTCCATGATTTAAAGGAAGAAAGTAAAGACCTTCAACAAAAACTCGCAACAGTCGCCAATGTGGAATCTGAATATAATACTATATTGTGTAAGAAAGAAAATCACATACATACCAAAGACCCGGCTTTAAGTAAGAAACTATACGGACTTCTCGAACTTGAAGCAGATTTACATTCAAAATTAAAAGAATATGAAGAAGCTATTAGTGCAGGGAAAAAGGCAAGTTCTTCACTCAAGAAAGCTCTCCAATCACTTGATAGTGCCAAAAGCTGGTCAACCTTTGACATGCTTGGTGGTGGCATCATTTCAACGGCAATAAAACATAGTCGAATAAGTGATTCACAGGATGAAATTCATGATGCACAAAGGGAATTAAGACATTTTCAGGAAGAGTTAAAAGATGTTGAAAAGTTTTCTCAAGGTAGACTGGAAATAAGCGGTCTATTGACATTTGCGGATTATTTTTTTGATGGGATTATTATGGACTGGTTCGTACATGGTCATATACAAGAATCTTATGAACAAACCTTGAAAACTTTAAAACAAGTTGAAGAAATTCTTTCGCAATTACAAAGAAAATATCATGGTGTTAAGGAAGAAGTATGCTTAACTGAACAGAAGCGGATTTCTTTAATTGAAGGTTTGTCATAAGTTGGAGAACGAGTTCTCCATTTTTTTATAGGCATTTGTCACAATTTTTGCACCTCTTACGTATAATATTCATGAATGAGAGGTGACTTTATATGGAGCAGCCAGTAACATTGAATAAAAACGGTCAAATTAACATTGTGTTAAACAATGAGAAAAAGACAGTTAAAATAACAAAGGTTTCAAAGTCACTTGAGAAACAGCAGGAAATGATCCATTCAAAGCATGAGCCTCTGAAAAGAATAGAGGAAGAAATGAGTGCTCTTGTTGGAATGGAGGAAATGAAAAAAGTTATAAAAGAAATTTACGCATGGATTTATATTAATAAGATTCGTGAAGAGCATGGCCTTTTAAAAGGAGGGCAAGTGCTCCATATGCTTTTTAAAGGCAATCCGGGTACGGGAAAAACAACGGTGGCAAGGCTTATCGGAAAATTATTAAAAGATATGAATGCATTGTCCAAAGGACATTTAATTGAAGTGGAACGGGCGGATTTGGTTGGCGAATATATTGGTCATACTGCTCAAAAAACGAGGGATTTAATAAAAAAAGCGCTTGGTGGCATTTTATTTGTTGATGAAGCCTATTCCTTGGCGCGCGGAGGGGAAAAAGACTTTGGCAAAGAAGCCATCGATACGCTTGTGAAAAATATGGAGGATCGCCAGAATGAATTTATTCTAATCCTAGCTGGTTATGCAAAGGAAATGGATCAATTTCTTACCTTAAATCCAGGCTTGCGTTCACGGTTTCCACTTGTGATTGAGTTTCCAGATTATACGGTAGACCAATTAATGGAAATCGCCCAAAAAATGTTGAATGAACGCCAATATGTTTTTTCAAAAGAGGCAGAATGGAAGTTAAGAGAGCAGCTTCAATCCATAAAATATAATAAATCACCGCATGTTTTTAGCAACGGAAGGTATATCCGTAATGTTATTGAAAAGGCTGTCCGCAAACAGGCGATGCGATTGTTGATGTACGAGGCATATGATAAAAAAGATTTAGAGACGATTCGCAGTGAGGATTTGGTTTTTGGTGATATGTAAAGCTCTGTTTGGAAACAGGGTTTTTCTTTTGGGCGAAATTCAAGTTTGTTTCTCACGTGCCCAAAACTGTGGTAGGGAAGCAAAATCGGTAACGCAATGCCCCTTGAGCAAATATAAACCAGTACTAATTCCCCAAAGAATATGGAACACTAGATGAAAATACGAATTGACTTTGATATAGTAAAGTAAGAATTGATAATAAAGGCAGGGAAGACGTTGATAGAAAATCAAATAAAAAAAGAACGTGCATTATTAGTTGGCTGTCAATTGCCAGATATGGATGATGAACGGTTTTTATATTCAATGGATGAATTAGCCTCACTGACACAGACGGCACACGGTGAGGTGATGATGAGCCTTTCGCAAAAAAGGCCGAAGGTGCATTCGGCAACGTATATCGGAAAAGGGAAAATTGAAGAAATCGCCATGTTGGAACAAGAGTTGGAGATTGATGTGATTATTTTCAATGATGAGCTGTCACCTTCGCAAACACGGAATTTAGCCGAGAAGTTTGAAGCAAGGGTGATTGACCGCACCCAGCTCATTCTTGATATTTTCGCATCTAGAGCGAAGTCAAAGGAAGGTAAGCTTCAGGTTGAGTTAGCTCAGTATGAATATTTGCTGCCGCGTCTTGGTGGGCAAGGGCTTGCATTATCACGACTTGGGGGTGGAATTGGTACAAGAGGTCCGGGTGAAACGAAGCTCGAAGCAGACCGCCGCCACATTCGTCGCCGGATTGATGAAATCAAAGGCAATCTAAAAACGATTGTGGAACACCGCAATCGCTACCGGGAAAGAAGAAAGAAAAATCAAACGTTCCAAATTTCCCTTGTTGGTTACACCAATGCAGGGAAATCCACCATCTTTAACAGACTGACAGAAGCGGGCTCCTTTGAGGAGAATTTATTGTTTGCCACGCTTGACCCGATGACAAGAAAGTTTATTTTACCTTGTGGTTTAACAACACTACTAACCGATACGGTTGGATTTATTGAGGATTTGCCAACAACTTTGATTGCTGCCTTCCGCTCCACATTAGAGGAGGTACGTGAAGCAGATTTGATTTTACATGTTGTGGATTGTTCCAATCCTGATTATTTTAACCATGAAAAAACGGTGTACCGAATTTTGGAGGGCCTGGATATTAAAGACATCCCAATTCTAACGGTATATAATAAAAAAGATTTAGTTTCAACGCATTTTGTTCCATCGACAAATGATATGGTGTTCATTAGTGCCTTTGATGAGGAAGATATGAAAACTCTTCGGAAAATAATCGAAGCAAAGATGATAGATCAAATGGAATATTACCATTTAATGATTCCGGGCTCAGATGGACGATTGTTGGCGCAATTAAAATCAGATACAGTTTTATTGGAACAACATTTTAATGAACAAAACGAGCAATATGAATGTAAAGGGTATATAAACCCGAACTTAGCTTTATACCAACAGACAAAGGATTTTCATATTCACTAAGGAGAGTAGCATGTACGAGAATTTTAGCAACGGACAAAAGATAAAAGAAGTAGTTAATAGAATCGAGGAGAAAATTAAACCTTTACATCAGCAAATGGATGAAATTGTTGAAAAAAACCAGTATCGTGTATTGGAGGCGTTTCGCAATCAGCATGTCGCTGACTTTCATTTTAACCCTTCTACTGGATATGGTTATGATGATACAGGAAGGGATACGCTTGAAAAAGTATATGCGGAAGTGTTTGGGGCAGAAGCCGGCTTAGTGCGCCCACAAATTATTTCAGGGACACATGCCATCACGCTGTCCCTTTTTGGTGTGCTTAGACCTGGCGATGAACTGCTTTATATTACAGGAAAACCTTATGACACATTGGAGGAAATAGTAGGGATTCGAGGAGAGAATAATGGCTCGCTAAAAGAGTTTAATATTTCCTACGAAACTGTTGATCTGACAACTGAGGGAGATATTGATTTTCCAAATGTTGCAAAAGCGATTAAACCGAACACAAAATTAATCGGTATTCAACGGTCTAAAGGCTATGCGACGAGACCTTCGTTTACGATTGAACAAATTAAAGAAATGATTGGTTTTGTAAAGGAATGCAAACCAGATGTTCTTGTTTTTGTAGATAATTGTTATGGTGAGTTTGTAGAAGAGTTAGAGCCAACGCATGTAGGAGCAGATTTAGTTGCTGGCTCCTTGATAAAAAATCCGGGCGGCGGTCTTGCCAAAACCGGTGGCTATATTGTTGGCAAGGAAGCACTCGTTGAACAGTGTGCTTACCGCTTAACGGCACCGGGACTAGGCCGAGAAGCAGGTGCTTCATTATACAGCCTTCAGGAAATGTATCAAGGCTTTTTTATGGCACCACATGTTGTGGGACAAGCTGTAAAGGGTGCTATTTTTACATCAGCCCTTTTAGAGGAATACGGTTTCCATACATATCCAAAGTGGAACCAAAAACGAACAGATCTTGTTCAATCTGTGCAATTTCAGAATCGGGAAATGATGATTGCTTTTTGCCAAGCCATCCAATTTTCATCGCCTGTAAATGCGCATGTAAAACCTGAGCCAAGTTATATGCCGGGCTATGTGGATGATGTCATCATGGCCGCAGGTACATTTATTCAAGGGGCAAGTATTGAGCTTACGGCCGATGGACCGATGAGGCCACCGTTTGAAGCATATGTTCAAGGTGGGCTCACCTATGAACATGTAAAAATTGCGCTTATTACTGCAATTAATCAGTTAATGGAGAAAAATTTATTAAAATAAACACCATGTTAGATTTTCTAACACGGTGTTGACAGGTAACCTAACATCATGTATTATAAAAAGCATATTAAACAAGGTAATATTGTTTGAAGGGGGCACAGTAATGGGTGATAACGTTCGCCGAACGATGCCGCTATTTCCAATTGGAATCGTTATGCAACTTACTGAATTGTCCGCACGACAAATCCGTTATTACGAAGAAAATGAATTGATTCATCCTGCAAGAACCGAAGGAAACCGGAGAATGTTTTCTTTTAATGATGTTGATCGCCTATTAGAGATTAAATCATTAATCGAACAAGGTGTGAATTTAGCCGGGATTAAACAAATCTTTGCTGTGAAAGCAGATGAGAAATTCATGGAACAAACTGAACAGCTAACTGATGTGAAACAGGAATTATCTGATGCTGAACTAAGGCGACTGCTACGAAAAGAACTCATTCAAGCTGGCCGCTTTGGCAAGACTCAGGTAAATGACAGTTCAAAATTTTTTTATTAAAGTAGCAACACTTTTAAATTATACATTCTGAACCTTTGGGAGGAACTAGTGGTGGCAAAGTATACTAAAGAAGATATCAAAAGAATGGCAGAAGAACAAAACGTTAGATTTATTCGCCTACAATTTACAGACATGTTAGGTACGATTAAAAATGTTGAAATTCCTATTAGTCAGATTGATAAGGCGTTAGATAACCAAATGATGTTCGACGGTTCATCCATCGAGGGGTTTGTTCGTATCGAAGAATCTGATATGTTTTTATATCCTGACTATGATACATGGATTGTATTCCCTTGGACAACTGAGAGAGGGAAAGTGGCGCGCTTAATTTGTGATATTTACAATACGGATGGCACTCCATTTGCAGGTGACCCACGTGGAAACTTAAAGCGTCAGTTAAGAAAAATGGAGGAGCTTGGATTTACTTCATTTAATCTTGGACCAGAACCTGAATTCTATTTATTTAAATTAGATGAAAAAGGTGAGCCTACTTTAGAGTTAAACGATAAAGGTGGTTACTTTGACTTAGCACCAACCGACCTTGGTGAAAATTGCCGCCGTGATATCGTGCTTGAGCTTGAGGAAATGGGATTTGATGTTGAAGCTTCCCACCACGAGTGCGGTCCTGGCCAGCATGAAATTGATTTTAAATATGCAGATGCAGTAAAAGCATGTGATGATATCCAAACATTTAAGCTAGTGGTAAAAACAATTGCCCGTAAACACGGCTTACATGCAACATTTATGCCTAAACCAGTATTTGGTATTGCTGGCTCAGGAATGCATTGTAATGTATCGCTATTCAGAGGAAAAGAAAATGCGTTTTTTGATGAAAATGGCCCATTACAATTAAGTGAAACAGCTTATCATTTTATTGCTGGTGTTATGAAGCATGCTGAAGCTTTTACAGCAGTATGTAATCCTATCATAAACTCCTATAAACGTCTTGTACCAGGCTATGAGGCACCATGCTATGTTGCTTGGTCAGCAAAAAATAGAAGTCCGTTAATTCGTATTCCATCTGCAAGAGGAATGAGCACACGTCTTGAGGTCCGTAGTGTTGACCCATCTGCAAATCCTTATTTAGCATTAAGTGTAATACTAGCATCTGGTCTTGATGGAATCGAAAATCAGCTAGAGGCTCCAAAATCTGTGGACAGAAATATCTATGTAATGGATAAAGCAGAGCGTCTAGAACACGGAATTACTGATCTACCTGCTAATTTAGGAGAGGCTTTAGAGAAGTTAAAAGCTGATGAGATTATTATGGATGCTTTAGGTGAGCATATTTCAGAACATTTCATTGAAGCAAAAGAAATTGAGTGGGATATGTTCCGTACTACGGTTACGGCTTGGGAACGCGAACAATATATGACTCATTATTAATCAAAAAAAACCTCGACACCTTGGTGTTGAGGTTTTTTGCATATTTTCAACGATTAATCAATGGTCCTATAAAGTCCGATCACTTTTCCTAATATTGTAATGTTACGAACAATAATGGGATCCATACTAGAGTTTTCAGGCTGCAGGCGAATATAATCTTTTTCCTTAAAGAAACGTTTAACGGTTGCTTCATCATCTTCTGTCATCGCTACAACAATATCACCGTTTAATGCTGTATGCTGCTGGCGAACAATGACTAAATCACCATCAAAAATGCCAGCCTCTATCATACTTTCTCCTTCAATTACAAGAATGAATACATTGCCGTCAGGTGGAATCAACCTTTCTGGTAATGGAAGGTAATCTTCAATGTTCTCGATAGCTGTGATTGGTATACCAGCTGTAACTTTACCAATAATAGGGACATTAACAGTTTCCGCTTTTGGTATGATGTTTGTGTCTTCATTGGTTAAAATCTCGATCGCTCTTGGCTTTGTTGGGTCTCTACGAATATATCCTTTTTTTTCAAGTCTAGCTAAATGGCCGTGAACAGTTGAACTTGAAGCGAGTCCAACAGCTTCTCCGATTTCTCTTACAGATGGCGGATATCCCTTTTCACTGACTTGTTGCTTTATAAAATCTAGGATATCCTGTTGCCTTTTCGAGATTTTTGTCATAACGTTGCACCTCTCTTATCCCATATATTAATAGAATTATAACAAAATTGGCAAGAGATTACAAACGTAAGTTCGAGAATTTTTGTTCTTATATGGAGAAAAAAATGATTTCTGGACATTACTATTAATATATAGTAAAAAATAATGAAGAAAAGAAAAAATAAGAGGGGTAGTAAAATTGTTATCGAAAGAAAAAATAAATCGAATTAATGAATTGTCGAAAAAAGCAAAAACAATTGGTCTTACTAAGGAAGAAAAGATGGAACAGCAAAAGCTGAGAGAAGAATACATTAAGAATTTTCGCAAATCATTTGAGGACACGCTCCATAATGTAAGAGTTATGGATGTAGAAGGGAATGACGTCACTCCAGAAAAACTCCAGGAAAGTAAACGGCGAAGAAATAATCAAATGTTACATTGATTTAATTGCGATAAAATCTAGCCTATTACCTAATAATAACGGTATAATGAGAGAGGAATTTTGTTGAACTAATGGTTTTTTCAGTATATTATGGAAACCGAGTATTAAGTTTAGGAAGGATGAAATAAATGTCATTATCTATCGAACAATTAGCGATCGGTTCGATTCGTACTTTATCTATTGATGCAATTGAGAAAGCAAATTCTGGACACCCAGGAATGCCAATGGGAGCTGCTCCTATGGCTTATAAGCTTTGGACAAAATTTATGAATCAAAATCCAGCAAATCCAAAATGGTTTAACCGTGACCGTTTCGTATTATCAGCAGGTCATGGTTCTATGTTGCTTTATAGCCTATTACACTTAAGTGGTTATGATCTAAGCATAGATGATTTGAAAAATTTCCGTCAATGGGGTTCAAGAACGCCAGGACACCCTGAGTATGGCCACACATCTGGAGTTGAGGCAACAACAGGTCCGCTTGGACAAGGTGTTGCTACTGCTGTTGGTATGGCATTGGCAGAAAGACATTTAGCCGCTAAATATAATCAAGAAAACTTTGAAATTATCAATCATTTTACATATAGCATTTGCGGTGATGGCGATTTAATGGAAGGTGTTTCCGGGGAATCTGCATCCTTAGCAGGCCATTTGAAGCTTGGACGTTTAGTTATTTTATATGATTCAAATGATATTTCTTTAGACGGCGACCTACACCGGTCGTTCTCTGAAAACGTGATGCAGCGTTATGAAGCATACGGATGGCAGGTTCTACGTGTAGAAGATGGAAACAATCTAGATGAAATTGAAAAAGCGATTGAGGAAGCAAGAGCTGATGTAAACCGTCCTACTTTAATCGAAGTAAAGACAACAATCGGCTACGGCTCACCTAATAAATCTGGTAAATCTGCTTCCCATGGATCTCCACTTGGGCAGGATGAAGCGAAGCTAACAAAAGAATCTTATAAATGGACATTTGAAGAAGATTTCCATGTACCAGAAGAAGTCTACGCTCATTTCAACGAAGAAGTTAAAGAGCAAGGTGGACAGCTTGAGGAAGCTTGGAATCAATTATTTGCTGATTACAAAGAAAAATATCCTGAATTAGGTCAACAATTAGAGTTAGCGATTTCAGGTAAACTTCCAGAAGGTTGGGAACAACAGCTTCCAAAATATGAAGTTGGCTCGAAAGCTGCAAGCCGTGACACATCTGGACAAGCAATTAATGCCATTGCTAAAGCAGTTCCTCAATTTTTCGGAGGCTCTGCAGACCTAGCAAGTTCAAACAAAACAGCAATGAAAGATCAAGGCGATTTCTCATCAGCTGATTACAGCGGCCGTAATATCTGGTTTGGTGTACGCGAATTTGCAATGGGTGCTGCATTAAATGGTATGACACTTCATGGTGGTGTAAAAGCATTTGGTGGAACATTCTTTGTTTTCTCTGATTACCTGCGTCCTGCTATTCGTTTGGCAGCATTAATGGGCTTGCCGGTCACATACGTATTTACACATGATAGTATTGCGGTTGGTGAAGACGGACCTACTCACGAGCCAATCGAACAATTAGCTTCTTTACGTGCAATGCCTAATTTATCAACGATACGTCCAGCTGATGGCAATGAAACTGTGGCAGCTTGGAGAGTGGCACTTGAAAGTGAAACTAGACCAACTGCACTTGTTCTATCACGTCAAGGCTTACCAACAATTGAAGGAACAGCTGAAAAAGCATATGAGGGCGTTAAAAAAGGTGCTTATGTGATTAGCAAATCAGAAAAAGAAACAGCAGACGCCCTTCTTTTAGCAACAGGTTCTGAGGTTCAATTAGCTGTTGAGGCACAAAAAGTTCTTAAGGCAGAAGGAATTGACGTATCCGTTATCAGTATGCCTGCATGGGATCGCTTTGAAGAACAATCTTCTGAGTACAAAGAATCTGTATTACCGAAGAATGTGAAGAAGAGAGTAGCTGTAGAAATGGCTGCATCACAAGGATGGGATCGTTATACAGGTGATGAAGGTAAAATCATCGCAATTGATAAATTTGGGGCTTCTGCACCAGGTGAAAAAATCATGAAAGAATATGGTTTTACAGTTGAAAATGTAGTGGCAAAAGTAAAAGAAATGCTTTAAAAATAGAGCTGTGGGAGGCTGACCCCGATAAAGAGTCAGCCTCTTCATGCATGCGCTGAACGGTCGCTTGCGCTTTTATTGTCTAGCTCCAGCGACCAGCAACTAGTGGACTTCGCTCATCTCCCTACGATAAGTCAACATCGATTCGCCTGGCGGCACATCGTGTTTCCTTTATCTCAGTCGATGCGCTCCAGTCCATACGTCGCTGAACGGTCGCTTGCGCTTTTCTTATATTCGACAAAACTAGTGGATTCTTTCACCAGTAGGTGACAATCATTTCTCTCTACTTCGTCTATACTCTTTAATAGAGAAAGTAGTAGGGGGAATTGGTATGAGAAACTATTTTATATATCTTCTAAAAGAAGACGTTGCCTACGAATATTTTGGAAAAGAAATTTTGATTTTTAATTTATTTCTCGAAAAATTACAAGAACACAATCCAGTTCGTTTACAAATGTTAATGAACCAAATCCAATATATTACAAATCCTATTTCCGTTATTGATATAAACCGATTTATTGAAAGAAATCTATCGGTTGAGACGGTGCATCATCAACAAACAACGCAATTAATATATAAACCTAATACGTGTAAAAATTATTCTTTTGCAAAGCTTGAAATATACGATTGCTTTATAAAGTTATCCTCTGAAGGAAGCTATGATGCAGAAACGCATATTTTCGAAGTCCTGCGCAAATATAATCCGTGCTTTTTGGCTATGGATTTTGATAACAGACATTTCGGGTGGTTGAATCCTATTAAGCAGGAACGCTATATTTGACATGTAAAATATTGAAAACTATTGTGTATTGATAGATGTTCCTGTAAACTTTAAAAATAGGACAACTATGAGGAGGAAAGATTTTTTATGTGGTATGTAGTTACAGGTGTTCTAGCACTTCTAGCTGGTGTCGCAATCGGCTTCTTTGTTGCTAGAAAATACATGGAAAATTATTTGAAGAACAATCCACCAATTAATGAACAAATGTTAAAGGTTATGATGTCACAAATGGGCCAAAAGCCATCACAAAAGAAAATAAATCAAATGATGTCACAAATGAACAAGCTTCAAAAAAAATAGACAAATTTCTTACTATAAGTGGGCTGTCTCAGATCGTGCTAAGCATCCAAAGTACTAAAAACGTTAGTATACGGTGCCAAACACAAATGAGGGAGCCCGTTTCGATTTGAAAAGGCATAAATTCAATAATATAATGAAAAGATAAAACGAATACTATGCAAAAAAGGATGACAATGAATGCAGGTTTCAATACCAACGATTACAATTGCGGAAGCACTAAAGGTAGACGCAATCTATATAGATGTTCGTTCCCCGGGGGAATTCGAAGAATTTCATATACCAAACGCTTTAAGTATACCTTTGTTTTCAAACGATGAAAGAGCGCAGGTCGGCACTACTTATAAACAAATTGGGCAAGGGCAGGCAATTGAATTAGGTATTAAAATTATTTCAAATAAACTCCCTGATTTGTTTGCAAAATTCAAGAAAGTTGTAAATGAGAATAGACACAAAAAAATCATTGTGTACTGTTGGAGAGGCGGGATGAGAAGCGGGAGCATCGTTTCTTTTATGGTTAGTATGAAACTGCCTTTAATTCAACTTGAAGGCGGGATTCGCAGCTATCGAAAACTAATTCAAGTGGAACTTGAATCTTTCTCCAATATGTCTAAACCCTACATTGTTCTTGAAGGAAACACGGGCACTCATAAAACAGACATTTTAGAAGCCCTACAAGAAGAAAACTATCCGGTTTTAGATTTAGAGGGGCTTGCCGCTCATCGCGGTTCCACCTTCGGCGGCATTGGGTTATCTCCAAAATCACAAAAAGAGTTTGAGCGTGAATTAGTAGAACGGCTGAGGGAGTTGAAAGATGCTCCTTACATCTTAATTGAAGCTGAAAGTAAAAGGGTTGGACGAATTATTATTCCGGATTTTATTTTAGAAGGAAAAGATAACGGGACAAGAATCCATGTACACG
This sequence comes from Schinkia acidoalkalinis, assembly GCF_054301215.1. The sequence continues at coordinate 3,884,290 of NZ_CP182573.1, forward strand.
CTCCTATCGAAAGCAGGGTAAAGGCAATTATTAACACATATGGAACTCTTGAGTACCAAGAAGAATTTAAGAGTGCCTTAGAGGTCATTAAAAAGCGCATGCCTCCTAGCCTCTATAATCAATGCTTAGAAAGTTTGAATAATCGCGAGTACGAATTATTTGTAAAACTATTGCTGGAAGAATATTATGATCCTAAATATACGTTTGCCGCCAATCAATATGATACACCGATCCGTTTTGTTACAATTGAAGGTGTTGAAGACGGTGTGGAGAAAATAAAATCTGAAATTCAATCGATTGTTAAAAATATGGGTCTGCTGACAAGATAATCGTTAGCAGTCCTTTCTCAAATACATAACTTCAATAGTCACAAAACTGTTAGATTAAAACGTTATGAATTTATGTGAAGATTTGATAGACTAATATAAGTATTTCGATTATCCTCTTCTAGGAGTTGTTTCATTTATGGCAGATGTAAATCTCTTTCTAGCATTTGGCGCAGGCTTCTTATCTTTTATTTCGCCATGCTGCTTACCATTATATCCAGCATTCTTATCGTACATAACAGGCATTTCGGTCACGGAATTAAGAGAAGAAAATGCAATCATGCAAAAGCGGGCCATGCTGCATACAATCTTCTTTCTGATTGGTTTTTCAAGCATCTTTATTATGTTGGGAATGTCAACGTCATTTATAGGCAAGTTCTTCATGCAGTATAATGATTTAATCAGGCAAATTGGCGCAATTTTAATTGTCTTTTTTGGCTTTGTGATTGTCGGCGTTTTGAATCCGGAATTTCTAATGAAGGACCGTGTCATTACTTTTAAAAGCCGTCCTTCAGGTTTTATTGGATCCATCCTAATTGGTATGGGATTTGCAGCTGGGTGGACTCCATGTACAGGTCCTATTTTAGCAGCGGTTATTGCATTAAGTGTTTCAAATCCAGGATCTGGGATGCTATACATGATTGCCTATACATTAGGTTTTGCGATTCCATTTTTCATTTTGTCCTTTTTTATCGGCAGAATGCATTGGATTAAAAAGCATAGCAACAAAATTATTAAAATTGGCGGCTACGTCATGATTATCATGGGTATTTTCCTTTTCTTTGACTGGATGACAAAAATTACAACATATTTAATTGGTATTTTTGGTGGTTTTCAAGGATTTTAATAGTGGTAAACTTATAAAAGTTATAATATAATAAGTTAGTCTTAAATGGATAAAATGTTCGGCGCAAATGTCTTGTAAGGAGATGAAAAAATGGCTAGAATATTAATTGTTGATGACGCAAAATTTATGAGAATGACCCTTACTAATATTTTGCAAAAAGGCAACCATGAAGTGATAGGGGAAGCTGAGAATGGCCGACTAGCTATTGAACAATATAAAGAGCTCAATCCGGACATCGTAACAATGGATATTACAATGCCTGAAATGACAGGTATTGAGGCTGTTAAACAAATAAAAGCAATCGATCCAAATGCAAAGATTATTATGTGCTCGGCAATGGGGCAACAAAAGCTTGTTGTTGAGGCAATAGAATCGGGTGCCAAGGACTTTGTCGTCAAACCATTTGATGAAAACCGTGTCCTTGAAGCAGTATCAAGAGTATTGGAAAAATAGTTCTGCCAAATAAGCCACTTTAAGATCTCGTATTATGGTCATAAGTGGTTTTTCTATTCATAATCGTAAATGAAATGAGTGATCCATTCATGTTAATAGCTGTTTCATCTATTGGAGCTTTTTTAATGGCTATATTCGTGATCTTTGTGCGTATGAAAGCTGCCAAAAAACCAACAAATGCTAAAAAGATTATATTACCTCCTGTTTTTATGAGCTCAGGTTTTTTAATGTTCACTCAACCGCTGTTCCGCGTAACAGTTGCTGAATTCGCTGAAGCCTTTACAGTCGGTATGTTATTTTCTATCCTTTTAATTAAGACATCAAAATTTGAAATTCGTGATGACCATATTTATTTAAAGAGATCGAAAGCATTTATTTTCATCTTGTTTGGACTATTGTTTCTCCGTATCCTGCTGAAATCCATTCTTGGACACTATATTTCCTTCGGTCAAACAAGTGGGATGTTCTTTATTTTAGCTTTTGGAATGATCTTACCATGGAGACTTGCGATGCTATATTCATATAAACGACTTGAAAAGACATTAGTAAATTTAAAGATTGTAGAGGAATAGGTTGTCCGGGCGCCCTTGGGCGTTCGAACAACCTTTTTTAGTGGCAGTTCTGTTTAAAATAAATGCTCATATGGTGCAATATCAATTTGTTTTTTTACGAGTGTTTTTCGTAAAAATTTATGGTCACGCTTCGGCGTCGCTTTAATATAACCTTCAATAATTAACCCTTCCGTAATCTGGCTTGCCTTTTTCTCAAGAGCCAATTCGCCAATTTTAGCTGCAATTTTATGTCGCGCGACATCACGGAAAAGCTCTGGCACTGGCTGAACAAGTTCATTTAAAAGTTGCTTTTCCTCATCCGGCCATAGCTCACGAGTTTCATTTACATAATGCTCCTCCCAATCCATAATGGATTTGCCATCTTCCTTTGGGAGTTTCTTCAAAAACTTTCGAAACATAAAAAAGCCGCCGATAAACAGCATCACGACTAAAAAGACTGTCCAAAAAAGAATTAACCATTGTGTCCAACTACTAAACATGATTCCACCTCTATTATTACCAAACATTTGTCATTCCCTATTTTAACAGGAATTATTAATATAAACCATTGAAAACGAATAGAAGGCAAAAATGAATATTCTTCCAAGGATTAAGGAAGTCTAATGATTGTGAAAGGGGTGTGAATCCATGACGAATAAAAGGAGAAGAAATAATCCAAATGGCGGCAGCCAAAAAGGCAAACCATTCAGCGACGCCATGAGTGCGGCTGATAATGTGATGGCTGCTGAAGAAATGGAAAAGGCGATTAATCCTACTAGAACGAAAATGAGTGATGGGTAGGTAGAATTGAATTGGAGGAATTGGGGCTATCCAAATTGTGGAGGCCCTTATTTTTTTGCGTGCGCAATATAGCTTTGGATTGGGCTAAAGGGAACGCGAGACGGTTTTACGTGCTCAGTAAAAGGTTCTAAACAATAAAACGGGAACGCAAGATGATTTCACGTACCCAAGATAAGGTTTATAACCAAAGAAAGGGGACGCAAGACGTTCTCACATGTCCAAAACATAGTTTTAAACTAGGGAACAGGGACTCAAGATGGTTTCATGTGCCCGAAACAAGGTATTAAATGAAAAATGGGAATGCAGGAGTGACTTGTACTTTACTAATATTAATATTTGAAGATTCAGTTTGGCCCAAATTGCAGTGATAAAGGATTTTTTAAATTTAGCATCTAAGTTTTTTTATAATATAGCCGAGAACACTTGTGATTTTAATCATGAGATGAATCGGCTTCGGACAAGGCGTGTCTTGGGACACGTCAATTGTCCGACATATTTTAATTCTGTAGTTAGAAAAATAATACATTTTTAGAACAAATACTCTCGATTAAATCTAGGACATATGTTATTATATATGTAAGTGAGCAGAACACACGTTTGTTTTAAAAGGTAGTAATCAAAAAGTGTATCAGGAGGATTTCTATTTAAAAAGTTTCCGAGTTAAAAGGATCTGAAGGCGGGGTGAATTAAAAATGAGGGTGAAAAAAGCATACAAATTTAGAATCTATCCCACTAAACAACAAGAAATTTTAATTGCTAAAACTATTGGTTGTAGTCGTTTCGTCTATAATTACTTTGTAGGAAAACAAAAACAGCAAGATGCGTATTGGCATATCGTGAATGAAATGGTTCAGAATGGTCAACTTCCCCAAAATAATTGGAAGGGTGAATGTTTCAATAAAAACAAATCGATAAAAGCCCTTCCTGAATTAAAAGAATCGTATCCCTTTTTAATAGAAGTCGATAGTATTGCTCTTCAAAAGTCTGTTGAAATTGTCCACGATGCTTACACAAGATATTATAAAAAACAAAATAATGAACCTCGTTTTAAATCTAAAAAAATCCTGTTCAATCGTACACAACAAAATATGTGAATGGCAATATTGCTGTTTTAGATCAGCATATTAAACTTCCTAAACTTGGCCTTGTACGTTTTGCAAAAAGCAAAGAAGCCAACGGTCGTATTATGAATGCTACGATTAGGCGAAATGCGACTGGCAAATACTTTGTATCTATTCTTGTAGAAACGGAAGTACAGCCATTAGAAAAAACAGGCTCGGCAGTGGGAATTGATGTAGGACTTAAAGATTTTGCTACACTTTCCGATGGTACAGTATACGAAAATCCAAAATTTTTCCGCACATTAGAAGAAAAATTAGCAAAAGCACAACGTATTCTTTCCAGACGACAAATAAATTCTTCTAATTGGCATAAACAACGTGTAAAAGTTGCAAAGATCCATGAAAAAATCGCAAATGCAAGGAAGGATATGCTAGATAAAATCTCAACTCATATTGTCAAAAATCACGACATCATTGGGATTGAGAATTTGTCGATAAGCAATATGCTTAAAAATGGAAATCTTGCTAAAGCAATTAGTGAAGTATCGTGGTCACAATTTAGAACGATGATAGAGTACAAAGCCAAATGGTATGGAAGGCAAGTAGTAATCGTTTCGAAAACTTTTGCTTCCAGTCAACTATGCTCAAATTGTGGACACCAACATAAAGACGTTAAAAACCTTGCTTTGCGTGAATGGACATGCCCAATGTGCAAAAGCCATCACCAACGAGACCTTAACGCAAGTATCAATATTCGCAATGAAGCATTGCGATTAACCGCAGGAACTGTGGAGATAGCCTAATCTAATAGAAACCGATAGGTTTCTGTACGTAGGAATCTCGTGGCTTTAGCCATGAGAGGGTTCAATATTTGCGAATAGTTACAAGGCTTTTCCGTTGATTAAATCTAGTAAAGTTAGTATAATGAACAAGGTATTAGGTAATAATAATTTGATGGGGTCGGATGGGGTACTGGTGTCCTCCGCGGTCTTCAAAACCGTCCGTGACTACCGTGCGTGGTCAGGTGAGTTCGATTCTCACACGGTCCCGCCAAACCTTACATATCAAGGGATTGAAACTTCTCGCTTGTGATGCAGCAAGCCTGGTTTCAATCCCTTTTTAAAACCCGGGTGCCATTAGGGTGCCAAATGAGCAAATTGGCTATTCGTGATCATCTTCGTCATCAAATACTTCAACCGCCTGTTCCTGAAGAGAAGGAATGGCATGGCTGTATATATCTAATGTGATTCCAATTTTTGAGTGACCTAATCGTTCGCTTACAATTTTGGGATGCACATTTTTTTGTAGCAAAATGGAAGCGTGAGAATGTCTTGTGTCATGAAAACGGGAATCCTTTAATCCTGCTCGTTTAACCGCACTTTTGTAGGCTCGGCGTAGCTCACGATGGTCAATATAATCCCCTTTTGAATTGAAAAACACGAGGTCATTGGGATTAAAGCCATCTCCTAAACGGTTCTTTAACTCCTGATGCCAATCGTAATGGCTCTTTAAAAAATTCATAAGTTTTTGTCCAATGACAATGGTTCGATCTTTTCCACCCTTGGTTAGATCCCGGATTTGTACTTTACCCCCTTCCAGATAAGAGGACTTGGTAATTGACAGGCGTCGATGATTAAAGTCAATATCTTTCCACTGCAAAGCACGTAACTCACCTAAGCGCGCGCCCGTATGACCCGCTGTGTATATTGTTGGGTAATAGATAGTTCTCGATTTTGCTGCTTCAAATAGACGGTCTAATTCCTCTTTCGAATAGAAAGTGGGTCTGAATTTTTTAGGCTTGGGCGGTTTCGCTTTTTGAACCACACTTTTATTGACAAATTCCCAATCTACCGCATCATTTAACGCTTTCGATAACAATCGATGATGATGTTTGACCGTTTGAGCAGATAAATCTTCTAGTTTATCTATATAATAATCCTGTAATTGTAAAGCGGTTAAGTCTTGTAACTGGATATGTCCTAATCCTGGTTTTAAATGAACACGGATGATTTGCTCGTACCCTCTGTAGGTGTTAGGTGAAGTGTTTGGTTTGGCATATGATTTAAGCCAATAATCTAAATAATCACCCAAGGATAGACTCTCTTTTGATGATTCATTGTTATCCACTTCATTATGAAGATCGGCTATAGCTAGATCCAGAGCTGCTTTCGCATCTTTTTTAGTTTTGAAATTCTTTTGAACCTTTCGTTTTCGATTTCCTTTTGTACCCACTTCAATTGTAAAATAATAGGTACCTGTCTTTTTGTCTTTGGTTATGCGACCAGTCATAGTTCAACTACCTCCTTGAAATGACTGGGCACCTAAACTCGTATCACCATTATTAGTATGACTTGGTGTTTATTGGTTTAAACCTTGGTGAAATGAGGTAGGAGCCGCGGAATTTTATTTTTCTCCCTCTAACCATTTCTGAATAGATATTTTGGGTATGAGAATTCTGGTACCAACTCTCACCGTATGAAACTGCCCAGAATTAACGAGCTCATAAGCCTTTGCTCTGCTTATTCCTAAAAACTCCATGACATCTTTAACAGTTAGCACATCCTTTAAATCCTCGTACCGCATACAAATTCCTCCTAATAACATAAAAAAGCACCTCGAACTAGTTGCTTTTAGGCAACTAAGCTCGAGGTGCTTCCTCTGAGTCTATATGTTGATTATTAAAATTTTGTTAACTTGTTTCTATAATTTAATTATATTCATAAATAGTATAGAAATGCAATAGTTTTGTAGGTCTATTTTTGTATAATTTTTTGTTTGATTTTTATCTAGTTATCAACTTGGTAAGATACTTCACGTTCTTTTTGAATTTCTTCAATATTCTTCTCAATCTTTTAGAAGTTAGTTTTGTCTCTTACAGGAGCATGTGCTCTCAAAATAGAACCTATTAATGAAGGGAAAGTTGAGTCGGGCATAACCACGGCCACTTTTATTTCAAAGTGTGTTAAAATGGCTTCAACCCTTGATAACGTTGATTTGATGGTCGTACTGGATTCGAATCAGTGACACCTTGCTTGTCAATTTTGTTATTGAAAATCGGCTGATATTTTTGATTCCGTTGAGTTCAAAAAAGTCCGTTATATCAAGGTTATTGAGTCAGGCAAAATGAACTGAGTTCGTAAAAAAAATTACTTCCGGGAGTAATTATGTGAACTAGTGAGAAGTTGATGGTCTGTTATAATGAAAATGAGTGGTACAGTATGATACAGAAATAAAGGCCGGATCAACTGTATCTTTTTCATTAATAAAGTAATAATAACTAGACGTGATATAGAAAAGTAAATGCTTTACAATTGTGAGAGAAAAACTTGAATATGGGATTATTTATATTAACAGCGTAAATAGGTTAGATTAGGTGGGGATTTGTAGTGAGAAAGCTAAAAAGAAATATTAAAAAATGCAAGCATTGTCATGATGTTATTGAATCAAAATGTGAGCTGATTATAAAGTATGCATGTGTGGAAAGGTTTCAATTGACGGTGGATTAGTGTATGCTAAACGTTCCTTTCCAGACATTCCCCTAATCTTCATTTTGATGATTTGTCAGAATACGAATAATCTGTTGACCTTAATAAGAAGTTTTAAATTATTACTGTTCAAATTAGAAAGGGCAATTTGGATTTTAATTAGGATATTATTGTTATTCTTTCTGCTAAATCATTCATAATCCGAAAACAAGAAATATAGTTAATTACTTTACTAATCCTATATAAACGGGTGGGATTATATGCAAAGAAAATTTGTAGAAGAACAAATTAGAGAATCAAAAAAATTTCTAAAAGAACAGTTCGTCATTGTAAAGATAGGAATATTTGGATCTTATGCTCGAAATGAACAACAAGATTCAAGTGATATTGATATACTAATAGAGTTAGGTAAATCCAATGATTAGAATTCATGGATATAAAATATTTCTTAGAAGACCTATTTGGTATTCCTGTTGATTTAGTGACAACAAATGCTTTAAAGACTGAATTACGAGATCAGATATTAAAAGAGGTTATATATCTTTGAAATGACTACTCTTTTCATTTTTTACATTTTATACCAAAATAATAAATGACAGCACCATATATCAGCCAATAATCAAGTGCAAGCGAACTTGAAATTTGCACATATTAATTTGGAGTAGGTGTAATATGAATAATAAGCAGGACAGAAAAAATCTGATTCGGGAAATTGCAAACAAAGCATTTGATAAAAATGGTGGAGCATTGAAAAAGATGGCAAAAGCATCAACAGATGGTTTTGAATCTTTTAGAAAAGATCAAAATTTCGAAAAAATAAATGGACCCGAAGGGAAGATTGAATCGATTAAGAAGTTAAGCCAAGCTATTGGAAAGATTACAGATACTGACTTGATTGAATTTGAGGAAATGAGAGAATCAGTACATGAAAAAGCTGCTCAAGAAATTTTTAATGAGGAAATTAAAAGAAATAACGACTTAAATCAGGGTAAGCAATAGAAACTATTACTCGGTTAGTTAGTTGCGGAATAGGAAACGATAGTGTGTGATAACACCAGTTCACAATAATCGCCTATTGTTTCTATAGTGCTTATTAAAGAAAAATGGCTAAAGTAAAGCTTTTCACGTATAAGATTTAACAAACAGACTAATAGATTATCTCTTGTAGAGACGTGCACTTTATTTGGAGAGGCGGGCATGATAGCCTGTTTTGGCTGAGCCAGAATCTTTGATACACCTGGCTTCATGGCTTATAATCATGCCCGCAGAGGCTCCAAGTAAAGTGACAAATTGCCTGTACTTACTTCCAGTAGAGTGATCTACCATATTTGAGAATAACTTCAAAATGATTTATTCACTTAATAAAGTACTACACGCATTCTTCAACGTTATATTCAATCATGCAAGTTATAAATACAAAGTCTGTGAAATAATGTACTTAAAGTGACAGTCTGGTTTATAGAGAAAAATGTTAAGCTTTGTTGAACAAACGGGCCATTTTCTTGAATAAGAGGTGTAATTAGTTGTTTGGAGAGGTAAAGTTTTAGTGCCTCAGTGATTGCCCCCGTGGTAAATTCAAAATATTGTCAAAATCATATAACAAAACAATTTACAAACATTTGTAAAATAATATAAAATGAAGTAAAGAAAGGTAAGGGGATAATATGGCAAATATTTGGAATTATGTTCAGTTCACTGATTCTGAACGACCAAAATATACCCGCTATGAGCTTGCAAAAATGGTCCTTGAAAAGAGAAACCAATTAGGTCTGAAAACTGAAGAATTAGCCGAAAAAGTTGGTATAGAACCAAGGCTACTAACCAGTATTGAAGTAGCATCTCGTTCTTTTAATGTGCTAATGTACAAGGCAATTAGTAAAATCCTTGATATGACAACAGATGAACTTGTCATGAAAGATAAGGATAATTTAGCTTCCATTAGTTTTAGAACAAACGACTTGAATAGTGAAATAGAAGAAACCGTTAAAATAGCTAATTTATTGTTTGACGAGATGGTCATGCAAGAAAAGATTGGTGTGCGGTAATACGAGGTGGTTTTTTGTCTATAGGTAAGCTTACAGCATCAGATAAAAAAGAGCTATATCGTTCTGTAATCCCAATTGCAGCCGAGTTTCGAAAAAAGTATCTTGATGAGGAACAGCCAATTCAGGACACTTTCCAAACTTTGGAGCAATTGGGATATTTTATTGTGAAATTTCCGACAGATGACCAGTTATCTGGTTTTCATATTAATAAAAGTGGGATCAATTGCGTGTTTGTTAATAGTTCGCACAGGCTAGGGAGACAGCATTTTTCGGCTTGGCACGAATGTTATCATGCCTATACAGGTGAAGGTGGAGGGATTAGTTTATTATCTGATCTTGAATATGACGCAATCGAGTATAAAGCAGAGTCATTTGCAGGATGTATTCTAATGCCAGAAAAAGCCGTGAGGCGTTATGTCCGTCGATATCGAATTGACCTACGCTTTCCAAGGTACGAACAGCTTATCCGAATGCAACATTATTTTAGAGTAAGCTACGGAGCGTTATTAACCAGACTTACTCAAGTCTTTCCTGAATACAAAGATTCTATCGCACGAAGATTCGCCCTTGGAAGTAAAAGCCGAGAGGCTGACCTACTAAGTCAAACCAACCAATTCATTGGTGATGATTCTTTAATTTGCCCAACAAATGATTTTTATGTATCACCAAAACTCTATGAAAATATTGAGTTTAACCTATCGCAAGGTCGTATTTCCATTGAAAAAGCAGAATCGATCTTAGCATTAATAGAAAGCATAAAAAACAAGTATGAAGCCTGATTTTTCTCAATACCCAATATGTGATACCAATATTTGGGTTAACGTGTGTTTGGGCAACATACTACCTGAATTTTTTTGGACTTATGATAAAATTGTTGTTGCGGATGTTGTTGAAAATGAAATAAGTAAGTGGAACAAAAGTGATAAATTTTCTTTTATCTCCACAAAATTTGATGATTATAAAATCAATAGTTCCATTTTAGTCATTGAGCATGATGTACATATTATTGAGGAAGACAGACCACTTATAGAAAAAATGATGTTCGACATTGGTTTCTCCCATGGTTTTCAAATAGCGGAACCTGACAAAGGGGAATTTGTTTCTGCTATATATGCGGATTACTTTGGAATTCCTTTTATGAAAACTGATGATAAAGCCTTTAAAGATGGTGGTAGAGGAAAGCAAGAATTCCCTGATTTATTGGTCAAAGATTGGTATACTGTCTTAAACGAAATTATTACCGATCATGGAAGAAGGATAAAAGTAAATACCTTGGTTGAACAAGAACGTAAAAGAATGGATGCAAACAATAAAAAGGCAAAAGATGAAAAGAAATTGGATGATATGTTAGCACTTTTAGCCTCTAAATATAGTAAGAATTCAAGATAAACCGAGTTAAACTCGGTTTATTTTTTTCAAAATGGCATCTTTTACGAGCAAATTTTGGATAATTTGAGGTGGCTAAAAAACCAAAACTCTATATTCCGAAATATCAATAACCGAAAATAAGCATGTTTTTTATACTTCTATGAAGGATTGTTAAGACAGTCCTTTTTTACAAAGAACAAGAATGAATATCGCGATAAAATTTACTAGGTATTTTAAAAGAAGATTATAAAAACACAGGACAAGGCAATTTGAAACCTACGATTGAAGGTACCTATTCAACAAAAGGGAGCAATTATCGAAAGATGATTGCGTCCATTTCATGTTTTGGCCAGATGTGGAGAAAGAGTTCGTGAATTGGATTGGTATCACATTTAAGTTTTTTGGGATTAATCGGAGTGAACCATACATAAATATATGAGGTTTTTAAAAGCTATAGCAATTTTCGAAAGTGAAATAAACGATTTGATAGCTAGTATAGGACCACTATAAGCTCGAATAAGACAATTGCAAACTATCCAAGGCTCAATACAGAGGTAATTGAAGAATTACAATTAGGAGTGGGAGAGTCATCATTAGATGGTTATCTCGCTCCTTTATCGGTTTTGTTGGCTTTTAAAAATGAATAAAAGTAATTCTAGTAAATTTAATTATATTTAATGAATCTATAATGATATTATATAAGTGGGTAATTTTTCCTATACCATTAAGTGTAAATTAGATTCAACTATTTAAATCAGAAATCTGTATTGAATACTGTATGTTTTGATTCTAAGTAGTGCAATATGAATTAGGTATTTGAGAGGCGGGAGAAATATGATCCTGTTTGATACTGTGGAATACGATTGTTTTTTTAATCCGCTATGTTGTAAAAATAAAAGGATATATTATGAATGCATTTTACAGCTCATTGAAAAGTCAAAGTCCGTTCCGCTTCTTTATGAAACGGATGCCAGAGACATTTTGATTTTGTGTCTTCGTAACTATTCTTACACGATGGAAGAGGAAGATAACACTGGGAATGCTGATGAGAATATTAGCAGCAAGAAATCAGAAACTGAAAATGCCAGCGCAATTCTAAGATATTTCAGATATTGTGGTTGGATTTCAGAGCGTGAGATTGGAAGAAATGGTGACAATATTGCTACTGTTACGCCTTATTGTAGGAAGATGATTGATTCGATAGAGAGAATCTTTAATCGTGATACCAGTGCGGCTTTAACTAACCACATTTTCTCCATTTATGATATTCTGCATTCTGCATTTATAGATCATGGCAGAACTCATAGACCATATTCCAATATTCTGGTGCCGGTAACGGATAGTGTTTCAGACTTAAAAAATGAACTGTTGGTGCTTAAAGATAGCATTAGGTCTATTATGCGCATAATTACAAAAATGACAGAGACCAATGAATTAGGACAGTTCCTTATCAAAGATGAAATGATGGAGTCTTTCTTTAATGATTATTTTTTCATAAAGAAGGATGGTTTAATACCCGGATATATTTCTGAAATTGAAAAAATGCTTAGACATATTACCAATACGGAAGTCTATGGAAATATGATTAAGGAATATCAGAAAACAAATAACGCTACCGAAGTCGCAGCTCGTGAAATAGTAGATAGCCAGCTTTCTGAAGTGCAAGGTTTTATTAGCTACGATTATGTCAAAGAGATAGATTACATAGATAAGAAAATTAATAACTATTACAGCTTGTACTCTACTAGAATCCTTATGGTCTTAAGTAATAATGTAAATATGCAGACATATTTAAATGACTTGCTGATGACAATTAAGGATTTTGATCCAAATGAAAAGAAGGATATTATTGATTCTATTTCCAAGTGTTTTGGCTTGCAGTCATACAAATATGTTGGAAGAAAATCAATTGAACGTCGAAAGAAACGCAAACCGAATACAAAGAGTGGAGCTATTATTACCAGTTCATTATCAGATGAAGAAAAAGCAAGACTTACTAAGGAATTGTTATACGAATATCCGGACAGGTACAGCGTGAAGCAAGCAATAAGTTACTTTGATAACTTACTTGAAGGTAAGGCAAGTTTAATACCGGATGAGACGTTGGTCAAAACCAGAGATGATGCCATGATGGTAGCAGCTTGTATTATATATTCTGGGACTGGAGATTTTCCGTATGAGGTTGAATTCTTGGAAGGAACTATAGAAACAGAAGTTGCAACTATAAGCAATATACGAATTAAGAGGAAGAATTAAATGAGTGATATCAAATTAAACATTTCTGTAAAAGAAGAAAATAACATATTGTTCAAGCGTTGCATTCGTAAGTTGTTGGATTCAACGTTCATCGTTGGTGACAAGGAAGAGAAACTGTATGCATTTATATCAAGAGAATCAAATAGACAGGATGTTTCAGATTACTTGCGTATGATTGGATTTGATGTATTAGTAGATACAAATGTAAGAATTGCAATGCTTAAGCCTCATGAGGCTGATGAAGAAGCAGTAGGATTAAAACGAGCAAATGTTGTGACTTTCACAACAGAGCAATACCATCTGCTGCTTGTGCTTTGGGAAGTATATCTGGAGAACCTGGGATATAGTGATGAGAATGTTGTAATGCGTGGTGATTTTATTGATAAAGTCAAAGCATATGAAGTAGACATGGATAGTAAAAAGTTATCAGCAGCTATGAAGATTTTTAAGAAATATGATCTGGTTGATTATGATCCAAAGGATAAGTCGGAAGATGCTATTATCACATTGTATCCGTCATTGCAGTTTGGTTGGGATGTTGCACAATTCCAGACAGTTTCTGCGGAATACATGAAGAACAACCAGCTAGAAGATGACCTAGAAGAACAGAATTCAGATAGTGATGAAGATGAGGAGGATGTGGAATGATCAGATTGAAATCAATTCGATTGATCAACTGGTATGGATTTAGCCGGATTACTGTACCCATAGGCTTCTTCACTTTAATTGCGGGTAAGAATGGAAATGGTAAATCAGTTTTGTTGGATGCCATAAAATATGCATTGTACGGGGATACAGTATTTAATAAGTCTACAGAGAATAAAGGAAGCAGAACGGTGACTTCGTATACACGAGGTTTGCTTGATGCCACTGCAGCCACCTTTATGAGACCTGCAGACCAGATGCCAAATGTATATACACATATTGTGCTTGAAATGGCGGAGGTGGAGCTTGGAAAGAGTTTTATCCTTGGAACAGTAATAGATACAGACTCTGGTAATGGATTTGTAACCAGAAGATATGTATTAGAGAATGAGAAACTTGAGAACATCGCTCATACATACGAAGATAACGGACAGATCATTCCATATAGTACATCAGAATTGCAGAAAGTTCTGGGTGTAAAAATGATGGATGTAAAAGAGGGCGTACTCAAATTCATGCAGCGAACCGGACTTCGCTTGAATGAGCAGCAGTTAGCATCTTTCCGAAGAAAACTTCGTAGCATTATGTTCTATGATCCAAATGCTAAGATTGATCAGTTTATCAGAGAAAGTGTATTAGAGGAAAAGAAGGTTGATTTCTCAAAGCTGGTAGAAGCCAAAAATAATATTGATAATTTGAATAAGAATTTTGCTACTATTGCCGCTGAAATTGAAGAACTTAGCAATATAATCAAGCTTTTTGACGGCTTGCAGAATGCTAGAAATGTCATCCTTGCGGATGATGTAAAGATTGCATATAAAAGATTCTTGAAATGCAAAAAAGACATCGAAGAAGCTACAAGAAAAATGGACATTGCTAATAGACAGATTGCGGAAGATGAAAAAAAGCTTGAAGCAATTGCTGCCCGTGAAAAAGAACTTCGTGTAGCTTACAATAAAGCGAAAGATAATTTGAATTCTATGGACTGTGCAAAAGCAATTGAAGAAGCTGAGCAGGCTTTGCAGAATGCACAGGCTGAAAAAGAGAAACTTGAAAATGAAAAGAACGCTCTTATTGAATTCCAGACAAGAGTATGTGAACTGTTATCCTGGTTTTATGAAGAAAACCAGGCAATTGAACAGCAGGATGTATTGTCTTCATTAACTTTGGATAATTTCTCAAAGATTCAAAAAGAAAGCAGTGTTGATTATCTTTTAAAGGAAATCAAAGATCATAGAGATGAGATCTTAGCTGAAATAACCAGAGTTAAGGATAAATTAACAGAAAATAGAAAGCAACAATCAAAGTGGCAACAGGTTATTAATGATTGTAATTCTAAGAAGACAACATTTTCAGAAATACCTGATTATGTCGCATTAAAGAATGAGATTAACAGAGAATTTGAAAAAAGAGGCATAACATTTAAAGCTTGTTTTGCATGTGAGTATGTTATCGGTTTGACAGATGAGTCATGGCGAGATGCAATTGAAAGCTATCTTGGGAGACGGAGATATACTATTTTGGTTGAGCCGGAGTATTATGACATTGCAGATGATGTGCTTAATGTATCGAAAAACAGGTATGCGCATTTATTCAATACAAAGCTTTTAATGAAAAAAGAGATAACACCTGAAGAGGATTCAGTTGTTCAATTTATTGAAGTAAAGAATCCGGTTGCAAAGCAATATTTTGATTACCAGCTTGGGCGTTTTCATGCAACTACAAAGGACAAGGTTAAGAATTACGAGAACGCTATATCAAAAGATGGCAGAGTATCCGTTGCTATGGATAGTTTCTTCCAGCGCTTCGATAAAATAGGGTTTTACTGTTTAGGACAGGAAACTATTGAGCTAAACAGAATAAAAGCTACAAAAGCATTGGAAGCATTAACTGCTGAATACAAGGAATCTCATGAGCGATTGCAGCAGGAAGAATCAAAGAAGTCATATCTAGAAACAGCTATGGAGTTTTTTGGTGAGAATAATTTCGATGCTTGCAGATTGTATGATGAAGTATTAATGGATTGTGCAAAAAAACAGGATGAATTAGAACGTTTGAAAGACGCTCAAAAGAATAACCAAGAGTATATGGAACTTGCTGAGCAAGTATCTAGACTCGAGCAGAATCTTGAGGCTGTGAATAGAGAACAGAATGCAGTTCGTGACGACAAATCTGCTATGCTGACGGAATATGGGATAAACAAAAACAGGCTGAATGAAAAGAATGAGAGTATCACAAGTATAGAGAGTAATTTGAAAGAATTAGAAATGACTAATAATGTAGTATATGCAAAGGCTATTGACGATTACGAAAAGCATATTGCAAATGGTCCAGGCAGTGCTGGTGGCATATTGAAGGATAGAGCGCGTTCAGAACGTTCTCTTAGAGAAGCAGACGAGAAGCTTAAAGGAGCTCAAGCTTCATATAATGCTACTAGAGCTGCAGATAATCGTTTACCATTGTCTGATAAATCCAGAGCTGAATATGAGTCAAGAAAATCTAGAATCTGGATGGATGATTTGCAGGAGATACAGCAGAAGTTAAAAGAACAAACCAGACGATATGAAGAAATATTTAAGAATGAGTTTGTGCTTACTGTGTTGAAGTCCTGTGAAGCAGCAAGAGATGATTTGAAGTTAATAAATGCGGAATTAGCAAGACTGAAATTTAAGTCGAAATATGCATTTGATGTTAAGTACGTTAAGGATGGTTCTGATTATGGAAAAATCCTTGAATATGCTAGTTACTTAAAAGAACGAGAGGAACTCGGAACTACATCAAGTCAGATGACTTTTGATGCTATGACATCATATTCAGATGATAAGGGAGAAGAGCTGGAAAAGGAGATACGGAAGATTATTAACCGAATTGTTGGGAGTAACGATAAGGATCAGATTGAGCATTATGCAGATTATCGTAATTATATGACATACGAAATCTTACTTACAAATGATGTTCTTAAGTCAGCGAAGCTTTCAAAACAGTCTGGTTATAATTCTGGTGCTGAAGTTCAGATTCCATATATGCTTATTTTGTTATCGGCATTGTTAATGATTTACAATGATAAGCTTAACTCAACAAGACTTGTATTTATCGATGAGCCATTTGCAAAAATGGATCCAACTAATGTCAAAATCATGCTTGGATTTATGAAAGAGCAGAATCTTCAGATGATTTTCTGTGCTCCGGATAAGACAGAGCTGATTGGTAATGAATGTGAAGTTGTTTTACCTGTTCTTAGAACCCAGGTAGATTTGATGGAAATAGGAATTGTTGAAATGCACGAGGGAGTGTAGTGATGGAATACGAAGAGAAAATCCTCACATATTTAGTTTATAATTATCGGAAGAGTAAGAAAGATTATGGAGATAACAAAACTAATAGAAGAACACAGGTTAAACCTGAAAAATTATATAAAAAGTATAATGCTAATGATGGTGATTTCGAAGAAATATCCAGATTGAATCAAGCGGTAAATGAGTTGATGGAGAAAGGCTTTGCTTATAGCACCACAGAAACCTTTGGAACTCAAATACAGAGTATTTATCTTGTTGATGAAAGAATTCGCGATGTTGAGAAATACCTATGTGATAAGTATGGTTATGTTACAAAGGATATGCAGATTGAGCAGTTACAATTGCTGGTTGATTGTTACAAAAATGCTTCTCCTATATGTGAAAAAGAAAGTGCACTATTATTGAAGAGCATTGATAATAGAAAAATTCCAAAGAATTATGAAGAACTTAATGATGTTTTCAAAGCAATTTCGTTCATAGAAAATAACCAGACTGATTTATATATCAGAGAAGTGTCAATGAAAGTTTATGGTGATTCAAAGTTCTTTGAGAATGTAACAATGCAACAGGTGTGTACTTTGTTACGCAAGTATTCAGATAGAACTATTGAAGAAAATGAGCTGATTGATGAAATTCTGGTGGATTATCACATTTATAAAGAGCCTCAGAAACTTTGTATTAAAGGAAATGTGGTGATAACCATTTCTGACAAAGATGTGGATATTAGCGGTTTTTCTGAAGGAATAGAAATCATGGCTTCGGATCTTGCGAATGTTCAATCTGTAAAAATATGTGCTTCGAAGTTTATGACGATTGAGAATAGAACATCATTCTTGAGATACAAAGATGATGATACTGTCACCTTTTATCTTGGAGGATATGCTAACAGATATCAGCGTGAATTTATAAAAATGATTCATGACACAAATCTAGATACAAAGTATATGCACTTTGGAGACATTGATGCAGGTGGTTTCTGGATACATCATAATTTATGTGAGATTACAGGAATTGATTTTGCTTTGTTTTATATGTCTTCTGATGAACTTAAGAATGAAGAGTATGAGTCATGCTTGCATGGCCTTACAGATAATGATATAGCCAGACTTAAAGAATTAAAAGAGATGGATTTATATGCGTATACAGTTAATTACATGTTAGAAAATAATGTGAAATTGGAGCAGGAAATTATTAGTTTGAATTTGATGAATCGGAAGTTAAGGGTGTAGCGTAATTAATAAAAATATAAAGGTAGGATTCTATTAATTTATTCTTTAGGCAAATCTACTACATCTTCAAATAATATTATATATGCCACCCTCAGCACTCATGGCATATGGTATGTGGGAACATAGCTACACCTAACCTATTTAAATGTTATGAAAATTTACGGGAAGTTTGAAATGAATTCTTGTTCTTATTTTGTTTAACCACTACTGCACCGTACACCGATACTATTCAGCAGACAAGTTGAAGAGCTAATAATAAAACGTCGATTTCTTACTATTAAAAAAGAGCCATTTCTTTGTGATCTTTAAAATTTTAATAGTTTGGCTTGGGAACAATAGCCCACTATTGTTTCACTTAGAAAAAAAAACAATTGGAGGGGAATCATTTTTTCGTTCGACAGCTTTAGGTGCTGGTTTGAAGAATCATCATAAAAACAAAAATAAAACCGCAATTATTAGCGGCTCTAACAAAATTAGTTATTTATGATTCGTTTTTTCCTTAATCGAACTTCCTATCAGATTAAAGGTATTAAAGCACTTTAAATTTACTTTTCTAAAAGATAGATAAAATACATCTATTTCATTATTAGTTCGTTAATTCCTAAAGATTGTGCCAATTGTTCTTGAGCATCAGAAACTTCTTTTGATTTCGGTAGGTACCTTAGTGTTGTAGCGAGTCTATTATGCCTTAATTGTCTTTTAATTGTCATTAAATCAACACCTACGTTCAATAATAGAGTTGCCATCGAATGTCTGAAAATATGGGGTGTAACTCTTTTATTGATATTTGCATAAGAACAAATTTTATCTATTATTCCTTGAAGTGATTCTGCTGAAAGAGTCCTCCCCTTATTAAAGAAAACCTCTTTATCTTTGCCTTGGCTCCATTCTAACCAGATAGGATGGGTAAGGTACATCTCCAATTGGTTTGATAGACTAGAAGTCATATAGACAGTCTTTACACTTGTTTTATTACCTTTATCAATCAATATTGTCTTCTTTTCAAAGTCAATTTGTGATGCTGTCATTTTCCTTAATTCTTGGTTTCTGGATCGGCTACACTTAGTTAGACAGAAATTTTAAGGTCAAGTAGAATTAACTATACTAATCAGTTATGAGGAGAATCTACATGACAAAAAAAGTACGTCGAACGTTTACCGAAGAATTTAAGGAACAGATCGTGCAACTATATCAGAATGGAAAGCCTCGCAAAGACATTATTCGCGAATATGAATTAACCCCTTCTTCACTAGATAAGTGGATTAATCAAAGTAAGTCCTCCGGTTCCTTCAAAGAAAAGGATAACCTCAGCCCCGAACAGAAAGAGCTGCAGGAACTTAGGAAACGTAATAAGCAATTAGAGATGGAGAATGATATTTTAAAGCAAGCCGCGCTGATACTAGGACGAAAGTAAATGTGATTAAGAACAACCAGCACAAATACTCGATATCAGCAATGTGCAAGGTCCTACAACTCCCAAGAAGTACGTATTATTATGAAGCAAAAGAACGAAAGAATGAAGATGATATAACTTCAGACATCGTTGAAATTTTCCATCAAAGCCGCCAAAATTATGGTGCAAGAAAGATAAAGCACGAGCTAAAGAAACGAGGGAAATTGGTTTCCCGTCGTCGTATCGGCAGGATTATGAACGAACAAGGGCTTGTTTCAGCTTATACCGTGGCTCAATTCAAACCACATAAGAATAAACCAAATGAAAGTGAACAAGCAAATGAGTTAAATCGTGAATTTACTCAAGAGGATGAGTTGACCGTCGTGGTCAGTGACCTAACCTATGTAAGAGTCCATAAAAAATGGAATTACATATGTGTATTTGTTGATCTCTATAATCGGGAAATCGTTGGATTTAGCACAGGTGAGAACAAAGATGCTTTACTAGTTTATCGTGCTCTATCGTCAATTAAAGGGAATTTGCATATGATTCAAATGTTCCATACTGACAGAGGAAGCGAGTTTAAGAACCAGATCATTGATGAAGCACTAGAAACGTTTAAAATCAAGCGATCTCTAAGTTTGAAAGGCTGTCCGTATGATAACGCAGTAGCTGAAGCAACATTCAAAATCATTAAGACAGAGTTCGTAAAGAAACGTCATTTTGATAGCTTAGAAGAGTTACACAGAGAGTTTACAGACTATGTGCACTGGTTTAACCACCTACGCATCCATGGTACTTTAGATTATCTAAGTCCAGTGGAATACAAACTTACGCACCTTAAGAAAACTGTCTAGTTTAGTGTTGACAATCCATTCATCAATAGCGAACAGTTCACATGACTGTTCGCTATTGAAATTTAGGTGGGTGTCTTTTCAATTAAATTTTGGGGTAATTTAGAGTTGACAACTAAACAAGAGTGAAAAGCATAAAGTAAATAATGGAAGAAGCTTAAAACTATGAGGGATAGTGGACAAATATCAACAGAGGAATCGAAAAATAGAATTTTCTTTGTTTTCAAAATAATACTGAAAATTAGCTCTTAAATAGTAAGGACATGTCAAGAAGTAGTTAAATAGAAAGGAATTGATTTTATGCAATCAAATAAATACTGTCAAGATTGTAATGCGAAAATGCGGACTGTTTTAGATAAAGTCATTTGTCCTCATTGTAATCCGATTATTACCACAATGCTGGAAATCTCTAATACTCATAATGTAAGCGTTGGTGATGAATTAGATTTAGCGCTAGACTTCGAAACAAGTGGAAAAATACTAAATGAAGCTGGGAATGTAATTGGAACCATATCGAAAGACATTCTCACACAGCTTAAACAGAATAGAAGCTTTTCTTTTGAGCCTCTTGTTTTTCAAAAGGAAGAAGATTTGATTTCGATATTCTTCTATCCACATAAAATTAATAAGGTATCAAAACCACTTACGATTCAAGCAAATTCAGATGAGAGTAAATTTGAAAAGGCAAAAAAAGCAGTAGCAGAAACAATCCGGAAGCATGCAGAAAAGAAACACGATGATTTTTACGATGAACGAGAAAAAACTGCTGAAAAAGTAATTAATGAAAGAGAACATGAGGCAGATGCGATTCTTAACGAAAATATTAGTGAAAAAGAAAAAGTGCAAAAAATTACGATTTGGGCATCTGGTATTTGTGCCGGCATCGCGATTCAGCCGATCCCATTTGCCGATATCTTTATCCTCACACCGATTCAAGCAGTGATGGCATTAAAAATAGGACAGGCAAAGGGAATCCCTATTACAAAAAAGGATGCTCGTTCCATCATAATAGAACTTGGTGGAGTGGTGGGAATGGGGTATTTAGCTCAACAAACAGCGCTGCAGCTTCTTAAATTTATTCCTGGTGGATCCCTTTTTACTATCCCTTACGTATTTGGAACAACATTTGCCATGGGAAAGGTTTGTGAATACTATTACGATGCACAACTAGCTGGAAAAACCTTTTCCAATAAAGAAGCGAATCAGATTTTTAAACAAATGCTAAAGGAAGGGAAAAAGTTCTATGAAAAATGGAAACGAAAGGATGAACAATAATCATCCATATCGCTATGTTTTTCGGTCTCATATCGATTCTATATCAATACTTACTGTTAAAGCAGTGCTTGAATTACGACAATTCGACCATTTAGATACATTAGAATCCCAGCTTGTCGTGGAAGCGATAAAGCGTTCGACGAATGAATTATCCACCGATGCTAGTTTAGAAGAGGTTAGTGAATATGTGCAAACCATTCCAGAAGAAGGAATAGATGGCTTTGTTAACAATATTCAAGGGATTTACCATGAACTGTATGCCGCTGATATTGAGAATAATGATGGAGACGAATGGGTAATAGAGGTTCATGAAGATACGAATGCGGTGGGTAGTGATGCCATTCTACGAAACCTAAGTACAGGAGAAGAAATTGAAATCCAATATAAAGCGACGGATAATCCAGCTCTAGTTAGCACCCATTATGATAAAAACCCTGATATTCAGGTCTATGGACCCGATGAGCTAGCAGCAACGGACGAGCGTGTCATCGGCGATGGAACAAGCTATCCACAATTACGAGAGGATACGATTGAAACGATTGATACTATTCGTAAATCTGATCAGACTTTTGATGGAATGGGGCCTTTAACGGTTGTGCTCACTCTTTTAGAAGCAAAACCTGTTATCCAGCAATACATAAAAAAAGAAATTACATTCCAAGAGGCCGTCAAAAAACTTACGCTGATAACAGGTCTAAAAGCAGCAAAAATAGGAGCTATTTTACTTTTATTATCAAATCCCATAACAGGTGTTCCGACATCGGGTATACTTCTTGGAAAGCTTGCCATTGAGTTACATAAAGTAAATAAAAGCATTTCTTAAATTGTTATAATATGTAGAAGTAGAGGTAGTCGTAATAAAGTTATTCCTCTCATGAAGTTTTTGATCGTTGAAATGCCAGGCACTTTGCGATGGATAAGCTGCAATCAACAGAATCATATTGTTACGCTGAAAGGGCGCTATAAAAACCTTTTAGTCAGCTTTATTATAAATTAATGATGTTTCCACCCAATCTTTGGTAATGGTTCGTGCAATATCATGCTAAAATTAATTTATAATGATAGCGATATGGAATGAGGGGATTTTTGATGTCTAAAGAAAGTAAAGTCGCTACTTTGTCAAACCGTGCACGGTTATTTTTATTAATGGAAATTTTGCAGAAATATACAGACGAGGATCACCAATTAACAATTCAGGAAATTGTTGAAAAGTTTGAGGCTGATTATGGATTTGAGGTTAAGGTACCTGGGATAAAAAATGATTTAACTGATTTAGAAGATTTGGATTTTTTTCCAAACATCTCTTATCAAAAAGCGAACGGACTACCAAGTTACTACAGTTATCATCATCGGCATTTTGAATTTCACGAACTACGTTTAATGATTGATGCAATTTCCTCGGCAAAATTTATTACTAAAGAAGATACTGAAAAAATTATTAACAGTTTAAAAAAGTTTACTAGTAGTTATAAAGCGGAACGTCTTGAAAACAGGATTTTACTTTCAGAACATTCAAAATCCGAAAACAAGCAAGTTAAATATATTATTAGTGATTTACATGATGCTATTACATCACACACAATCATAGAATTTCAATATGGCCGCTATAATATGGAAAAACAATTTGTGTTAAGTAATAAAGGGGGAGTATATCGTGTTAAACCATATGCCCTTGTTTGGAATAATGATTACTACTATTTGATTGGTGAATATATGCCCCAAAAAGAAATACGTCATTACCGGGTAGATCGTATTCATAATTCAATTATCAAAACGAACGAGACTTTTCTGCCTAATCCGTACTTTAATATTACAGATTATACAAACAAACTATTTCATATGTATTCTGGAGAAGAAACAACAATTGAAATGGAGTTTTCTAATGGTTTAATTAATGTTGTAATAGATAGATTTGGCAGAAACGCAGATATTCGTCCGATTGATAATTCAAGATTTAAATTATTCACAAAAGGGATTATTAGTGAAGGTTTAGTTCGTTGGATTTTAACTTGGGGAAGTGACGCTAAGGTTTTGTATCCACCCAAGCTTGTTGAGCAGATAAAGCAAGAAGCGGAGAAATTTTATAAGATATATCATTAGTTGCTTAGAGCCTTGGTGATGTTTCAAATTTAATAAAATTAAATAATATTGAACTACCATTTTAACGACAAAGAAGCCTGGATTTATAATATCACAGGTGTTTTTTTTACCTGTAATAAAATTATGGCCGGTTGCCTTATTGACTAGCATAAAATTAAAGTATCAAACAATTTACCAAATAAAGGGTGATGCTAAATGATATTTTATCCTGCTGGACACTTAAGAAAAGAATTGGAGGTTACGGCAAGTTTTTATCAAATCAAAGTCAATAACAAATTATCAATGTAGAAATCATGCTCTCATAAAACGAAAAGGAACTAACAATCAGAAACCAGATGCTGTCATCATTATGGCTAACCCAGGAAGTTGCAGTCCGAAAAATCAATATTTTGAACCACCTGTTATTCAAAAGTATCCTGCAAATGGTGCTTATGTTGATGTTAATGTTGATCCAACACAATACCAATTAATGCGCTTAATGAAGATAATGAAATGGAATCTGATTTCAATAATAAATTTAAGTGACCTTTGTTCTGGGAACATGAGAGATTTTAGTGAAAAACTTAATGAGCTTGAACAAAATTCTTATGACAATCACTCTATTTTTTCAGAAGAAAGAGTTGAAGAATTAGAGAAGGTGTTAATGGATTCTAACCCAAAAATAATCCTTGCATGGGGTCAAGATTCAAGCATTCGTAAAATGGCATGTGAGGCCATTAAAAGATTAAAAGAAGAATATCATATTGTTGGATTACCTTCTCCAAATAGTAAGTGTGGATATCGTCATCCTAATCCTATGCTAAAAGAAAAATGCATTGAGTGGATTGAAGACATGTGCAATCTGTTACCCCAAGATACTACTGTAGAAATTTTGTCACAGCAAAATTAGTTGTCTTAATATTTTATACAAATCAAAGTATCCACCCCGTATAAAATTGTGTCAGGACTACACACATAGGACACCTATAATGTTATTAAATGGTGTTAGGGGAGGAGCAGATATGGGGTGGTTTATTTTTTTCGGTATCTTGATGTACTTCTTTTGGCAAAGGGAAAATTACGAAGCAGACGAGTTCGAACGACGTGGAGAAACAATTGGAGAAGAAAAAAGGGAAAATGGATATATTTATTTCAATATTGGCGATATAGATAATAATGAATACTGGATTTTAAATAGGAAATATGAACCAATCTATTACGTTAATGTTTATGAAGACGATGACACATATGAAATTGTAATTGAGGACAATTTTAGTATGGAAGCTCTTGAGTCAGAAGAATGTGAAGCAGAATTTGAAGCGATATTGTCTGCAAAGTCATTTTATAATTTTTATTCGAGCTATGGGACAGTAATTATGAATTATGAGCAAATAGATACATTAAAAATGATCATGCGAGCAGATCGATATTTCGGAGAGCGTTATGAAGTGTATATGGAAATATTAGGGGAGAGTGAATGAGATGACAAATGACTGGCAGTTAATTGTAGTGGTTGGGGCTGAGGGTGGCACGATTAAGTTACTTGGAAAAGAACTTTCGTCAGGGGACTGGATTTTTAGAAAAGCAGTTAATGAAATGAGTTTTGATGATGTCGATGATGAACCAATTCAGCTTGAAAAATTATCAAAGGGAGTTCGTACTCTAAAATCTACACTAATTAATAACTCTGGCCAAGCAGACTCATGGGCAGAAGCCCTCCAACTACTTGACCAGTATCCATGGCCGAGGCTAATCCCTCGAGAAATCCATCCTGCATTTGGAAAGCGGGTCTGGGTTGCACTGCAGAATAAATATAAACAGGCGCATAAAAACGAGTCAAAATCTTTCCGATTAGATCGATGGGCAAAATATTGTTTTCCAGGTTATGCAAAGCAAGTAATCACCCTTGCTACTTGGCTTCAAAACTCAAATTATACAACTATACTAACAGGAGCTGGAATGTCTACTGAATCTAATATTCCAGACTTTCGTTCTAAGGATGGATGGTGGAAAAATATTGATCCAAGAACGGTTGCAACTATTGAAGCCATGGAAAATAACTATAATTTATTTCATGAATTTTATAGTATGCGAATTAATGGATTAAAAGAATGCCAACCTCATAGAGGTCATGAAATATTAGCTGAGTGGGAGCATAAAGGACTTATTCAAGCTATAGCAACCCAAAACGTGGAGGGTTTCCATACCGCTGCGGGGAATCGCCATGTATATGAACTACATGGGTCCATCCGATCATTTCGTTGTGCCAATTGTTCTAAGCAAATAACCGAGGAGCAATTCTTAAATAAAGAAATCTGCAACCAATGTGGCGGCAACCTGCGCCCTAATGTCGTGGTATTTGGAGAAAGTTTACCCGAGGCTAGCTGGAGGGATTCAATCTCTCATATTCGTAAATCAGACCTGGTAATCGTAATTGGAACTAGTCTTGAAGTCTACCCAGCTAGTCGGTTGCCCAAAATGACAAACGGAAAAACGGTGTATATCAACTTCGAAGTGGATGAACAAAACTCTAGCTTTGATCTTACTATTAAGGGGAAAGCGGGGGAAGTGCTGCAGCAAGTGGATGAGTTGGTAAAATAAATAAAAAGGTAAATATTTTTAGAAAGCAGGTGTTTATATGTTATTTGAATTAGATGTTATTGATACTGTGTGTCATGAACTTGAAAAACATGGATATGAAATCGTGAGCCGTAAAAAAGAAATAAAGCATTCCGGAAAAGATATTATTTGCAAAAAGAATGGGGAAAAAGTAACGAGAATGCTATATATTGAAGCAGTTGGCGAGACGAGCTCAGAATCATCATCAAAAAGGTATGGTAAACCGTTTGATAGAAGTCAAGTAAAAGTTCATATTTCAGAATTGCTATTTGCGGTAGCCGAAGCTATGTCAATGTCGAAATTAGATATTTATGATTATAAGGTTGCTTTTGCAATTCCTGACAATAATGATCATAGAGATTTCTTCAATAAAATATCGCATTTTTTGGACTCTATAGGAATTGCTGTATTCTTTGTTAAAAGTGGTTTTGTGAGTGAGATAATTAGTACTTGGGAGCTCTAAATGATTGTATACTTTGAATTAATATAAGAAATAAGAGGAAGATGAAATGGATGTTTGAACGAATATTTCTATCGAGAACGCCATGCTACGGTACATGCCCAGTTTATGAGGTTGAGATCCTCCAGGATGGTACTGCGAAATGGCTGGGACATATGCACGTATTTCATATGGGTGAAGAAGAATTTAAAGTTTCTAAAAGCAAAATTAAGAAATTAGAAGCGTTATTAGAGGAATTCGATTTTCGATCTTTTATATATCCGAAACCGGATATATTTGCAACAGATCACCCATCCTGCATAATTCATGTCATGTATAGGGATGGTTTTATTAAAGAAGTGGATCATTATTTAGGAGATATGGAAACGAATACAGAAGAGCGCAAACATTCTCTTCATAATCTTGATAAGTTTGAAAGGAAAATTGAGCAGATCATTGGATTACGTAATTATATCAAGCACCGACCACTTTTTCTTTTCCATTTAAAGTCTGCGAATTATGAATGTGTGGTATCTGCTCAAAATGAAAAGGCAGCTTTTGATCTTGCGGAAAATAGCTATGAAATAGGTGATTGGGATATTATAAAGATTGGTAAAGATACAACGGGAGTAGTAATTCCTTATGTGGTGATGGAAACGAAAACAGGAAACTGACACCAATTAAAGATGGACAAAAGGGAAGACCTTTGATTGATTTAATCATAAAATCTTTCTAACCAGTAAAAACATTTAAAACATTGCCCACCTTTTTTGCAAAGTTGTACCACCGAAAAAAAATAAATGTGAATACTTTTCAGAGGAGGTTTTTATATGGACTATTTTTTGGCTATTATAAGGATCGGCCTGATGATCCCGATGGCTTTTATTACACAGTGTATTTTGTAATAATTCCAATAAGGATATTGAGGAATTATCCTATGAAACTGGTGGTTTTATGACGGATGATGAAATCATTCAATCATCACGCCATCATGACGTATTGGGGAAGGTACCTGCTAAAAGTTTTCTGGAAATAGAACAGGACGATGAAGGTTCCTTTGACTTTGTTATTGACTTTACCTTTACCATGAAACAAGGGTCTGGAAAAACAAGTAAAATGACATTTATTATTAGAAAATATTTAAGTGGTGCAGTAAAGCCATTAAATCCTCTTCCAATACTTAATAAATATGGTTATTTAATTAAACCAAGATAGGGTGAGTTCAATGTATCCAGTGTTAAACCCGAAATTTTCTAATAGTTTTGAAGGGTTTATCTTGTTTTGGGAAGACTTCTATGCATACAGCCCGAAACATGATAAGGGAAATGAATTATATTTTGAGAATATCTATAAGAGAGCGTTCACAGAAGAGGATATAAAGGAGTTATTTATTTGGAAAAATGGGATGAAATTAAGTGGGAAAAAAAGTGAATTAGTGGGTAGGATTTGTGAGGAAATCGATTTAATTAATAAATTAAAAGAATCTAATCCAGAAAGCATAATACCTCAATTTATGAAGTTTACGGGTCGAGAAGGTGTATGGAAAATTTACTTGCTACACATTATTAGGCCTGATTATTACCCCATCTTTGACCAGCACACCTATAGAGCCTATCAATACATAAAAACTGGATTAATTCGAGAAATTTCTGAAATACATGAGGACATGTTTGATTTTTATTTGCAAATCTATTTGCCTTTTATTCATTCAAAATTCGATTCCATTTTAACTGTAAAAGAAAAGATAAATAAAATAGGAAAAATTGATCGGGCATTATTTACTTTTGGGAAGTTTTTAAATAGTAATTTTGCTAGATTGCTCGGCCCCGCTTTGGATTTTAAATTCTTTAAGACCCTTTTCTCATCTGTATATGCCATTAATAAAAATGATTATTCGCCTGACTTGAAATACTATTTATGTAAGAATCCCGAACAAGAGGCAATTGTTGAGAAATTATTAAATGAAAGAGATAACTATATGAAAAACGCTAACTATAACTTGCGTTGGGAAATGGGCTATTTTTTGATGGAGAACTTCAAAATTAAATTTGAGCAATCGGAAGGTTCTGAGCTTATTTTTTCACTTTGCTGCGCTATTAAAGATGAGTACTCTTTATCAAAACAGGAAGTAGGACAATTATTTAATGAAATTGATCATTTGCAAAAAGTCTAAATGACAAAACCAATGATTCTCGTATTTAAATCACCTTTAAAGTATCTCGTTGGAAATCTCGGGGCTTTGGAGGCTCTATGCATGTAAAAGGAACAGCAGGTGCTCTAGATAAAACATTAAGGCATAATTCTTTTCCTGATAAATTATTTGCTGGGGCGTTGGAATTGGTGGAGTGAAATTATTTCCAAGAGGTACTAATGGAGGTGAGAAAAAATGGGAACGCACACTGGGAAAACAAAAGATTACTATTTTAGCTTGTTTAAAACAGAGAAAGCTAGAATGTTAGCAAGTGAAATAGATGAGTATCTTTATAATGAAAGTCCTTATAAGGATGAAGTTGAAGACTATCATGCAAGAAATAATAATGGGGTTCGCACAGATTGTATCGGCTATGTAAGTAAGAAGGGATTCAAATTTGCAACTATCACCATAGCTAGAAATGTATGCTTTGTCCTTCATCTAGGAAAAAAGCTTCATACAGAAACAGCAAAGTAATGCAAAAGGAAATAGATGAATTACTTGGTCATATATATGAAAAATCTGATGGGATAAAACTAACTCCAGGTGAAGTGTACATAGGCTAGAGTGGCTAGATAATTTAGAACAAATAGTACCATTTATTGATAAGGCTTACATGTTGAGGTTGCAGAATTAGTGGAACAAATTATATAAAATCTACCTAGAAAAACGAATGGTAAATATCTATGGCACCAGTCGATAATTCTTTGTGCATGCCTCGGCTGGAGAAGTTAGTTTCGATAGGAGGTAGTTGCATGGCACGGGATAATCAGAAAAACTTAGTTCAGTTCTGCAGAGAACTCGGTTTAATTGTTAATGAGATACTTAATAGTAGTAATGAATTGTTGTCTGCCCTTGAAGAACTGTTGGAGCTGTATCGACCAAAAACGCAAGAAGAGGCTAATGACTTTTTCTATATAAAACTCAAATTACCAGATTCTGTGGGCTTGCTTTGTGATATACGAAACGTTGCTATGCCGGATGATGACGTATTTTGCGACTCGGTAGCACAACTAAGTGATATAAGTCCTTGATGTAGCAAAACGTATGGTCAGTGCCAACGTAATAATCAATGACATTATTGCCATGTATTTCGAACCCCGCGATAATAATATGTATATTCATCTCTACCTAACTATGCTGAATTCCGTTTTTAATACTATGTCCTATATGCATAGAAAACTGGAAGAACTTCATAAGGAGACAAGCCAATTATGGCCAGATCTAATAGTTTCGGATTATGATGAAGATGAGGAAGAAGATTCAGTTTTACCTGGAGAGGTCGAAAGTTTTCAAAATATGAGAGCCATACTCATTAAAGCTTTTACCAAATATACTAATGAACATGAATCAGAACGCATGTCTGACTTCTTCTTGGCAATTCAAGATTATCTTGAAGCCTTTGCAAAGGGAGTTGAACCTGATATGGAATTCGATTTTGGCTTTGTATGCAACTACGATCCCCGTGAAATTAGGTATATAGATTTCCATTTTGAGCTGGGAATGCTTTAAGTATCATCTGTTGGAAGTACATATAATAGATTTGTCGGCAGTGACAGCTTTACGGATTGGATGTATAGCATAGGGCTAAATGGATGGGATGAAGGTAATAATAATTGTAATTTTATGCAGGTACTTGAATTGGTTTATTCAGGCGCAAAGTTAAATATTTATGGACCAGACGAGTATATTGATTACGAGGATGATGAATAAATCTTACGAATGTTAAGTATGTAGTATGAAAAATAAGAGTGTCAAATAAAAAAATACCAATAAAAAATCTGCAGACACTTTAAAGTAAGGATTTGCGGATAATGCCGGTAACTATTGGGATTGCCTCCCTAAAAATTGAATTAGCGAACAGTCATAGTGACTGCTCGGTAGGGAAAGCAGGCAAAACTATTTCAACTCCATCACAAAATTAAATCACTTCACAGAAACTTTACATATAGCTTACAGAAAACCCCATAAACTATTTTCTGAAATTTTGAAACAAAAAAACACTCACAAAAATGAAGTGACCCCATAAAGTTAGACAGGTTATTTCGATTAGGCAGTTTGTAAGGTCTGGACTCGGTATTGAACCGGGCTCAGGCCTTTTAGTTTTGTCTTAATTCGTTTATGATTATAGTAATCAATATATTTTGCTAGTTCTAGCTTAAAGTGTTCAACACTTTCAAATTCTTTTAGGTAAAGAAGTTCTGATTTCAGGATACCAAAGAAATTTTCCATAACAGCGTTATCGTAACAGTTTCCTTTACGGGACATACTTTGCGTAATGCCACGTTCACTAAGGGTATGATGGTATTTTTTCATTTGGTAGTG